>JAJKIP010000296.1 GCA_021154405.1 Segetibacter sp. | reverse complement strand
TTTGCGGACTTCCCAGGTCACTGTTCTTTGTACCGGTCAGTCCGGCCGGTGCCAGGTTTTCATTGATAAGATGATGCCTTATTATATTACTGTACTGGGTTGAAGTCAGCACAGCACCGTTAAGCGTACTATTCCTTACATCAAAACCGGCAGCCAGAATGGCGTCATTGGTGGGTAGTAAGAATGTACCTGTTTTACTGGTTTGCGCCCAGGCCCCTTCCAGACCGGCCTTGCGTATAGCCAATAAGAACAGTGAGAATTGTGGCTCAGTCCATAGTTTACCGATGGCACTATTGAGTATGGAAGTGGATGGTGGCGTAAACGTAGTATTGATAACATGGATATATCCATTGCTAGCCCTTATATCTTTTCTATCAAATACATTATCTGGTGTTGCAGGGAGTAATTCTGAGTTGATTGACTTGAAGATGGCAGACCGGGTAATCAGTTTGGATGCGGTAAAGTTACTGTCGCTAATAATATAAGACCGCAGCACAGCACTTACATACGATGGCTGTAATGAATCCAGTTTATTATTCACTTTTGCGAGTGCAGGTGCGATAACTGCGTTAAGAACTGTATTATTAGGTATCGTAAATGTGGTGAATAGCGGTTCACCACCCTGACTTGTTGGTGAAGTACTTTGCCCGAACTCTATGGATGTGGAATAGGTGGTGCTGCCAAATAAATAGGAATAGGTCTTGTAAAAGATAGAATCCATTTTTCCGTCCCTGTCCCTGTCAAAACTATTGAACCGGTCAAAAGCGCTGTCCTTTACCACCTGCATCAGCCGGTAAAAGGTACTATTGGCCAGGTCTGGATCAGTCTGTAACATCTCTTCCAGATTAGGTAATGGTACCAGCACAGTTCCAATTCCATGAATAACTCCGTTATCAGCATCGATGTCCCGCTTTGTATTGATGACCGGGACCCCATTTATTTTTATGACATCAGGGGTTGTAACATCTATATCTACAAATTTCCGGTTCCTGGTCAGGTAAAGTCGCTGCTGAAAACTGGAATACCGGGCTTTGAGATCATAGTAATACCACATATTATATATGATGTGGAAACTGAGGATGCTGTATAATTTATTCAATGGAACGGCATCTATTGAACTATAGCCATTGCTACTTAGATAATTGGCGAAGGCTGCATTGGTTGGGGCAAAAACTGTATAGAGGCCTCCCTGCGTAATGAACTGTGCAACATTTGCCCGGTCCAATGCTTTTACAAAAGTTGAAAAACTGGAGTCAGACTTAAGTTTATCGTAAAGGAATCCCCCTTTGGTGTTTTTCTCGTCATAATAGTCTTTGAATCCTTTTGAACAACCGGGAGTGAGGAAGGGAATTGATAAGATAAAAGTACAGGCAAGCCAGGCAATAGCCTTTCGTTTAAAAAGTCTCAACATTTGCAGTTAGCGGTTTAAGACTCAATGTTAGAAGAATCTTATTCCCTGCCAGGTAAGATTTGGACAATTTCCTGCATGAAATGTTCAAAAATTTTCTCTGAAAAGAGTTGAAAATCAACGAGAAGAAAAAATGAATGAGTGAAAAGTCTTACTGATTGGCAAATCCTCTCTTACTCATTGCATATTCCGATGGAGACATATTAAATTTTTCCTTAAACATCTTGGCAAAATAGTTTGGAGAAGAAAACCCGACCATATAACCGACCTGGGAGATCCTCATATCAGATTTTTCCAGCAGAGCCGCAGCTTTCTTTAATCGGAGAGTACGGATAAATTCTACCGGGGTTTCGCCAGTCAGTTCCATTATCTTATTATATAATGTACCCCTGCTTAAAAAAACATGTCGGCTAAGGACTTCCACCGTCAGGTCTGGACTGTCGATATTTGCTTCTATATAGTCAGTGACCTGGGCAAGCAGTTTTTTATCTGAGCCTTCTATGACAATTTCAGCGGGATCTACTGTCAACTGTTTATTGTAAGTTTCTTTCAGGTGCTGATTCAGGTTAACCAGGTTCCTGATCTTCACATTCAATATGTCGAAGTTGAATGGCTTGGTCAGGTAATCACTGGCCCCTGTCTGTAACCCGTTGATATGGTTGGTATGTCCCGTTAAGGCAGTCAATAAAATGATCGGAATATGCCGGGTCCTTTTGTCAGACTTTAACTTGCGACTTAAGGTAATGCCATCAATTCCCGGCATACTTATATCACTTACTATAATATGTGGATGGGAAGAAAGTGCTTTTTGCCATCCTTCTTTTCCGTCAGAGGCTTCAATAATCCTGTAATAATCCTGCAAATGGTCCCGCAGATAATGCCTAAACTCATCATTGTCCTCTACCAGCAATACGGTTAATTTAGGAACAGTCCGAACCCTTGTAGTTGGTGTTTTAGATTGCTCCTGTGCTGTAATTAAAGCATTCTCAGGAATCCCATCAGTACTGGCGAGCAATTTACAGGGAAGATCAACAATGAAAGCGCTTCCTTTCCCGGGTTTACTGTCGATAGCAATAGTTCCTCCATGCAATTTGACAAATTCTTTTACAATGGAAAGCCCTATCCCACTTCCCTGGTTTAACACATGCCCGCTATCTTCTGCCTGGAAGAACCGTTCAAATATTTTCTCCTGCACTTTCGGAGACATCCCTACACCCGAATCCGAAATGATGATCCTTACGTTCAGATCTTGTGAAGGTTCTATTTTCAGGCTGATGCTGCCACCCTTACCAGTAAACTTGATGGCATTGGATAAAAGGTTCAGGAGCACACGTTCTATCTTATCATGATCGAATTGGGTAAGATAACCGGGTACTTCACTTGAAAAACCGAGATGGATCTGTTTGGTTTCTGCCATATCGCGGAATGAATCAGCGATGTCCCTGCTGAAGCAAACTATATCTCCTTCACTGAGGTTTAGTTTCAATTCGTTTTCTTCCAGCTTTCGGAGATCCAGCAACTGATTGACCAGGTTCAATAGTCTTTCTGTATTTCTCTTCACCATCGATAACTGCGATTGCTTGACAATACTCGTTTCCTGGTTGATCATTTTATCTACCGGTGCCATGATCAGTGAGATCGGTGTTCTGAACTCATGGCTGAGATTGGTGAGGAATTTGATCTTTAACTGATCGAATTCACGCTGCCGTTCCACTTCTTTTCGTTCCTGCTCCAGGGCAAATTTATTTTTGAGTTTACGAACAGCCCGGTAACGCACGAATATTATAATACCGATCAGGCACAGGGCATATAATATATAAGCGTAGGTTGTGCGCCATATAGGTGGCTTAACATAGATCCTGATTGTTTTCTCTGCTGTTGTCCACAAACCATCATCACTTGTTGCCTTAACACGAAATACATACTGACCCGGATCCAGGTTGGTGTATACCGCGGTATGGAGATTTCCCACATTATTCCAATCATTATCAAAACCTTCCAGCTTATAGGAGTAGCGGCTGTCTTCCGGAGACGTGAAGTCCAAAGCAAAGAAATCAAGTGAAAAATTCTGTTTGTAATCAAGCCGGATATCTTTTGCAATGGATATATTTTCTTTTATCGCTTCGTTCTCACCAGGAACAATTGTACGGTTTGATATCTTCAATGACATGAATTGAAGAGTCGGCACATTCTTATTACAATGAAGTTGATCAGGATAGAAATAATTGAAACCGTCAGACCCTCCAAAAAATATTTCTCCTTTTGAAGTTATATATCCTGCACCCAGCATGAATCCATTCTTCTGGAGGCCGTTGTGATAAGAATAATTCTTGAATTTCCGGGTTTGTGTATTAAAACTGCTGATACCTTTATTAGTGCTTATCCATAATTTCCCTGCGCTATCCTGGAGAATTTTACACACCACTGCGCTGGGAAGACCCTGCTCTTCCGCGTAAGAAATAAATTTTTTAGCCGTTGGATTAAACTGGCTTAGGCCTCCACCCATTGTGCCCACCCACATTTTACCCTGCTTATCACAATAAATGCTGAATACAACATTCATGGCCAGATCACTATTATAGTGATTATAGTTATCGCATGCCCTGGTAGTGGGGTTATACACAATTACACCCGCACCGCTTGTACCGATCCAGATATTTCCAGAACGGTCTTCTTCAATGGCCCTGATATATCCAACCGAGATGACATGTTTCTCGACCCCGGTATGGGCAATTTTCTCGAGAGGAATAAAGCTTGCTGATACAGAATCATAAACGATCACACCATTTCCATTGGTACCAATCCAGATATTTCCCTTACTATCTTTCTTAAGGCAAAATATTTCATTACTGTTAAGTCCATTCTTACCTTTTAAATATTGTTTTACTTTCCTGGTAAGCATATCCAGAACAAAAATCCCCTGCTGATACGTGCCGATCCAAAGTTCATTGCCAACTTTTTCCATAGCCAGGACAGGCATTTTCTGTCCTTTGGGATCATCAGTCAGTTTCGGATGATCAATTAAGCCTGTTTCCAGGTTAAAAAGATTCAATCCGCCTCCATCTGTACCAACATAAATTTCGCCAGTGGGGCTTTCAGCAAAAGAAGTGACGAAGGGAGAGCTAAGTCCTTTTGGGTCCAGCGGATTACTCATCCTGAGATTGATCAAAGACAGATTTTTGTCGTACTTATTCACTCCTCCCTGATAAGTACCCACCCAATAAATACCTGATTTATCAATAAAAATGGTGCGGACTGATTTACCGGAAAGGCCATAAAGATTTCGTGGGTCTGATTGTATCCTTTGCGACTTCCTGGTGATGGTATTAAAAATATTCAATCCATCTTCAGTTCCTAACCACAGATCGCCATTATTATCAAGGTCAGCGGAATAAATGCAATCGTTACTAAGGGTATTTATATCTGTATCACTATGCCAGTAATGAATAAAACCATTACCATTTTTAGGAAACAGGTTAAACCCGTTATTGGTTCCAAACCATAAATTACCGTATGCATCCTCACTAATTGTGCGAACGATATCATCTGAGATGGAACCTGCATCAGCATCTGAGTGAGTATAGGTTTTGAATGCATCAGATCGCTCATCATATAAATACAAACCGGAGCTGGTGCCTGTCCAGAGCCTGTGGCTACGGTCCTCATATACAGAAAGGACAGTATTGGGAAGTTTTCTTATCAGCTCTGATCTGGGGCGGTACTGCATTATTCTGCCGAGGCTATCACTTAATTTATATAATCCCGAATGTGCTCCTACCCAAAGATTTCCGGAATAGTCCATACAGATAGTCCGGACTGCACAATTACCCATAAAGGTGTAGCTGGTGAATTTATCTGTTGATCTGTTGTAGAGGGAAAGCGACTGGTTAGTACCAACCCATAAATTTCCGGAAGGATCTTCGTAAAGTGCAGATATATTATCGCCTCCTACTGTAGTACTATCGCCAACAACATGCTTGTAAACAGTAAAATTTACCCCATCGAATCTGTTCAGTCCATCATCGGTTCCAAACCACATGAAGCCATGCCTGTCTTTAAGCATTGCTTTGACATTACCTGAAGAAAGCCCGTCTTTATTTTTGTAACTAATAATATTGAGCCCTTCCTGGGCTTTGCCTACATTGAATAACAGGATTAGCGACAGGAGTAAAATCAGCTGTACCCTGTATTTAACAGTTGCAGTTAGTCTTGTTTCCATAAAAGCAGCAATTACATTCGAACTTTCGCCGGCTTCACCAATCAGAGGCGGCAAGCAGGTGGTAAATCTACAAAATCATTTG
>JAJKIP010000295.1 GCA_021154405.1 Segetibacter sp. | reverse complement strand
GCATTGATGTCAATGGTTGAAGGTCTGCCATTGATCAGTTCGCTGATCAATTTACCTGTTCCCATTGATGCGGATACACCCAGCATGGCATGTCCTCCTGCGAATGAAAGGTTATTATATCGCCTGTGCCTTCCAATATAGGGCAATCCATCAGGGGTAACCGGTCTATAGCCAAACCATGCTTTTTGTGGATCGGGTGCCGGCAGGATCAGCTTTGGATAATATTTATTAAAGGCCGTATAGATTGCCATTACTCTTTTTGGCAGGATATTATCACTGTGACCGCTTAGTTCCATGGTTCCTCCAATCCGAAGTGAACGGTCATAGGGTGTAGTGGCTACCCTGTCATCAACCAGTATTGATGGATAAACAAGATTGGATTGTAGCCCATTATAATAATAACTGTATCCTTTCCCCGGCTGCATCAATATCTTTAGTCCGAGCAATTTGGAAATAGATGTCATCCATGAGCCGTTGGCTATGATCACTTCATCTGTTTCAATTTTCCGGTTACCTGCCAGCACTGCGGAAATCTTTTGTTGTTTTTTCTCAAAACCGGTAATCGTAGAATTCAGCTGGAACTGCACACCATTTATTTCCAGTCGCTGGTGTAATGAGCGCATCAGTTTAGGCGGATCTACATAACAATCATCCAGGTAAAGAACTCCTCCTGCAATATTCACTTCCGTTTCTTTTTCATAATTCTGTACTTCGGCGGCTGTACAGATCAGTGTCTTCAGTCCAAGCTTATTGGCCTGTTCCGCCAGGTGCTTCTCATGATCGCCAGTCTTTTCATTTTTGTATAACATCCAGCACCCTTTTTCATCCAGTCCAAAAGAATCTCCAAGGTCTGTCTTCCATTCATTGATCAGAAGGCGACTTAACTGCAAAAGATTGTTGAGGGGCAGAATATTTTTTGCAAGCGTTCTATTGTTGGCGCTACGGTTGAAGGTGAGTCCCCATCTGATGAGGTCCATATTGAGACGCGGGCGAATATAAAAAGGACTGGAGGAATTTAACATCCACTTTATTCCCTGCGCAACAATTCCTGGTGTGGCGAGGGGGACAAAATGACTGGGCGAAACATAACCCATATTTCCAAATGAGCAGCCAGTGGTAATATTGCCGCTATCGATAACAGTAACTTCATGTCCTTCTTTGCGCAAATAATAAGCACAGCTTAATCCAATAACGCCCGCACCTATAATGGAAACCTTCATTTATTGATATTTAGTTCAACCCCATCAGACTACCTGGAATCCAAAAGCATAGGGATCGTCTTCGTCGTCGATGGTGATCGTATTATGTCCGTATATTCTGGCCCAGCCTTCAATGCCTGGTCTGATCGCCGGTTTGCCAGCAACTGTCAATTCTTCTTCAATGGTTCCTGTAAATGTGGAACCGATAATGCTTTCATGAATAAAGCGATCTCCTTTTTTCAATTTCCCCTTTGTATACCATTGAGCCATCCTTGCGGATGTACCTGTGCCGCAAGGAGAACGGTCAATGGCCTTATCACCATAAAATACAGCGTTACGGGCAGTTGAATTTTTATCAATTACTGCACCGGTCCACAAAATATGAGAACAACCCGTGATGGTAGGATTTTCCGGATGCACAAAGGAATATTTTTCATTGATGCGTTTGCGAAGCTCACGCGCCCAGGCAATCAGATTGTCTGCGGGATAATGCTCCAATCCTTTGAAGTTCTTTTGAACATCCACAATGGCATAAAAATTTCCACCATAAGCAACATCAACTTTTAACTCGCCCAATTCAGGGCAATCCACCGGAAGGTCAGCTGAATCAAGAAAAGCGGGAACATTTACCAACTTAACGGATTTTACCTTGTTCCTTTCTGTAGTATAACTTATGTTAACAAGCCCGGCAGGAGCCTCCATTCTTACGATTCCAGGTTGCTTTGGTTTGATAAGGCCTTCCTCAATAGCAATGGTTATTGTACCAATTGTGCCATGACCACACATCGGCAAACAGCCACTGGTTTCAATAAATAATACGGCTACATCATTGGCAGGATCGTGGGGAGGGTAGAGTATACTGCCGCTCATCATATCATGACCACGCGGTTCAAACATCAATCATTTGCGTATCCAGTCAAATTCCCTGAGGAAATGCTGGCGCTTTTCGCTCATATCCTTTCCCTGTAATACAGGTCCGCCTTCCTTTACAAGACGCACAGGATTGCCGCAGGTATGTGCGTCAATACAGACAAAAGTTTTTTTCATTATATCGTTCTGGCCAGATCAGGTATGGTTGGCCTTGAAGCTATGCCATCATTGATAATTTTCAAAATGGTTTTTCTCTCTTCTCCTGTAAGTGTGAGGCGTGGAGGACGTACATGTTCGCTTCCGATGCCGGTTTGTGCTTCCGCAAGCTTAATATATTGTACTAATTTGGGATGAAGATCAAGTTCAAGCAAAGGAAGGAACCAGCGATGGATTTTGATGGCTTCATCTATCTGACCAGCTTTTATCAGGCGATAAATGGCAACTGTCTCTTCTGGGAACGCACAAACCAGCCCGCCTACCCAACCTTCAGCTCCCAGCGTCATTTCTTCCATGGCAATAGTATCAATTCCGCATAATACTTTCAATCGGTTACCAAATCGGGTTTTCAATCTTGTTACATTGGAAACATCCCTGGTTGATTCTTTTACTGCCTGGATATTATCACACTCAATCATTTCCTCAAACATGTCCAGCGTAATTTCTGTCTTATAATCTACCGGGTTATTGTAAACCATGATGGGAAGATCGGTAGAGCCAGCTACAGTTTTGAAATAAGTAACTGTTTCGCGGTGGTCAGTCTTGTAACGCATGGGTGGCAGCATCATCAATCCATCTGCGCCCCATTCTGTTGCATATTCTGCCTGCTTTAATGCTTCACGTGTAGAACCTTCTGCTATGTTCAGTACTACAGGGATGCGTCCATTGATTACATCCACCGTATATTTTATCAAAGTTTCTTTTTCTGAATTTGTAAGTACGCTTGCTTCACCAAGAGTACCGCCCAGGATTATGCCATCAATACCGGCATCAATCTGGGCTTCGATATTTGTTGAAAGAAGGGCGAGGTCCAATTTATCATCTGGAGTGAACTTTGTCGTCATCGCGGGAAATACACCTTTCCATTTAATACTCATACTCTGAATTTTGTATAAAAATATCCTGAATGTAAGTTAAAAAGGTTGCATTATTTATCCAGTATTTTACAGATATTAACCCGTGTGAGCTAATATTGGAATAAAAGTGATAATATTGGATAAGATGAGAGTAATTCAGTTTACCATACCTGTTGCCAGAGAGAATTCTGTGATTGTGCAGGATGATATTATGCCTCATTTTTACAATCACCTTCACCGGCATAATGAGATGCAGATCACCTGGATCCTGAAAGGGGAAGGCACGTTGATAGCGGGAAATTATATGCAACCTTTCAAAGCGGGGGAAATATATGTACTTGGTCCTAACCAGCCGCATATATTTAAAAGTGATCCTGAATATTTTGATAAACGCCGGAGAAAGCAGGTGCATGGTCTTACCTTCTTCTTCAATCCGGAAGGCTTCTTTCAAACCATACTCAGCCTGCCGGAAGCAAAAAGCATGAAGAAATTTGTGGAGAACACAGGTTTTGGATTGCAGGCCCCCAGTGCAGATGAAAAAAGGATAACGGATGAAATGATGCTGGTAAAAAATGCAAAGAATGGTTTTCGCCTTGCAGCATTTATTAAATTATTACAGGTGCTGGCAGATATTAAAGACTGGAAAATGCTGGCTTCCAATTCTCCTGAATATTCATTTTCTGATTCAGAAGGGTTGCGTATGAATGCGGTGTACCAGTTCACCATGGCTCACTACACTGAAAATATCAAACTGCAGCAGATCGCAAATATTGCCTATCTCACACCACAGGCCTTTTGCCGCTACTTCAAGAAGCATACCCGTAAGACCTATGTCACATTTTTGAGTGAAATACGGATCAACGAAGCCTGTAAGAAGATTCTGGCCGGGGATTTTGATTCTATGTCTTCAGTTGCTTATGATACAGGGTTCACCAGCGCTGTCAGTTTCAATCGTGTCTTCAAAAAAATTACCGGTCGCTCTCCGCGGCAGTATCTCAAGGAATATACACAGAAAGTAGATTAGGTAAGCCTGAGTAGTTATTAATAATGGCAATCACTTACGCCATATTTTCCACTTATACTTTTATTAACCAGAATTAAACTATTCTCGGGCTTAAGCGGTTAAAATTTGTTTAATACTTATCAATAATGATAAACCATTACTACATAAAGCATGATACATTTGGTTAGATGATCATAATTCGGGGAATATGTTTATGATCTTTCATCTGCTGCTTTAATTAATTCACTAAACTACTGCGTTATGAAGAAAAACGTATTAACTGCTTTGCTGCTGTTCGCAGCAATCCTGATCACCCTTCCTGCCCTTTCGCAAAACAAGACATTTAAAGGTAGAGTAACTGATGAAGAGGGAGTTCCGATCCCCGGTGTCAGTGTATCTGTTAATGGAACCAAATCAGGCACCATTACCAAATCAGATGGCAGCTTTGAGATCAGTGCCCCGGAAAAATCATCAGTGCAGGTTAGCATTGTTGGATATGGGCCTGCTGAACTTGGAGTGGACGGAAAAGATTTCCTTGAGTTCCGACTTTCCAAAAGCACTACCCAGTTAAATGAAGTTGTAGTTACGGCGCTTGGTATCAAAAGAGACAAGCGAAACCTGACCTTTAGTTCCCAGGAATTAAAGGGAGATGAATTGATAAGGGCCAAGGATCCATTCCTTATTAATGCGATGGCTGGCAAAGTGGCTGGTGTGCAGATCACAAACGCATCAGGTACGCCAGGCAGCTCTTCCCGGATCCTTGTTCGTGGGGTAACTTCTTTCTTTGGAAATAA
The DNA here is from genome assembly GCA_021154405.1 of Segetibacter sp. Lineage (GTDB taxonomy): Bacteria > Bacteroidota > Bacteroidia > Chitinophagales > Chitinophagaceae > JAJKIP01. The sequence goes on along the minus strand of JAJKIP010000295.1, from coordinate 4,011 downwards.
CGAAGCCCTGATAGTGCTGGATGGAATACCTATTGATAATTCTGAGACTGGGGCTGTAAATTCTGGTCCCGGAAGCAATCGCCTGATTGATATTGATCCCTCCACTGTTGAAAGCATGAATGTCCTGAAGGGTGCAGCCGCAACAGCATTATATGGTTCAGCTGGTGCACGTGGTGTTATTATTATTACAACAAAAAGTGGGTCGGCCAATAAAAAACCACTGGTAACTGTAAGTTCAGACCTTGGATTTGATATGCCAATCTTTCCTGAAGTACAAAATAAATATTCACAGGGAGAGGGTGGGCAATATTATGATGGAGAAACAAAAAAAACGAGCAGCTCCTGGGGTGCTGATATGGATACTTTACGCGTAAATGGCCAGCCATTACAGAAACATAACCAGATGAAGGAATTTTTCAGGACTGGTGCCAGTACTAATAATTCAATAAGCGTTGCGGGCGGTGGTTCCAATTCGAATTATTTTACCTCATATTCCTATTTTAATCAGGATGGTACTGCTCCCCGGACCAGTTTCATGCGCCACTCTTTGTTCAGCAAGTTCACCACTAAATTGTCTGATAAAGTTTCGACTACCATTCAATTCACATACGCTAATTCACATCGCCGGTTTATGCCGGAGGGTTATATCCTGGAAGCGCCGGTTTGGACAGTTTTTAATGGTCCGATCTCCTATAACATGAAGCCTTATCTCAATCCCGATGGAACCCAAAGGCTGTATCGTTTCTCACGTAACAATCCCTATTGGGTGCTGGACAATATTTTCAATACATCAGCAGTGAATCGTTTTGTGCCAGTTGCTACTTTCAATTATAACGCAGCAAAGTGGTTGACCTTTACAGAAAGAATTGGAGCTGATATTTATACCGACCAGATAAAGTATTTTGAAAACCTGGGATCGATTGCCAATCCCAATGGAGTAATTGTAGACCGGACTGGCATATTTCGCCAGTTCAACCATGATTTTATTATAAATGCGCGCCGGGAATTTGGCAACTTTAATGTTGATGTGGTCCTGGGAAATAATATTCTATCTACTTATGGACAGACGACCCAGGGAAGGGGAGAAGGTCTTTCCAATCCAGGATTTACCAACATGTCTAATGCATCCACAAAAACTTATTCCGAAAGCCATAGTCTAACGCGTAAAGTGGGTGTTTATTCCCAGGCTACAATTGACTATAAGCGACTATTGGCATTGGCACTCACGGGAAGGTATGATGGCAGCTCAGTACTGGCCAAAGGGAATAACTGGTATCCTTATGGATCAGCAGCCTTAAGCTTTGTATGGTCTGATCTGCTACCTGCTTCGGGTAAATCTTTAATCAATTTTGGCAAACTGCGTGTCTCCTACGCAACGGTAGGTAATGACAATGTAGGAGCCTATTCCCTGAATACACCTTTTGGTTTGGCAAACGTAAATGGAGTTCAATTTCCATACAACGGACAGAATGGATTCCTTTTGAGCGAAACTTTAGGGAACGCCAATCTTGAGAACGAACTGGCAAAGGAGTTTGAAGTAGGGCTTGAATCAAGATTATTACAAAACAGGGTTTCACTGGAAGTATCCTGGTTCAATAAAAATGTTGAGAACGGAATTATACCCGGTGTTTCCATTGCACCGTCTTCAGGGTTTACAGGAACAACTGTCAACAGTGCAAAGTTGCGCACAAAAGGTCTGGAAATACTTATCAATGGTTCACCCATCAAGACGAACAAATTTACCTGGGATGTAACATTCACATTCACAAAACTGAATAATAAAGTACTTTATATTTATCAGGACCAGGAACAACTCACCAATGGCTTTACACTTATAAAAGTTGGCCAGCCTTATGGTTCCCTGTTTGGATCAACCTATAAAAGGGATGGCAAGACTGGTGCTTTGCTGATAGATGATAATGGTCTTCCCATAATTGGACCACTGGGTGTTACTGGTAATATATCACCCGACTGGCTGGCAGGCATTACCAACTCATTACGTTACAAAAACCTTTTCCTCAGTTTCTTCTTCGACATGAAGAAAGGCGGGGACCTCCAAAACAATGTTGACAGTTATGGTTTGTTCTATGGCATGCCGAAAATTTCAGAAGACAGGCAGCCAAGAGTAGTAACTGGAATTGTTGAATCAACAGGGCAGCCTAATACTAAAACCGTAGCAGGGGTTGATTACTGGAGAAGAGTGAGTGGTATTTATGAAGCTACTACACAGGATGCCACCTTTATCAAATTACGCAACGTGAACCTGAGCTATGAATTTGGTTCCGGAATAATTTCCAAAACCCCTTTCAAATCCATTAATCTTGGAGTAACAGGAAGAAATCTATGGATACATAAACCGCATTTCACCGGTTCTGATCCAGAGGTAAGCTCATTTGGTTCAAATAACGGTTCACAGGGTATCTACTCATTCTCTACACCTACCAACCGTTCAGTAAGTGTTAACCTGAAGTTCACTTTTTAATCAAAAAGCATTCATTCATTATTTCAATATAAGAATATGAAAATGAAAAAAATATTTTTGCCTGTTGCATTGATGGTGGTTTGTACCATGAGTTGTAAGAAATTCATTGATGTAAACAAGGATCCTAATTCGCCAATTGAGGTTTCAGAGGCTCTTCTCCTTTCACCAATTGAAATGAACATTGCCAATTCATTATCTGCAAATCTGGCGTTTGCGTATGCTAATCATTATGTGCAGAATGTAGCCCTGAACCAGCCTATACCTAATCATGGTACTTACCTGCTTCAGAATACCGAAACTGATGACGTTTGGACCAATTCTTACGTTCGCTGTATGAATAATCTGAAACAGCTGATTACAATGGCAGAGGCGCATGGGAACAGCAAGTATGCGGGTATTGGCCGTATCCTGATGGCCCTGGCCTTAGGTACTACTACAGACCTGTTTGGAGATGTTCCTTATTCCCAGTCATTATTGGGAAGTGACAATTTCAAACCGGTTTATGATAAGCAGGAAGATGTTTACAAAGGAATACAGTCGCTACTTGATGCGGGGCTCGCCAATATCAACACAAATGCCGGCCGTACACCAGGAAATGATGATTATTATTACAAAGGTGATATGACCAAATGGAAAAAACTGGCCTACACTTTAAAGGCAAGATATTATATGCACCTGACCAAAGCTCCGGGCTATACGGCGGCGGCCCAGGCAGATCTGGCATTAGCTGCACTGGCAAATGGAATGACTTCAAACGCTGATGATCTAAAATTCATGTTTACAGGAAGTGCTGGAGAAGAAAATCCGCTGTACAATAATTTCGATCCGGTATCTACGCTGGTGCTTTCTGAAAAACTGGTCAATACACTGAAGAACAGGAATGATCCGCGTCTTCCCAAACTGGTAGCACCCGCCAAGGGAACAGGTCTATACACAGGAAGGCCTATTGGCTCAGCAACCCTGGGTAGTCTAAATGATTATTCACTACCCGGAGTAATGTATGCAGGCCCGGGAGCTGATTTTTTTGTAGTTAACTATTCTGAAGCCCTGTTCCTGAAAGCAGAAGCAACATTGATAAAATCGGGATTTGCTGCAGCGCAGCCAATCTATCAGGAAGGTATCAAATCACATATGACCAAACTCGGCATTGCTGCCAGTGATGTAACTACCTATCTGGCGGCCAGAGGTACATTGACGGCTGCAAATGCCCTGCAGATGATCATTGAAGAAAAGGTAACAGCCAATTACCTTTCTATAGAGAATTTCGTTGACTGGAGAAGGACTGGTTTCCCAACACTGACTGCAGTGCCAAATGCGCTATCGGCAATACCAAGGCGCCTGATCTATCCAGAATCAGAGATCATCGCCAATCCACAGGCAGTACAAAGTGCGAAACTGACTGATAAGGTTTGGTGGGATAATTAAAGAATTTGAGTTTTAAAAGTTTTGCCCCGATCGCGAGGTTTCGTGATTCGGGGCAAATTTTTTATATCTTCTTCAGGGTATCTTTACTGCATGATCATTTCCTG
>JAJKIP010000294.1 GCA_021154405.1 Segetibacter sp. | reverse complement strand
TGGGAGCCATTATTGCACTTATGCCTCTTGCTCTTGGAATTGGAACGGGTGCAGAGTTACATCAGCCTCTGGCCATTGCAGTAATTGGAGGATTTATAACAGCTTTGCCTTTATTATTGATAGTATTACCATCCATGCTGAGAATAATTGCTTCCTTCAGGAGGAAATCACAATCGCCTTCTGGCTTATAGCTGGGTCCATGATACGGTAAAACTGTGCTTTCCCTTATCAAAGGAATAATTTAGTCCAAGATCAGAGACATCTGCAATTTGCTTTACAATGGATAGACCTAACCCATTATGCGAACTGTTCTGTGAAGGTTTATAAAATCTCTTAAATAATTGCTGCTGATTCAGAGCCCCTTCCTTACCTGTATTGGTAATCATCAACTGATTTGCGGTAAGAGATATGAAGATCTCGCCACCATCATAGTTATGGGAAATTGCATTGGTCAAAAGATTGTTCAGCAGGACCTCCAGCAATTCTTTATTCATCCTGATGGATGATTTCCTGATCAGGGTATTTACCTGCAGCGAATGAGATTGCCAGAGTTCCTGGAACTCCTGCAATTTTTCTTCAAGCTTTTGGTCCAGGCTGATCACTTCAGCGTCTTCAAACTGGTTATTACCAATTTTTACCAGCAACAGCAGGGACTTGTTAAGTCTGCTTAGTTTCTCCGTAGCATTATAAGCAGCCTGCAGCGTTTTACTTTGAGGCTCAGAGAGCTTCTCCTCCTGGATAAGCAGGTCAAGTTTTGACCGGATAATGGCGATAGGTGTCTGAAACTCATGGGAAGCATTTTCGCTGAACGTTTTCAGGGCCAGATATTCTTTCCTGGAATTTTCAGTAAAACTCTTAAGAGTATTATTTAGCAAATCAAATTCCTCAATATGAGATTCCGGAAGAGATGCCATTCTGTTATTACTTATTCTGAATACTCTCATGGCATTGATTGAATCATAAAACGGCCGCCATAAATTTTTCAGCAATACTCTATTAATAACCAGGGATACGAGCAGTATTACCATTATACTGATGAGCGTAATTAAAAGAATCGACCTCAATAAATGAACGGCTCCTTCCAAAGGCTTGGATACCTCTGCCTTGTAATTGACCCCACCAGCCGCAATTCCAAAACTAAGCAGCCTAAATTTTTCGGGGACTTTATTTTCAATATTGGTCATGGTAACCGTCGAAACTGATCTTTTTGGCAATTGCTGAACAGCGGAGAAATGAGTGGCCTGATCTGAAAAGGAGAAACTCTCGGGTAACTGGTTGTACTTTTTAACATAGGTAGTTATTTCATCTTCTTCCACTTCCAAATCTTCATCAATCTGATTTATAAGCACATATCTCAATGTGAAATAAAAAGCCACACTTGCTACCAGGAAAATTACAATACTGGCAACCATATTTATGCGACTATATTTCGTGAATAACTTCATAATCAGGAAAGGGCAAATTTATAACCCATTCCATAAACAGATTTTATATGGTCTGATGCGCCAGCCTGAACAAGTTTCTTACGCAGATTTTTGATGTGTGTATAAATGATATCATAGCTGTCAGCTATATCAAAATTGTCGCCCCAAAGATGAATAGCAATGGCATTCTTGGCAATTACTCTATTTTTATTGCTTATAAAATAAAGCAACAACTCATATTCCTTTTTGGTTAAGTCAATTTTTACCTGGCCTACTCTCACCTCTTTAAGGCTTAGGTCTACTTCCATATTTTCAATCTGAACAATATTTCTTCCTTCAAAGGACTTCCGGCGAATTATAGCTGCGATGCGGGCTGCCAGTTCAGGCAGGTGAAATGGTTTGGTGAGGTAATCATCAGCTCCTGCATTCAGGCCAAGCACTTTATCATCAATTGAATTTTTTGCAGAGATAATGATAACGCCGTCCATTTTATCCTGGCTCTTGAGTTCACGCACGATATCGATCCCACTCCCACCAGGCAATGTAATATCCAGGATAATGCAGGCATAATCATACAGGGAAATCTTTTCAATTGCACCATCAAAATTAAAGGCCTGCTCGCACTTGAACTGTTCACCAGCAAGGTATTCACAAATACTGTGAGAAAGTTCCTTTTCATCCTCAACAATCAACACTTTCATATCAGAAAATTAGGATCAAATAACCAGTTACAACAAAAGAAGATCACCACCTGATGGCCTAAACAAATATAATGTCAAAAATTGAGTAATTAGAAAGGTTAACTGGCTTCAGGATTTCTTCAGAATGCCAATGCAATTATCCGGTTACAGGATCCTGTAGGAACAACTAACTGAGGGATTCCAGGCAATATTGATATTCTCGAAAGCAAAATAAATTGCCTTGGCTAATTTTTGTTCTTATGCTGCGGGTATTTACTCAGTTCGTAAACTCTTTACGGGGTTCGCCAGAGCAGCCCGGATAGCATGAACACAGATGGTAAGAAGTGCAATGAATATCGCAACTGATCCCGCCAACAGAAAGACCCACCAGGCAATATCAACGCGATAAACAAAGTCCTGCAACCACTGATTCATGAAATACCAGGAAATTGGTGAACTGATTATTATTGCTATGAGGACCAATACAGTAAAGTCTTTGGTAAGCATACCCGTAATATCCAATACCGAGGCACCCAGCACTTTACGGATACCGATTTCCCTGATTCTCCGTTCGGTAGTGAACAGGGCAAGACCAAAGAGCCCCATGCAGGAAATAAATATGGTAATGATGGTTGCTGTATTCATTAGCCAGGCAGTCTTGGTTTCCTGGTCATACAACCGTGCAAGCGATTCCTTGTAAAAACTATAATTGAATCCCTCATCTGGAAATAGTTTTTTCCATTCCTTTTCCAGTTCAGATAGAATGACTTTTACATTACTTATCTTATTTGCTTCAGTTGTCAGCTTTATCGCTACACTCCATTCCCTTCCTTTACCTATAGCTACTGGTCTTATTTCTTCGTGAAATGATCCTTCATGAAAATCAGCCACAACACCTGCAATGGGATAGGGTCTGTCATGAAAATAAAGTGTCTTTCCTATTGCATAATGCGGATCGGTAAAACCCATTGCTTTTGAACAAGTCTCATTTATGACCAGCTCATTCATACTGTCACTCTTTACCATATTCCTTCCAGCTACCATTTTCATTTCATAAAATGGGACATAATTATCATCTCCTCCCTCAAGGGAGACGCGCATATTCAATACCTTATCATGATCTTTGTATTGAATATCCTGGAAACCATGTGCAAAGCCCATCGGTGAATTACCCTGTAATATCGCCTGCTTTATGCCAGCTATATTCCCAATATTCCCGGCAAATACCTTTAGCGTTCCTTTATCACGCCAATGATTAATGGTAAGGATGGCATCACTATTAAACCCCTTATATGAGCTATGCATGTAATTGATCTGATTACGCATAACCATAGAACTGATAATAAATACAAGGGAAATAGTGAATTGAAATATGATCAATGCCTTTCTCAAACTCACGCCATTACTTTTATTAAAACCGGCCGGTCCTTTCAAACTCAGGGCTGGAAGATGGGTTGCCAGTATTCTTGATGGATAAATGCCTGCCAGTAGTGTAGTAACAATTGTAACAGCTAACAAAAAAAGGATTGTTGACTTGTCACCAATATTGAATTTTACCCCTTGCGGTATATAGGAGCCAAATGCTGCTAATACAGGATTTACAAGGAATGCAGAAATAATAACGGCAAACAGGGTGAGCAATAAGGTTTCTGTCAAAAACTGAATGGCGATATTAGTCTTTGTGCCTCCCACAATTTTACGTACACCAATTTCCTTTGTTCGCTGAATTGATTTGGCTGTTGAAAGGTTTATAAAATTAATAGCAGCTAAAAGCAATATGAAAATTGCAACACCTATCAAAACGTATAGGGTAGGCAAATATGGTTTTCTGAAGTCATCTCCATCATCTCCCCTATGAAAATCCTTTGAAAAATGTATATCAGTCAAAGGTTGCAACTGCATGGTCAGTAATGATCCGTCATTAGGCTTTTTCACATGTTCTTTAACATACTTCGCAAACTCCTTATTTATCTGTTCCGCAGAAACTCCGTTTGCCAGTTTTACGAAAGCCATTGAACGGTGTGGACTTAAACTTGTCCAGTCGTCTGTTGGAAACTGGTTCTTTAGAAAACTATTGGTAGCTGAACTGATAGAAATAAAATCTGTATATCCAAAATCTGTTTTCCCACTCCAGTCTTTTACTATTCCAGACACTGTTGCTCGCAATGAATCATCATAGATGACAGTTTTACCGATCATTTGTCCGGGTGACAATTGTCCAAAATATTTATGTGCCTTGTTTTCTGAGAGTATTACCCTGAAGGGTTCATTTAAACTGGATGGACTGCCTGCAAGCCACTCATATTTGAAAATGTTAAAGTATTCAGGCCAGGTGATAATAACCGAGGTACTATAACTTCCTTCAATCCTGCTATCAAATTGTTTTTCCAGGCTATTGGCGTCCTGAATTTTTATGTTCGGACTATAAAGGTGGAAGCCAGCCTGGGCTTCAAGCCCTGGTATCTGATACTGAACTCCTGCCACATCAGGTATAAGGCTGTTCAGAAATTCTTTTTCACCATTACTCCTTTGCAATTCTTCCGTAATGCGATAAATACGTTCCTTACCCGGATGGAATCTGTCAAAACCAAGTTCAAAATCTGTAATGAGATATACCACAATACAGGTACAAATACCAAATGCCAATCCCAGGACATTGATTGCAGAATAAAGTTTATGCCGTGAAATATAACGCCATGAAACTTTGAGATTATTGCTAAACATAAGTCGTAAAAGCGAGGAAGATTAATATTATCCAATTTAAACAGAAATAGTCATGCCTTGTTTACTTAGCTCTGATAGCCAATTAGTTAAATAAGCCGTTCAGCATGTATTTGTCCGTTTCTGATACAGGACTGAGTGAATTTTGTATCGATTGTGATACAAGGCTGCTACCTTGATAGATAATTGGCTTTGCTGAATCTGAACCTGTGGAATAAAGCTTCTGACTCAGCATATAGTATCACACGGCTTCAGAATTTACATAGAATTGCGATGTTTCTTCGTCTGATGGGAACTTCTTCCATTTTTAGATTTTTTCTCGCACCCTTCTTAATCCTGGCGTCATTCTCCATCAAGGCACAAAGTGATTCCCTGGTCCGGAATCA
>JAJKIP010000293.1 GCA_021154405.1 Segetibacter sp. | reverse complement strand
ATATGGCAGCCATTCCTTCAGAGTTGCTGGAAAGTGAATTGTTTGGTCATGAGAAAGGAGCCTTTACAGGTGCTATTGCCCGGAAGATCGGAAAATTTGAAGAGGCAAATAAAGGCACACTCTTCCTCGATGAGATCGGGGAAATGGACCTGAACCTGCAAAGCAAGCTTTTACGAGTGCTACAGGAAAGAGAACTGTTCCGTGTTGGAGGAAATGAAAAAGTGATACTTGATGTGCGATTGGTAGTGGCCACTCATAAAAACCTCGCAGACCAGGTAGCGAATGGCCTGTTCCGTGAAGACCTTTATTACCGGATTATGGGTCTTCCTGTTGAATTACCTCCATTACGAGACCGTGGTAATGATGTATTGCTACTCGCAAAATTTTTCCTCGATGATTGCTGTAAGGAAAATAAACTGCAGGCCCTTACACTGAGCGCTGAGGCAAAAGAAAAACTGATGGCTTACAATTATCCCGGAAATGTAAGAGAGTTAAAAGCGATGATGGACCTGGCTGCAGTGATGAGTGATGGCAAAGAAGTTATGCCATCCGATATTACGTTTTCCTCATCAAGGTCCAACGATTTTCTGCTTCAGCAGGAAAAGACAATGAAAGAATACAGCATCCATATTATACAGCATTACCTGAAAAAATATGATCAGAATGTGGTGCAGGTAGCCAATATGCTGGATATCGGAAAATCCACTATTTATAAAATGATACAGCAAAAAGAGATCGCAGTTTAATATTCAAGATGATACTATGTTAATTACTAAAAAAAAAATCCTGCTGGCTGAAGACAATGATATCAATCGGATGATCGCCGCCATCGTCCTGAAAAGCAATGGGTATCATATCACTGAGGTATTGGATGGCAAGGAAGCTGTTGCGCAACTTGGCATGCAACCCTTTGACCTTGTATTGATGGATATGCAAATGCCGTTTATGGACGGACTCGAAGCCACGCGGATCATCAGAAAGCATATCAATAAAAAGGTACCGATCATAGCATTAACAGCTAATGAGATCAAACACGAAAAAGATCGCTGTGTGCAGGCCGGCATGAATGATTTCCTGATGAAACCTTTTGATGAAAAAGACCTGGTGTCAATGATCAATAAATGGATAAATAAACCCGCTTTGTCTTAATATGAAAAATCCAGACCCAATCCTGAACCATACGAGTTCTCAATCACTTTACAGCCTTTCCAAATTAAAGAAAGCCTGCAATGGAGATCCTCGTTTTATGAGAAAAATGACCCAGCTATTCGTTCAGCAGATGCCAGTGGCTGTGCTTGATATCCGGGATTCTTTTGGAAACAAGAACTTTCAGAAAATGAAGGACACCGCACATCGTATTAAACCAACACTGGAGAACCTTTGTGTTGATAGTCTTTATCATACAATCCGGAATATTGAAGGATTTAGTAACCAGGAAACTGGCAAACTGGCGAATGATATCCTTCAATTAGAAAAAACCATGAGTGCCATTATTGTGGAACTGAAAAGAGATCTGGACAGTATCGCTTCCTGACACCAATGCCTGTTAAGGACTCTTGTGCATCATATTTAAAAATCTGGATGCCACTGCTACACAGGTTGCATGGTTTTTTCAAACTAAGGTCAGGAGAAGGAATAAAGCTTTCCAATGCAATTTTTACGACATAGGGATTAATGTCACTAATTACTGTGCCCAAAACAGCTGCCAGTAAATTTTTTACCATCAATGTGGCCTTACCGTCAATGGCGAATGGTATCTCCAATCCCCTCATTATTCTTGTTCTCATACCCCGTTTATGAATAGATATGTATCCATCTTCCATGCCAATATGAAATATGATTTATTTCCTTCTCCTGCCTGTCCATGTGGGAAACATTGCAACAATCCTGTTGCCATAAAATGTGGATTCTACACCCAGATAGAAAGAATACAGTCCGGCATCACCGCAAGGATGCCGGACTGTCATTTTAGCCAATAACGGCTGCTCTTTGAGGCCTGTTTTCAGCTGGAGAAAGATCTGCGCGAGGGTTGATCAGGTTCTTTGCAATAAAGTTCAGTTTGGTATCTGCCTGCTGCTCTTCTGCCAGTGTAAGGCGAAGGCGCTGGGCAATTCCTTCATATCCTAACATTTCCGCATAATAGGCTGCTGAACCATATCCTGAAATTTCATAATGTTCAATTTTTTGCGCCCCTGCAATTAAGGCCGCGTCCATAGCTTCATCTGTGGCATCTTTAGCCATTACCATATTGCCTTCTTCAATAATGCCTTTGATGCCTGGATTGAAATCTCCTTCAGGATCTATTTCCAATTGTTTACAGATAGCTTCCAAAGCGGTCTGGTGTTGCTGTGTTTCTGCATGATGAAAAGCAAGCAGGTTTTTAAGGCCTTCATTCTTTGCCCTGTCAATCATGGCTGGCATTGCTTCCACTAACATTTTTTCTGCACTCCACAACACCTGTAATTCATGGTAGAATAAATCTTCCAGGTCTCTGATCGTATTCATATACTAATAATTTAAAATGAAGAATTTTTTTTAATCCATTCCTGGTTTTAAAACAACCTTTACGCAATCGTCCGTTTTATGCTTGAACATATCATAGGCATCTGATGCCTTGCTTAATGGCAATCTGTGAGTAATGATATCATCCAGTACTACTTTACCGCTACGAACCATCTCAAAGCATTGATCGATATACATATGAACCTGCGCCTGTCCAAATTGCATAATAAGGCCTTTATCAAATATTCGGTGGATGGGAAAATTATCATAAGGGCTTGCATATACACCTACTACTGAAATAATGCCGCTGCGCCTGACAGCTTCCGTGCACCATTCAATCACTTTCATGGTACCTTTTTCAAAATTGATCACCGCTTTTGCCTTTTCCATAAAACTGCGTTCTGCCTCCATTCCTACAGCATCAATCGCCACATCTGCGCCGCGGCCTTTTGTCAGATCCCTTATTTTATCCATAAGGTCTTCATCATTTGCATCCAGTGTTTCCACCCCATTTACCCTTCTTGCCTTTTCCAGACGATATTCCAGTGGATCTACTGCGATAACACGTTTGGCTCCATGTAACCAGGCTGATTTCTGTGCCATGAGTCCAACGGGTCCGCTTCCGAATATTACAACCGTATCTCCTTCTTTTACCTTCCCCCATTTTACAGCGCTCCAGCCGGTAGGGAATATATCTGTAAGGAAGAGTACCTGCTCATCTTCCAGGCCGTCGGGAATTATTTTGGGACCTGCATTCGCTTTGGGAACCCTTACATATTCCGCCTGTCCCCCATTATACCCACCATACAAATCAGTGTAACCAAACAAGCCTCCCCCTTTTCCTTTCAGGAGATCACCTTCTGGTCCATAATGCTCAGGATTGGTGTGCATGCAATTGGCATGAAATCCCTGGGAGCAAAAGAAACAGTGACCACATGCAATGGCAAAAGGAACCACCACACGATCTCCCTTTTTAACGCGCCTAACCCCTGATCCAGTTTCTTCCACCACGCCCATGAATTCATGACCAAGTACTTCGTCCTTCAATTGTGGAACAAATCCATCATAGATATGGAGATCCGAACCACAAATAGCTGTTGAAGTAACCTTTACAATAATATCTTCCGGATCTTCTATTTCCGGATCAGCTACATTATCTACACTGATATCCCCAACCTTGTGAAAAACCGCTGCTTTCATTTGATAAAAATTTAAATGGTGATAAGAGGGAATAATAAATGCACATATTCTGTGCCACCGGAAATCGGATACTATCCGGCGGATCAATGATTATTAATACGGATAAAAGGCAAATAATTGCGACCCGCGTGACGAATAATTTACACTGTGCAATTATCAGACGTTGAGGTGGATAACTTAATAGGTATATAATGTAATAATTGGCAACATAGTTGAATACTATTTTTTTTAAACAAAAACAATCAATATGAAAAGCAGATGGATAGCAATTGTAGCAACACTCATGATCATGGCTGCCTGTGGTGACAGCTCCAACCAGTCAGATACAAATACCCAGGATTCAACGGTAACTACCAACCCTGACAATACCACAGTTAATCCGGGTATTCCTGATTCAACTGGAAGTCGAATGCAGGATTCAGCAAGGAATCATGGGGACAGTACTCCTATGAATCATAAGTAAGGAGTTAAGTTATCATTGCAATAAGGAATGTTTTCTCCCCTCTGTGGGCGTAAAGGGAATTAGGTACCTTTAATCAACCTCATATTATTGCAATGAAACATACACTACTATGCCTATTGCTTGCCCTTAGTTTGCATTCAATAGCCCAACCACCAAAACTTGATTCTTCCAAATTCCCAAGGCCTGTTGTGTTTACCTCAGAACAGGACCATGATAATATGATGCAGCAGCTCGGCATCAAAAAATTGAGGCCAGGACCCAGTGGCAATGAATCGGCACCCAATCATGCCAACTATGATGAAACAATTGCCAATCCCTGTCCGCAATTACCAGATGTGTTGACTACAAAGGCTGGCAAGAAAGTTACGACCCCGGATATGTGGTGGAAAACCAGGAGACCGGAGTTGGTAGAAGATATCGAGCGGGAAGTATATGGCCGTCTTCCAAAAAAATTACCAAAGGTTACCTGGACGGTCAAGATCACTGATCGTGAATTTGTAGGCCGTATCCCTGTAATCGCAAAACAATTGATAGGCCACGTAGATAACAGTGAGTATCCCCTTATTGATGTAAACATCAATATGATGGTGGTAGTACCCACGAATGTAAAAGGTCCTGTGCCTGTATTGATGATGTTCGGTCGGCCGAATTTCCCTTCACCCGCACAACCCGTTGGCGATGATCTTGAAAAATTAAATGCTGCCATAAAAGAATTACTGGTAAAGAATGATCCATCAATGCAGGCCATCTTTGACAGATATCCCGCTTATAATCCAATACAACGCGCCAATACCGCAAATCCCTTTGCACCACCTGCTCCCACGGCAGGAGATCCACCACCAACTGAACAATTACTGGCAGCAGGCTGGGGCTATGCAACTATTGAACCCGCCAGCATACAGGCAGATAATGGCGCTGGCATTACAAAAGGAATTATAGGATTAGTAAATAAAGGACAACCAAGGAAACCAGATGATTGGGGAGCCTTGCGTGCGTGGGCCTGGGGTGCCGCTCGTGGATTAGATTATCTGGAAACAGATACCATGGTGAATGCAAAGAAAGTAGGCATTGAAGGAGTAAGCAGATATGGTAAAGCTGCATTGGTAACGATGGCATTTGAAGATCGTTTTGCCATGGTGCTGATCGGTTCATCAGGAAAAGGAGGAACTACATTACACCGTCGGGTTTGGGGTGAAGCCGTTGAAAGCCT
>JAJKIP010000292.1 GCA_021154405.1 Segetibacter sp. | reverse complement strand
TATATATAATAACTACTACTACGAATGCCCCTGGCAATTAATTAAACTTCAATTATCAAAAATGACAAGAAACTTACTGTATTATGAAAGCAAGTCAAGCAGGATGGTGGTACTGACCTTTCTGCTCATTGCGTTTACAGGTATGGCTGCTTTTGCGCAGAACAGGCAAATCACGGGAAAGGTACTTTCACCGGAAGGTACAGGGTTGCCAGGTGTATCGATTGCAGTGAAGGGAAGTACCAAAGCAGTTACTTCAGGAAACGATGGAACTTTTTCTATTGATGCTCCTGCTAATTCAACGCTGGTATTTACGTATGTAGGTTTAGAAGCAGTGGAAGCAAAAGCAGGAACCGCTCCACTGACTATCACCCTGAGCCGTGAAATTAAAGTCATGGATCAGCTGGTTGTAATTGGATATGGTACTGCAAAACGCAGGGATCTGACTGGTTCTATCAGCAGTGTTAATGCGGCACAGATTGAAAAAGTGCCTGTTACCTCTCTTCAGCAATCTTTGCAGGGACGGGCAGCGGGCGTACAGATAACAAATAACGATGGAGCTCCCGGCGCCAATGTCTCAGTATTTATCCGTGGTATTGGAAGTTTGGCACCAGGTGGCAATGATCCCTTATATGTGGTGGATGGTTATCCAATGACTGATGGTCTTAATAATTTTAATCCAAGTGATATTGCAACAATTGATATCCTGAAAGATGCATCGGCTACAGCCATTTATGGAATCAGGGCTGCAAATGGTGTTGTGATCATCACTACCAAAAAAGGAAGAAGGGAAGGCCTGCAGGTATCTGTTGATGCTTTTAACAGTGTACAGACAGAGCCAAAAAAATACCATGTATTGAATGCGCAGCAGTGGGCAACGCTTGCCAATCAGGTAGCTGACGCCGACTCCGCGCATAATTTCCAGGAACTTCCTAATTGGCGTAATCCTTCCTCATTAACTAATATTGACTGGCAGGACGCAATGTATCGCACGGGCCTGACGCAGAATTACAATATAGCACTTCGGGGAGGTAATGATAAAGTTCAAACTGCTACATCAATTGGTTACTATGATCAAAAAGGTATAGTGCTGGGATCATTCTTCAAGCGGATAAATCTGGGAATAAATCTTGATTATACGCCTAATAAATGGATGAAAGCATCTACCAGTGCCAAATACACCAATAAAAACGAAAATGTTGCATTCGGAACCAATAACCTTGCCCTTATAGCAGAATTACCTCCTACGATGGACGCTGGGAATTTAAAAACTGCGCTGATAAAAGACGGCCAGGGTAATTATGGTTTTTTTAACCCCAAGAATACTTACGTTGCCAAATATTCCAATCCTGTTTACACGATTGAAAATAATGAGTACGATAACAAGACAAATTATTTTCTTGGAACGTCTTCGTTAGAAATTATGCCTATTGAAGGATTGCGATTGAAAACAAATGTGGGCATTAATATCAGCAATTTTTCCGGATCATTTTACCAGCCTGAAGATAACAGGTTAAATGAGCAATATAACCTGGGTGGCGCAACGCAGAACGCATTTTACAACCAGCATACGAGCCAATTCTTTGAGTGGCTCTGGGAAAATACACTTTCTTATGATAAAACATTTGGGGATCATACTATCCACTTTGTGACTGGTGTTTCTGCACAGAAATCATCCAATACATACGGTGGCGGTAGCGGTATTCCGCCCAATTCGATTATCAGAGATCTAAATCAGCTTAAAAACCTGAAGTTAGAACGGACAGGAACAGATTTTTATTCAATCGCGTCACAATTTGGACGCCTCACGTATTCTTTTAAAGATCGCTATACCATAACAGGTACCCTGAGAAGGGATGGCACGTCTAAATTGCCACCAGAAGATAAGTATGGTGTATTTCCTTCGGGAGCAGCATCATGGAAAATCAAAGAGGAATCTTTTCTGGAGAACGCGGAATGGCTAACTGATCTTAAGTTAAGAGCCGGTTATGGAGAAGTGGGGAATGAAAAACCTATTGCGCCATTTTTATTTGAGCCATTATATACTACTGGATCTCCGGCCGCCAATAGCGGTAACCTGGGTTACCCTTTCAATAAGCTGTATCAAAGCGGAACAGCGCCATTACAGCCGGCCAACCCTGACCTGAAATGGGAAACTGATATTCAAACAGATATTGGTATTGATGGAGCATTAATGAAAGGTGATATCACTTTTACAGTTGACTGGTTTAAAAGAGATTCAAAGAACTTTTTGATGACTATTGCCGCGCCTGCACAATCAGGGTTTAACGTATTTACCAAAAACGTGGGCAGGATGTTAAATAAAGGATTTGAATTTGCTGTAAATTATAATCATAACAAATCCGGTGATTTCAAATGGAATGCAGGTCTGACCTTGTCGGTTATCAAGAATAAGCTTACTGGTTTGTATTCCGGTGCCAAATCAATCGTCAATTTTGGCGGTTTGGCGCCACAGGGCCAGGGCTGGGGCTTATTTAGTAACACCTTCATTGGGCAGCCTGTTGGCGAATTTTATGGTTACAAAGTATTAGGAGTTTTCCAGTCGCAGGCGCAAATTGATGCATTGAACGCAGCTGCCAAAGCAAAGAACCCCGCTAATAATTATTATCAAAAGCCCAATAACCGTCCAGGCGACCGTTATTTCGAAGATGTAACAGGTGATGGAATAGTCAATGGTGATGACCTGACCAGTCTGGGAAGTCCCGTGCCAAAATTTTATGGTGGACTTAACTGGGATGGTTCTTACAAGCGTTGGGATTTTAATCTTTATTTCTACGGCGTATTCGGAAACAAGATTGTTAACTATATGGAAAGTGCTATGAACAGTTTCCAAAACCGCGGCTTTGTGGGAGTACAGAATGTGAGCTATGAATATTTTGTAAATCACTGGACACCAGATAATCATTCCAATGAATTTTCAAGGGCAATGTACAATGATGATGAAATTGGAAGCAATGTTCCTTCCAGCAGATGGATTGAGAGCGGCAGCTTCGTTAAATTGAAAAATCTAATGGTTGGGTATACTTTCCCTGAAAGCATTACCAGGAAGCTGACAGCTTCAAAGGTTAGGGTTTATTTCTCGACACAGAATCTTTTCACCATTACCAAATATTCAGGGCTTGACCCGGAAATTGGAGTTCAGGGAAATAACGTAACACAGAATGGTGTGGATAATGGTACTTATCCTTCCTCAAGATTCTTTACGCTCGGCTTCAATTTAATTTTTTAAAAAAGACAGATAAACACTACAGATATGAAAATGAATAAAAATAAGTTGACGCTTCTGTTAGCTTTGTTTGTTGGGGCAGTGATCCTGGTTGCCTGTAAGAAAAGCTTTCTCACTCAAACGAACAGGTTTGGTGCCACCCCAGACGCAACTTTCCAAAAACCAGGGGATGTGGTGGCACTGGTAAACAGTATCTATGATACTTATCAGAACAGTGATTTGCTCAAAAAATCAATTTGGTATTATGCCAATTTCCAGACACATGACTGGTTCAATTATGGAGCTGATATTGCCTGGAATTATTATGCGATTCCTGCAGACTTCGGTGCATTGCCTGCTTTCTGGAATAATGCCTATATAGGAATAGCAAGAGCCAATGCTGCATTCCCAATTATTGAAAAAACCAAAGCCAGTGGGATATTAACGGACGCTCTTGCGCAACGCCTGCAGGGTGAAGCGTATTTTCTTCGCGCCATGACCTATTACTATCTCGCAGGTAGTTTTGGTGGCGTTCCCCTTGAATTGAATTCCGTTACTGACGGTCTTACTCCAAGATCTTCTCAGGATTCAGTATTCCGGCAGGTTGTTGCTGATATGGATAAAGCCGCCAGCCTGCTGCCCTGGAAAGCAGATCTGCCTGCCAGTGAATTGGGAAGAGCTACAAAGGGTGCGGCAATTGGCTTTAAGGGTATGGCCCAAATGTGGCTGAAGGATTATGCGGGAGCAATTGCATCGTTCAATCAGTTGGATGGAAAATATAGCCTGCTTCCAAACTTTGCTGATGTACATGAATTCGATCATCAGAATAATGATGAGTCTTTATTTGAAATACAGTTCTTTGTCAGTGGTTCTCAAAGCTGGGATGGAGGATGGCAGGCAGGTGGTGAGATCGCATGGATCGATGATTTCAGCTGGCCTGAAGAAGTGTCCAATTTCGGTTATGATTATGGTAATCCAGGGTTATGGTTGTCTTACCAGCCAGGTGACAAACGCAAAGGCTTAACCATCATTGGACCTGGTGATGCAATTCAAAGTCCAGGTATTATTGCCAAATGGGGTGGTATCAAAGGATATCCCCTTGTACAATCAGGATTTGCAGCAGGAACTGCCCGTTATAAAGATGACGCCAATAATATTATTAATACCTGTGGTACAGTAACACGTCCCTGGTATGGTGTTTCTGACCAGAAACGAACCGGCTACTATTGCGCCAAGAAATGGAGAGATCCAAACCTTACTGGCAATAGCGGATCACAGGTGATCTTTGGTTCACAAAACCAGATACTGTTGCGTTACGCAGAGATCCTGTTAAGTCGCGCAGAATGTAAGGTTCGCACCAATGATATCGCAGGTGCGATGGCAGATTTAAAGAAAGTAAGAGACCGTGCATGGGGTGGTGTAGCACCTGCCGTAATGCAGGATGGTGCGAAATATGATGGCACCCCTGCTGCTCCCATCACAGATCCTCTCCAGATGGTATTGAGCGAATACCGTCATGAATTGACTGGTGAATATTCCCTGTTCTATGATCTTCGCCGTGCCGGACCTGGTGTTGCAGCTGCCTTCATCCAGGCGGCTTATGGTACCAATAATACCACAACGCCGCAGGCAAACCCTGCTCCTGGTCCGAGTAATGATGGGCTGGCGCATGGATTATTCAGGACATCCCTGCCACCTAACCGCGATCTGTTGCCAATCCCGCAGATTGCCCGTTCGCTCAACCCGAACCTGACCCAAAACACTGGTTATTAATATAAACTGATATAGCGTACATTCAATAAAAAAGAAGAAGATTTATTTTAGAGTAGATGAATTAATTTCAAACCTGAAATTACCTCATCTACTCTTTGTGTTAATATACCCAACTCTCTAATGATTGTGAAAAAGTTCGCCCTTCGATCTTTCCTCGTATTGATCCCTGCCTTATTGCTGTTTTCCTGCGGTAGCAAACACAGTAATACCTTATTTGAAGAAATTTCCTCTTCGCATTCGGGAATTACATTCAATAATACCATCGTTGAAAATGATTCCATTAACCCACTGAAGGTGGTCAACATTTACAATGGAGGAGGAGCAGGGATAGGAGATTTCAATAACGATGGCCTGTTAGACATTTACTTCACAGGTAACCAGGTATCCTCCAAATTATACCTGAACAAGGGTGATTTCAAATTCCGTGATGTAACGGAAGAAGCTGGTGCCGAAGGCAAGGGGCGTTGGGCAAGAGGAGTATCGGTAGTGGATATCAATAGTGATGGCTGGTTGGATATTTATATCTGTAACACAATCGATAAGGATTCTACAAAAAGGGTGAATATTCTTTATATAAATGAAGGAGCCGACAAAGACGGGATTCCACATTTTAAGGATATGGCGAAAGACTATGGCCTGGATATTCATGTGCAATCAACCATGGGTAATTTTTTTGACTATGACAATGATGGCGACCTTGATATGTTCCTTACCGTAAATGAAGCATCTAATAATTATGACCCTTCCATATTTCGGAATAGCGATCGGGAATTATTGAGCAAAAGCCTGAGCCGGCTGTATCGCAATGATTGGGATTCTGTGGCCAGGCATGCAGTATTTAAAGATGTGTCTGCTGACGCAGGAATAAAGTATGAAGGGTTTGGTCATGGAGCAACAGTTTGTGATATCAATAAGGATGGCTGGAAAGATATATATGTTGCAGATGATTTTATTTCCAGTGATATTTTATACATCAATAACCATGATGGTACATTTAGCAATAAGGCAAATGAATATTTTAAACATACTTCCTTTAATTCCATGGGGCAGGATGTTACCGATATCAATAATGATGGCCTGGTGGATGTAGTAGCACTGGATATGAGCCCGGAGGATAATTACAGGAAGAAAATGATGCTAAATGCCAATAGCTATCAGACCTTTCAAAACTTTGAAGCATACGGCTATGAATACCAGTATGTCCGCAACACCTTGCAGTTAAACCAGGGGCCAAGAGTAGGGCTGAATGATTCAATTGGTGATCCAGTATTCAGTGATATCAGTTTTTATTCCGGAATTGCACAAACAGACTGGAGCTGGACTCCCCTGGTCGCAGATTTTGATAATGACAGTTATCGAGACCTTATTGTAACCAATGGGTTTCCGCGTGACATTACAGATCATGATTTTATTGCCTATCGTAAAGATGCCATTGTGCTGGCACCTACTAAAGAATTACTGAAGCAGATACCTCAGGTTAAATTGCATAATTATGCCTTCCGAAATAATGGGGATCTGACCTTTAAAGATGAGACTAATGGGTGGGGACTTTCAAAACCCAATTATTCAAGTGGGGCGGCTTATGCTGACTTCGATAATGACGGAGCAATGGATATGGTGATCAATCTGACTAATGATAAGGCGGTCCTTTATCGTAATACTTCACGTGATAAAGATTCCTCTTCTACCCATTATCTGAATATTCAATTTAAGGGTGATGGTCAAAACAGAAATGGCATTGGTGCTACGGCTACAATATTTTATGATAATGGAAAAATGCAGGTATATGATAATACACCTTATCGGGGTTATTTATCTTCTGTACAACCTGGAGCACATTTTGGAATTGGTAAGACAACAACGGTGGATTCCATTGTGATTGAATGGGGATCTTCAGTTCAGGCACTAGCCGATACAAGTTATAAACATTTGGCAGTTCCAACGGAACAAATTCTCTATCATGTAAAAGCAGATCAGGTCATAATCGCAGATTATAAGGATGCTGTGGATTATGGAAGACCTGTGGCAGGTACTTATGGAGAGACCGGTTTGGCAAGTAATTCACTATTTAGAGATATAACTCCTCAGACTGGTCTTAAGTATGAACACAGGGATTTTGATTTTCCAGATTTTAATATCCAAAAATTATTACCACATAAATTATCAGAATATTGTCCGGCCATTGCAGTAGGCGACCTTGACGGAAATGGGTTGGATGATATGGTGATAGGAGGAAACCCCAACAATCCTGCCCAGTATTTTCTTCAGCAGTCCAATGGAAAATTTGTGCAGCATTCTGTAGCTGTACCCGATAAAATATTCCGTGAATACAAAGATGAAGGAATTCTTCTCTTTGATGCCAATGGGGATAAGAAACTGGATATATATATTGCCAGTGGTGGATATAAAGCTGATCCGGGTGAAAGGGGATATCAGGATCGTTTATATATCAATGAGGGCAAAGAATTCTTCCGGGAAGATACTTCGGCACTCCCAAGGAATTTCAGTAGCAAATTATGTGTGCGGGCCCTGGACTATAACAGGGATGGCAAGCTGGATATTTTTGTTGCTGGTCGCGTTCAACCCTGGGCCTATCCAAAGCCGGTGAGCAGTATGATCCTTCGTAATGATTCAAAGAATGGTGTAGCGAAATTCACTGATGTGACCCGGGAAGTAGCACCTCAATTGATAAATATCGGGCTTGTGTGTGATGCGCTTGTAACTGATTTTGATAATGATGACCAGCCAGATATTCTGCTTGCCGGGGAATGGATGCCATTAACTTTCCTTAAAAACAATAATGGAAAATTCACGACAGTGAAAGCAACAGGCATCGATAGTCAGTTCGGCTGGTGGAATTCTATCGTTGCCGGAGATTTTCGTCATACAGGAAGGATGGATTATATCGTGGGTAATACAGGCTTAAATACATTGTATAAGGCCACAGATCAATTCCCTGTATATATAACGGCAAAAGATTTTGACAATAATGGCAGTTATGCAGCCATCCCATCATTATTCCTGCCTGACCAGAAAGGGGAAAAGAAAGAATATCCAGCGCATGGACGTGATGATTTGATCAAGCAAATGATCAGTTTCAAGAAGAAGTATACGAACTATAGTTCCTTTGCAAGTGCCACCATGGATGAAATTCTTTCACCAGAACAGAAGAAAGGTGCCTTGAGGCTGAAAGTTAATCAGTCTGCTTCCTGCTATATCCGTAATGACGGGAATGGCAAATTCACTATGATCCCCTTACCAATGCAGGCGCAGATTTCCGCCCTTAACGGAATGATCGCAGATGATTTTGATGGAGATGGAAATCTGGATATACTCATCAATGGTAATGATTATGGAACCGAGGTGGCGATAGGCCGGTATGACGCATTGAACGGCTTATTGATGAAAGGAGATGGGAAAGGCAATTTCAAACCTTTGTCAATTCTTCAAAGTGGAATATTCATACCTGGAGATGGTAAGGCACTGGTGAAACTGATTTCAGTGAATGGGAACTATTTGGCAGTCGCCACCCAGTATCGCGGACCTTTGAAAGCATTTGAATTGAAAAGACAAGTCAAAACCTTGAAGATATCACCTGATGATATTAGCGCAATGATCAGCTATAAAGATGGAAGCACCCAAAAGGAAGAATTCAGTTTTGGATCCAGCTTTCTTTCTCAATCCGGACGGTTTATGCTGGTAAGCCCTGGTATGACTGCAGCTGTAATCCGTTCAGCTGATGGCAAAACACGAACGGTTAATTTTTAACATTCCGGCTAGAAATAGTGCCCAGTTCGTCCTTGTGATCTGAAATAGACCTTAATCAAAAGTAAACCACAGAGATTGATATCCCTGTGGTTTATAATTTATCTCAGGTCATCAGAATTTATTTTGCTGCAAGTCCAACTACTCCTGCGGATAGGCCCTGCACTGTCTGAATACTATTCAGACTACCGTCCTCTTTTACTTTATATGCGCTTATATTAGTGCTTCCTGCATTAAGAACATACAGGTAGTTTGAGTTGTCACTCAGGTCTGCATCTATCGGAGTTGTTCCGGACGGAGCCGCCACTGCATTCAATAAATCGAGCCCTCCGTTAAAACCGCTTTTAAATGATGAAACTGTATTGCTACCAGTATTCGTGGCATACACATATTTATTATTATCAGTTACAACCACCCAGCATGCTGCTGTCTGTCCTGCTGCTATTGGGCCTTCAATTAAAGTAATACTTCCATCAGGATGTACCCTGTAGGAGGAAACTGTGCTGGCTCCTGCTGCTCCTCCAGCTGCTTCAGATACAATTATATTTCCATTTCCTTTTACAGCAAATCCGAAAGGAGTTGGATTGGCAGATACCAGGGAATGAAAAGCTCCGGGAAACCCAAGTGGGCTTATTGTATAGCTGATGATTTTATTGGTTCCTTTTTCCGTAACTACAACAGCCCCTCCATCATTAACGAATGAGATCTGTGCCGGATTTGCGGTGCTGGAACTAAGTGATTTTTTCGAAAATGGAATAGGAGATAAACTTCCATTACCAAATAATCTAAAGCCGGCTATATTACCATTGGCCCCTGCATTTAGTACATAAACGAGATGATTGTGTTCTGTAATACTGATTGGCGTGGTGCCACCTGAAGAAATTTTACAGGCAAGTGTTAGATGATTGCCTGTGATCCTGAACGATGAAATGGTGTTGTTCCCTGCATTCACAGCCAACAATATATTTTCATCGTCCGATAAGATCACCGATCCCTGGCTGCCAAGCCCGGCTCCGGTTCCTTTTCCCCCAGTTGAATAGGCTGCCTGAAACACCAGTTTCCCATCCTGCCCCCTTCTGTAAGCAATGACTTTATTATCGGATACCTGATTATTTAGCGTAAAGACCTGTCCGTCCCTGTCATTATTACCATGGCCGTGTCTTGAATCCACTCCAGTTTCATCCTCCAATGATGTTTGTGTAATCATATCATCGGTTTGCGGCTGACTTATTTCTTTTTTGCACGCAGTAAAACAGAGTGTAACTATTGCGGCAGCTATCCATTTTTGAGAATGTTTCATGATCATACATTTAGTTTTATGTAGTTAATAAAAATGAGTTTAATCTTCCTGTACGGACAAAGGATCCCCTGGCCGCATTACAGCCCAATTTAAAACCTGTAAAAGTTTATTATTTATGATTCCAGATCACGCCGATATGAATTCCGACGCTGGTTACAGGAATTGACCCAACCCCAATTCCTCTTATAGGGATTTGAATATAGGGTTCAATTCTTATCGTATTTTGGTTAGCAGGTGTAAATTCATATCCAGCACTTAGATTAACGGCGGCTGCCAAATAGCGACTCGCGGTTTTATATCTGCCCGTCATTTGTTGAGGTGAGCCGTTCATCATTGCCAGATAATTATTTTTTTCTTTTGTCAGAATGTAGGATGACAGGCCTACAGCGGAAAACATATTTGATTTCCTTTCCTGGAATAAATCATATTTCAATTTTAGTGGTACCTCCAGCACACTACTGCTTCCTTCCAGGCTTACCACTTCCATTCCGGAAGGCATAGCAGGGTCTGCTTTTTTCATTTGAAAATATTTGCCTTCACTGAAGTAAGTTTTATGAGAAAAAAAGAGTCCTGTTTCTACTGATAATTTTCGGGAAAATTGATATCCTGTTATTATTCCAAGGTCAATGCCCGTTTTCTTCATCCCCTGACGTTTTACTTCATTTAATTGCGGACCGGCAGCAAAACCAGCATAAATGCTCGCCCTTTTTTGAATTTTCGGAACAAGGTTTATGGGTTGATAATCCGGTAGGGCCAGGCTGGATTTAGAAAGAACATTGCTAGGAAATATTGCTGTGGAGAGATGAATAATGGATAATGGGTCAATTTCATTTTCACCGAATTCAGCGAATCTTTCTTCAATCGTACCATAATCTTCAGTATTTGAGAGCCTTTTGGATTCTGACATGGTTTTCCTTGTATCAGCAATAACTGTAGCCTGAGAAATATCCGGCTGAATTAGTTTGTCAACCTCCTGTATTTGTTTGCGCTTATTTTTTCTTTCATTTACAGAATAGTTTTCAGCATTAATCGAAAAATTGGACGATTTGTTGGTATCTCTATTAACAATAGTAAGTTCGGTAAGAAGGCCAGCCAGCATTACAATTATCAATATTGATACAGTTATGATAACTTTCTTATTCTTTGATTTTACACTGACAGGATAGGCGGGAGCCTGCAGTAGCCGCGTGGCGATAGCATCAAAGTCGCCTTCAGGGCTTTTTAGCGGGTAGTCAATTCCTGCCCGTTGAAATAATTCATCCATATCGTCTCCCGGTTCTATCATACTATAGCACTTTCAATCTTTTTTATATTCACTTGCAGAATGGACCTGGCCCTTGACAAGCCTGACTTCGAAGACCCGACAGAAATCTTAAGCATATCAGCGATCTCTATATGGCTATAGCCATCAATTACAGAGAGATTGAAGATCATCCTGTATTGCGGTGGCAGTTTTTTAATCATAATAATAATTTCTTTATATAATAACAGCTGGTCAGCATTTTCCCCTGAAGGAATCTCCCAAACATATTCAGGGATTGCACCGATCTCCGGTAGAAGGCTTCCTCTTCTGAGTGCATCAATTGCTGTATTGATCATGATGCGTTTAAGCCAGGCCATCAGCAATTTTTCGTTATCTTTTTCAGTTGAGGAAAGTTCAAATTTGTGAAATGAATTAAACAACTTTACAAATCCATCATTCATTACATCAATAGCCTTTTCGTACCTGTAGATATATCTGAATACAATTCGTAAGGTATATCCACGAAAATTCTCATAGACTATTTTCTGGCATTTATAGTCTTTGTTAATGCAACCTGATATAATGCGGGTTATATTCTCCAAAACCTTACTGAATCAACCGGTTAGAAACAAAAAATTCTTCGAATCCATCTGAATGCTCAATTAATCACTTACCGTTCTCCGCTGCACAAAGCTCAGTAATACATACGCAAAACCATCAAAGAGGTTGCGTGGCGGATATTTTTAATAAAATATGATATGCAAGGCCTTCTTCCTCAATGGGTTAATATCTGCAAACTATTCATCAAAACATGGAAGGACAGAATACTGCGTATCAGTTAGTTTTGGTTACTCCGTTCGCACCTAAAATCAACTAACACGCTTATGAATTGCAAAACACCTCTTTTCCTTCTATTTCTGTTTTCTCTCGGGATTTCTTACGCGCAACAGTCAGCATTACCAGCTTATCAGCCTACACGAGCCGAAATGATGGCGCGTTATAAAAAAGCCCAGTTATTGGACAGTATTACTAGAAATACCGTTGTAAAATCCAATGTGCAGGCTAACTGGTTGCCCGGAGGTAAATCGTTCTGGTATGTGAATACGCTTGTGGATAGTGTACGGGAGTACATGTATGTGGACGTGGTGAAAGCCCGGAAAAAAATTGCCTTTGATCATGACAGGCTGGCGCGGTCATTGGGGAAGGCCAGCGGAGAAACTGTTGATCCACAGAAAATTTACCTTGGAAGAATACTGTTTAACAAGGATGCTCAACAGATATCTTTTGAATATAAAAGAAAGGCCTATTTGTGTGACCTTATTACCTACCAATGTAATAAGATCGATTCACTTCCCAGGGATACTATCCGGTATCCGGCATTGACCACTTTCCCTCCACGTTGGATCAGCTATCATACAGATAGCCTGTCTCCTGATAAAAAATGGACGGCCTTTGTGAAAGACGGTAATGTTTATATAAAGGAAATTGGGAGCGAAGATGCTACGCAACTGACAACTGACGGCTCAACAGACAAACCTTATGATGAACTGGCGTGGTCGCCAGACAGCAAATATGTCATCGGTTATCATACTAATCCTGTAAAAGACTCATCCATTTATTATGTACTTTCCTCCAACTATAGCACCTCACGAGGACAATTGCGTTCCTATTCATACAAGCAGCCGGGTGATCCTTTCACAACCTATGACATGTTTCTATTTGATGTGGATACCAGGAAGGCAACTAAAGTGAATACGGAGATCCTTGATTTCTTTGAAGCGCCAGTGCTTCACTGGAAAAAAGATAACCGCTCATTTCTTTATGAAAAGGTAGATCGTGGTCATCAGCGGTTCCGCATTATTGAGGTGGATGTGGCTACCGGCAACTCCCGTACGGTAGTGGATGATAAAACAAACACCTTTATTTATGAGCAAAGGATCAATACCTGTTACCTTCCCAACACCAACGAGATATTACTCACTTCTGAAAAAGATGGGTGGCAGCATATCTTCCTGGTAGATGCAACAACGGGAAAGGATAAGAACACGGTTACCAATGGAAATTATGTGGTCAGAGGTATTGATAGTATCGATGTAAAGAAAAGGGAGATATGGTTTAAGGCCAGTGGCATGAATGCCGGTGAAGATCCTTATTTTGTTCATTATTACCGGATTGGTTTTGACGGGAAGAAATTAATCACACTTACCAAACCCGGTTTTCATCATAACGTAATATATTCCAGTAATAAGGATTATTATCTTGATACCTATTCCCGTGTGGATGTGCCTCCTGTTACTGAATTACACAGGGTAAGTGATGGTAAACTGATCCTGGAAGTGGAGCGAGCTGATATCAGTGCCTGGCAGAAAACAGGTATACCCCTGGTGGAACCATTTACTGCAAAGGGTAGAGATGGGGTTACAGATATTTGGGGAGTGATCATCAGGCCCGTAGATTTTGATCCAAATAAGCGTTACCCTGTCATTGAGAATATATATGCTGGTCCACAGGATGCTTTTGTCCCCAAAGCCTTCCTGCCTTATGGAGAAATGCATAGCATGGCACAACTTGGATTTATTGTGGTCCAGATCGATGGAATGGGAACTGCCAATCGCTCCAAAGCGTTTCATGATGTATGCTGGAAAAACCTCGGTGATGCAGGATTGCCTGATCGAATCCTCTGGATGAAAGCTCTCGCAAAAAAATATCCTTACGTGGATATAGACAGGGTGGGAGTGTATGGTACTTCTGCCGGTGGTCAAAATTCCACTGGTGCTCTTCTTTTTCATCCCGAATTTTATAAGGCGGCAGTTTCTGCCTGTGGCTGTCATGATAACCGGATCGACAAACAATGGTGGAATGAACAATGGATGGGATACCCTATTGGACAGCATTACGCCGATCAATCCAATATTGTCAATGCTGCCAAATTGAAAGGCAGCCTTATGTTGATCGTAGGAGAAGCAGATAATAATGTGCCGCCAGAATCAACTTACCGGTTGGCAGACGCATTGATCAAAGCGGGCAAGACCTTTGATTTCCTGGATGTGCCCGGCATGGGTCATGGTGATGGTGGTACCTATGGGAGAGCCAAAAAAAGGGATTTCTTTGTAAAGCATCTTCTTGGAGTTGATCCACCAGACAGGAATAACGGAGAACTATTATCCAGGCAATAAACTCAATCATCAGAAATATACCAGTATGAGAAAAATCAGTATTGTAATCCTGCTTTGTTCCTTTGGATGTATTCGCCATTCTACGGCGCAGTTCAGCACATCACTTTATTCACAAACCAGTGAAATGGGCGATATGATGACGCAGTATGAAGCGGATAAGGGAAGCATCGTCCGTTTTTATTCTTCCGGAGGATCAGAAAGTAACTGGTGGGCGCCACAACGGAATAGTTACAATTCTCCGGAAAGAAGGCAACGCCTGTTGCAGAATATTCAGTACTACCTGCAACAGATGGAAAAACTGGATTTTGGAAAATTCAATGTCAACGGTAAAGTAGATTATATTCTATTCAGGCGGAACCTGGAAGACGAACAGTATACGCTGAAGGAGGAAGAAGCATTGTATCAACAGATTACCAGGTATGTACCTTTCTCAGACAGGATCTATGCGCTGGAAAAGCCCAGGAGAAGAGGCCTGGCGGTTAATGGTGAAAAGGCAGCAAAGGAATTGAATGATTTAAATAAGATTATTACTTCTTCCATTGAAAAATTCAGAAAGGAAGATAGCCTGGAAATGAAGCAGGCTACTATGGCTTCTGATGCTGTGGGAGGAATTCAGGCTGCTCTGCGTAATTATTACAGTTTTTATAATGGATATGATCCCCTGTTTACCTGGTGGGTGCCCAAGACCTGGTCTGAAACGGATAGCCTGTTAACTTTATATGGTCAGGCACTTCGGAAAAAAGGTAAGATCAGTTCCTCTCAAAAAGATGACGGCAGTGGTATCATTGGTAATCCAATTGGAAGAGATGAACTGATCCGTCAGCTGAAGCTTCAATTTATTCCTTATACACCTGAAGACCTCGTGGATATCGCCAACAAAGAATTTGCTTTTTGCGATGCAGAAATGTTGAAAGCATCAAAAGAACTGGGCTTTGGGGATGACTGGCATGCTGCATTGGAAAAAGTTAAGAATACCTATGTGCCGCCTGGTATGCAGCCCGAAGCAATGTATGATCTGTATAAACAATCCGTTGACTTCTTAAAAAAGAATGACCTGATCACTATTCCACCGATGGCTGAAGAAGACTGGAGAATGTTCATGATGTCTCCGGAAAGGCAGCGAGTTAATCCTTTCTTTCTCGGTGGAGAATCATTGATCATATCCTATCCTACCAATACCATGAGCTATGATGATAAGATGATGAGCATGAGAGGTAATAACCCAAATTTCTCGAGGGCAACTGTTCATCATGAATTGCTCGCGGGTCACCACCTTCAGGGTTTTAGCAGTGATCGTTATAAGGTATACCGGCATTTTGATACCCCATTCTGGGTTGAAGGCAACTCGCTGTATTGGGAGCTGTTGTTGTGGGACCTTAAATTTCCAACAACTCCAGAACAAAAAATCGGTATGTTATTCTGGAGAATGCATCGTTGTGCCAGGATCATCTTCTCACTCAATTATCATTTGGGGAAATGGACACCACAGCAATGTATCAATTTTCTTGTTGATCGTGTAGGTCATGAAAGAGCAAATGCAGAAGGAGAGGTGCGCAGGTCTTTTACAGCCAGCTACAGTCCCCTGTATCAATTAGCTTATATGATTGGCGGTTTGCAGTTCATGGCGCTTAAAAGAGAACTGGTGGATTCAAAAAAGATGACCTATAAGCAATACCATGATGCCATTCTGCATGAAAACAGTATGCCAATAGAAATGCTGAGGGCAATACTTACCAATCAAAATGTATCAAGGGATTTTAAAACCAGCTGGCGCTTCTACGATAAATAACCATTGAATTATTCAAACCTGGCAGGATTGAATGCATTGATGTCAATGGTTGAAGGTCTGCCATTGATCAGTTCGCTGATCAATTTACCTGTTCCCATTGATGCGGATACACCCAGCATGGCATGTCCTCCTGC
>JAJKIP010000291.1 GCA_021154405.1 Segetibacter sp. | reverse complement strand
TTCTTATTTTTATCGTTGTTGATCTGATAGTACATTTTGGCGGTGTCATAGAAAATGAGATTATTTACTGAGAACTCGCCTTTCTGGTTTACCGGTATCGAAAGTACCTGTGTGTTGTTCTTCTTTGTTTGCAGGATCATGGTCAGATCTTTCCCAATTAGTTCGCTGGGTAAAAGTCCCAATATCTTTCCATCAACCGTAACATAGGGTTTGGGCAAATTTTTGATAACAGGCCATTTTCCTGCAGTGATATCTTCCCATTTAAAGCGGCGCCATCCATTGGTCATCATCACAAGGTCAAGGTGCTGCTGGACTGAATCTGCATTGCCTGAAAAATAGTAAGCAGGATTATATACATATCCCTTAATATCGCTGGTTAGTAAAACATGAGAAAAGATATTCTCTTCGTCGCGCTGAAAGGTATTAGTACCCGCATCAGTAACTGCAATGGAAATATTGGAAACGATTGTATCACCGATATCGATCTGCAACACGTTCTTTGCTTTTGGAGCAAGGCTTTTGGTTGTAGCATGCAGATCAGTGATAAAATAATAGGTATCATGATTTATAAACACGATCCTCTCCGCAACAGCCTGTCCCTTGTCAGTAAACAAGGTGACCTGCATTATTCCGTCAGGCAATTGGTCAGCAGGTATTGGTGCAATTACTTTATTCTTTGTTGTTAAATTGATCCTTGCCATGTATACCATCTGCTGCTGCATTTGGGCTACCACTTTGAAAACACGTTGGTCATCTGGAACATTTTCAGATCGGGACAGCGAATAGGTAATGTTATTACCCAGGTTGGTTACATTCAATACTACCCCGGCTGGCTTTGCAGGAGGCAGCGGAGTTTCCCTTTGCTGACCCTTGCTGTCTTTCCAGACAGCTTTGTAGGTTGAACCATTTGCAGGAGTTAAAGGAAAGAAACCCATGCCATCATGGGTATCAACAAATGAACTTACTTTCTGACCCTTGCTATCTACAATATCTCCTTTTATTTTTATGGGAAAGCCCTGATCATCGGTTGCTTTAAAGGCTACTCTTGTTTCAACATTTTCTATAAGATCCCCGCCTTCAGGGAAAAATGTCAGCGTATATTTTGGGTCCTTTTTTACTGTGCCCGCTTTTTCCTGGGCCGTGATCACCCTGATAGGTTTAAGGTATAAAAAAGATGAATCAAAATTCAGCATCCAGGGGGTATAGGCTCTAACATAAACCATGGAAGCACGCATGGTATCGGGAAGTGCAAAATCACCGGAGGCGCTTCCGGCATATACGGGCATGGTTTTTCTCTCCATGACGTTTCCTTTATCATCGATTAATTCAGCATACATGGTACTGCTGATCATGGAAGGCAAATTCCCGGATAACAGGTAGGCCTTGAACCAGATTGTTTCACCGGAATTATAATAGGGCCTGTCGTAATGAATATATATTTTCTCCTGTGGAAAATCCCTGTCCAGGATAGTTAATAATGAATCAGGCTGTTGAGCATTAAGCTGGTGTCCGAAGGCAAAAGCGCAAAATAAAAATAGGGCTGTAACGATTGATTTCCCGTTCATAGAGAGCTGTTTCACTTTGAGGCGTCAATTTAAACAGCTTTTCCCAATAAATTGTTAAGGAAATTGCGAAAATTGATGAGGGGCGTGAAATAAGAAGTTAATGACTATGGGGTACTTACAACTCCTCTATTCAATAGAAATATAGCCCTTTCGGGAACCATCCGGAACCTCATCCCAGTATCTTTCAAGATTTCAAAAGTTTTTGAAAATTCAATACCATTGTATAAATTCGCAGTATGAAATTAATCGAAGCAAGACAGCAGTTCATCAGTAGCTGGGGGGCCTTTGGAACGCATTGGGGCATTAACCGGACAATGGCACAGATCCATGCTCTTTTATTAGTAAGCGCTGATCCACTTACGCAGGACAATATGATGGAAGAGCTTAATATCAGCCGTGGTAATGCCAATATGAATATCAGGGAACTGATTGATTGGGGTCTGGTGGAAAGGATTATCATTCCTGGAGAGCGCAAAGAATATTTTGTGGCTGAGAAGGATATCTGGAAAGTAGTCAAGCAGATTGTAAAGGAAAGAAAGAAGCGTGAACTGGAACCAATGTTGCGTTTGCTGGACCAACTGGAAAATGTAGAGGGTGATAAACGAGACAAGAATATTAAGTCTTTTGTGGATACAGTCAGTGGTATAAAGAAACTGGGTAAACAGGCTGATAAAACACTTGATACAATGGTAAAGGCTGATGAGAACTGGTTTATAGGAAACCTGGTTAAGATGTTTAAATAATATGAAAATTATTAAATCATTTGATCTTGCTGCTCAATTATTCCTGATCACAGGAGGAGTTTTATTGTGCCTGTTAAGGCCGGATTATTTTTATATAGCCTACTTTTTAGTGGGAGGATGGCAGATATTAAGTTGCCTTGCACATTTATTGTATCCTCGCTATTACCCATACTCCGGGCGGAAAATTTATTTATGGGTATTGTTATTTGTCATTTTTGTTGGTCTAATTTGTTTATTAGTTCCGGAATCAATCATCTCTTATCTGTTTTGCTTATTGATTTTCTCCCCAATAATGGCAGTCTGGTATGCTTTTGTTTGCTATAAGGAAGTAAAGTTATACCAGCAAAAAGAATGGATCCAGTTAAAATAGACAACAACAAATAGGCGGGCAAAATTGTTATAAAGTAATTAATCGCAAGGCTAATGAACGAAAAAAAGAAAACAGTTGTCCTGGGGGCCTCCGGCAACCCCTCCCGCTATAGCAACCTGGCCATTCAACGGCTAAGGCAGCATGGTCATCCTGTGGTAGCCATTGGCAGAAAAGCGGCCATGGTAGGTGATGTTCCAGTGACTACTGACAAAAAACCTTCCGAAGAAGTGGACACTGTTACTCTTTACCTTAACCAGGACCATCAAAAAGAGTATTACGATTATATCCTTTCGCTTAATCCCAAACGGATCATCTTTAACCCCGGAGCTGAAAATGAAGAGTTGGCTAAATTGGCAAGAGAAAAAAATATCAGGCCAATGGAAGCCTGTACACTGGTACTATTAAGTACTGGTCAGTATTAACAAACACTTATTGCTGCGCAGATTTACGATTTAAGCAATAGTAGTACTCCTCAACTAGCTCATTTTCTGACCCCATAATCTTGGGATTTTAACAAACTTTCACCAATCTTGTATCTCCGTCCCCTCAAAAACTGCAGATGACAAAGTCAACTGCCAGTCAATCCAATATTTTATAAACGATATCCAATGAACAACCTGAAATTCTTAGGCCTGTGCCTGCTCTTTTTTCTTGTGTGTATAAGAGTTTCTGCACAGAATAAAGCCAGCTTTAATTCCTTCGATAATACCAGTAAGCCCACTCTTTTTTCACAATTCCCTGATAGAATCGCAATCAATGCGAAAGATATGGAGGCACTCTTCACCTCAGGTGAAGAATCGCCTAACCTTTCACTTCAATCAACAGATAAGACTTTTAATTTCAGTGGAAAGCTCGTTCCCACTGCATCAAAATATGATAGTAAGATCCGTACCCTGATCATTCGTTCCATCAATTTCAGCGGAGCCACGCTGACATTATCCTCATCCACCCTTCCAGATGGTACGGTCGAATATTCCGGCCGTATCATCAGTTTTCAGCATGGCGATCTGCTGGTAATTCAAAAAGAAAAAGGTGAGTATTATTTAATCAAGAAAAATTTTCGCGACCTGGTAAATGAATAGATAAATTTTGGCCCGTTTTAATCCGTACCCTGTGTTAACGTTCAAATCCATTCCGTTATGAAAAACCTGTTTCGACCCATGTGCCTGGCAACATTGGTCCTGCTCCAATGCGCAGTTCATGCACAGGTTCCCGTAATGAGCAGCTACCCTTCTGCAAGTGCCGTTCTCTTCCTGGATTTCGACGGACATACTGTTACTGGTACCAGCTGGAACTACGCTGGTCCCATTGTGTGTAATGGTTCTGGTCTGGATAATACCAGGATCATTGAGATATTTAATCGTGTTGCTGAAGACTACCGTCCATTCAATCTCAATGTAACCACTGATTCTACAAAATTCCTGGCTGCTCCGGTAAATCGCAGATCACGTGTGATCATTACTACCACCTATGCCTGGTATGGCAATACCGCCGGAGGTGTTTCCTTTGTAGGCTCTTTTACATGGGCCGATAATTCACCCAGCTTTATATTCTCTTCCCTGCAGAGTTATAATGTAAAACTTATTGCAGAATCGATCTCACATGAATCGGGGCATGCATTAGGGCTTTATCACCAGTCGTCCTATGATGTGAATTGCAACAAAACAAGTGACTATAATCTTGGGCAGGGAAGTGGTGAAATTGGCTGGGCCCCAATTATGGGTGTTGGTTATTATAAAAATTTCACGCTTTGGAATAATGGACCCAACTCTTATGGTTGCACCAATTACCAGAACGATCTTGATATTATTACTTCTGCATCAAATGGCTTCGGGTACCGGAATGATGATCATGGAAATGATTTTGCCAGTGCCACCGTCGCTACCTTTTCCAGTAACCAGTTTACCGCAAGCGGGGTGATTGAAAAAAACACTGACCAGGACCTGTTTAAATTCAATATACCTTATAACGCACGTTTCCAACTGGATGCCGTTCCTTACAATGTAGGAACAGGAAATTCAGGATCTGATCTGGATCTGCAGGTCACACTGTTTGACGGAAGCATGACTGCTGTTAATGTATATAATCCCGGCACCCTGTTAAATTCACTGGTGGATACCACATTGAATGCAGGCACCTATTACGTGGAAATAGAAGGCAAGGGAAATTTATATGCCCCAGCTTATGCAAGTCTTGGTTCCTATTCAATATTGGCCCGTTTTGACAATGGTGGTACTGTATTGCCTGTTCGTCGCCTGGAATTGCACGGTTCACAAAATGGTGATAAACATTACCTAAGCTGGTTAATTGATGCTGATGAAAAAGTAGTGCAACAGCTATTGGAAGTTTCTACTGATGGAAGAAATTTTTCCTCGCTGGAAGAAGCGGCCGATGTTGAACGCTCTTATATTTATAAGCCATCATCCACTGGCACCTTATATTACCGCCTGAATGTAGCTTTTGAGAATGGCCATCGCCTTTATTCCAATATCACCACCCTTCGTGATAATGGGACCCTGGCACGCCCGAAACTCCTAAGCAACCAAATCAGTTCAGGGACCATCTATATTAGCAGTCCGGGTCATTATTCCTATGACATTATAGACCTGAATGGAAAAATGATCAGCTCCGGACACCTGAATAATGGAATAAATAATATCCAGGCAGCTCCCATCACAAAAGGCATTTATTTAATTCGTTTTGCCGGTGATGGTCAGCAATGGACAGATAAATTTTTGCGTCAATAAATTCATTTCCGTTCTGTTAACAGAACATTAATCCGTTCCTCTTTTGCTTAACTGGAGGTTTTTCTATATCTTGGGAAAACCTCTTTTTATATGCGCTGGAGAAAATTTAATGGCGACCCGATTGAAATTCCAATCCTGAAGGCCGTTGAAAACGCCATCAAACGGGAAACTGAAGCTGGTTTCCGTCTTAAAGTTTGCATCGGCACAGATTCACAAGTAAAGGGTAAAGAAACAGAATTTGCTACAGTGATCGTCTTCCTGAGAGAAGGTCATGGCGGATTTATGTTCATTCACAATGAAAAGACCCGGCAACAATTTACCATCAAGGAGAGAATGCTGATGGAAGTAGCCAAAAGCATCGAGATTGCGTATGAATTATGTAACCTGTTCACTGTTTATAATGTGGACATGGAAGTTCATGCAGATATCAATACCAATCCCCACTTCAAGAGCAATGATGCATTGAAAGAAGCCATGGGTTATATTCTGGGAATGGGATTTGCCTTTAAAGCCAAGCCTGAAGCATTTGCAAGCAGCAGCTGTGCAAATAAGGTGGTGAATTAAAACTTGATCTTCGAAATTAATGAGCCGGAACTACTCCAAGTTTCGGCAGGGAACCCGCCTCCACTTTTGTCAAAGGTTCATGAGGAGTGGAAAGAGTTGAAATAGCTGATCCCTGTTCCATATACATCATCTCCATTTGTCTGGTCTCACTTTGTGCGAAAGCAAAAACAATGAGGGCAAGAAAGAAAAGGATTACAACCAGATTTCGTTCAGATAAGATTCGTCTCATAGATATTTCCAGGTTGGGTGCAAAGTAAGGCAATAAACACTTATCCACCAAGTTCCATACCAGCATTTGCGTCAGTCCTTCTTATAACTCCTGTTCAGGTCCCCTATATAGTCCAGTATGCCTTCCCTGCCTTCACTGGTAAGCGCGGAGGTAACAAAGAAAGGTGGCGGTTCCTCCCAAGTTACCAGCATTGATCTTATGAATGCATTTACGTTTCGCTGGGTGGCTCCCGGTTTATTTTTATCGCTCTTGGTAAAGACGGGCACAAAAGGTATCTGCCATTTACCCAATTGATCAATAAAGGTCAGGTCGATCTTTTGAGGCTCATGCCGGCTATCGATCAACACAAATAGACAAAGGAGATTTTCCCGCTTGCGGATGTATTCCTCAATCATCTGTTCCCATCGGCGACGGCTGCTTTGGGAGATCTTTGCATAACCATAACCGGGAAGATCAACCATGTACCATTTAAAGTTCTTTTCTGATATGATCTCAAAATGATTGATCAATTGGGTTTTCCCCGGGTTAGAAGAAATCTTGGCGAGGCTTTTTTTTCCTGTCAGCATATTCAGCAGGGAAGATTTGCCAACGTTACTCCTGCCTATAAAAGCATATTCCGGTCGGTCAGGTGGCGGACATTGCTTGTAATTGGGGTTACTGATAAGATAACGGGCATCTTTGATTTCCATCCCGTGCAAGATAACGAATGACTGGTGGGGTTTGGAGGATGACTGGGACGATTTTGCAATTCGTTTTCATTCGCTATTCACCAGGAGCCACTTGCTTATCTTTGCGGAATGCCTGATCCATTACCACACGACAGTATAATACCTTTCAGGGATTCAGAAAAATCCAAGAAAGAACAGGTAGCTGAGATGTTTGACCGCATTGCAGGCCGGTATGATTTCATGAACCGTTTCCTTTCTGCCCGTACCGATATCGGCTGGCGTAAGAAGGCCATCCGGCTACTGAAAAAAGACGATCCCAAAAAGATACTGGATATTGCCACCGGTACCGCGGATATGGCTATTTTGGCCTGCAGGCTCCTGGGATCCCGCGATATCACTGGTATTGATATCTCCCGTCAAATGCTGGAAATCGGGAAAAAAAAGATTGAGAAAGAGGGACTTACAAATTACATAAAGTTAGAACACGGGGATTCCGAAACAATAAATCATAGGGAAAGTACGTTTGATGCCGGGATGGTGGCATTTGGAGTCAGGAACTTTGAAAAACTGGAAACTGGTTTGGCCGAAATTATGCGCGTTCTAAAGCCCGGGGCTCAGCTGGTAATTCTGGAATTTTCAAAGCCTAAACAACCTGTACGAAGCTTTTATAATTTGTATATGGGACTGGTGGCACCCCAGATGGCCCGGTGGTTTAAACAGAATAAGGAAGCATACAGTTATTTGTGCGAATCAGCTAATGCTTTCCCGGACCGTCAGCATTTAATTGAAATTTTAAACAAAGTTGGTTATTCCGATACCCGCTACAAATCGCTAAGCTTAGGAATATGTTGCATTTACTCCGGCAGAAAACCCGTACAACAAACTCCACATTAAGGCCACAAAGACTACTGCTTTTTGGTTTACTATTTCTTCTTGCCCAAACTTCAATGGCACAGCGTGAACGCGAGATGTACCTGTATGATCATGATCTTAAGCCGTATTATTTTGGAATTACATTGGGAGTTAACCTGGCGAAATTCCATCCGGACATGTCATCCCGGTTTTTAGAGGATGATAGTGTATTGGTAGCCGAACCCAAAAACTCAGGTGGATTCACACTGGGATTACTTGCAACTGCCCGCATCTCTGACCGTTTCCAGGCAAGATTTAACCCTCAACTGCAATTTTTCCAGCGGGATATATTTTACAAATTAAGATACCCGGAAGGTGGTGGTGAAACGGAGTTGACTAAAACAGTAGAATCAGTAGTGGTTTCATTTCCTGTTCAGGTAAAGTTGCAATCAGACCGTATCAATAATTTCCGTGTATACATGTTGGCTGGCATGAAGGGAGATATAGATCTTGCCAGCAATGCAAGAGCAAAAAGAGCAGATGATCTTATCAAGATCAAAAAATATGATTTCGGTCCTGAATTGGGTGTAGGATTCAACTTCTTCTTCCAATCCTTTATATTTTCTCCTGAAGTAAAGATCAGCAATGGACTTCCGAATATCCATAGCCGTGATCCAAACCTGAAGTTCTCAAGCGTGTTTGATAAAATACAATCAAGGATGATTGTATTCAGTATTCATATTGAAGGATAATCCTTCAATCAAAAATCGAACTCCCTCCTGTGCATATTCCATCTGACTCCAAAAGAGATAACTGTAGTATTTACTGATGTAATGGGAGGCGTTTTGGTTTCCTGCCTGCGATATACGCCGAACAATTCAAGAAACAGGTTTTGTCTTAACTCATAAGACAATAACAGGGAAGCGTACAATACATTTGTCTTCCAGCCGCTGCCTATATCATAGCCAAATTCATTTTTACGATACGGCGCCTGGTTAATCAGGAAGATATTACTCCCGAAACTTTCTGCACTTGAATCTCTCCCCTGCTGGTAAACTATTGCCTTGGCTTCGATCAACATCTTTGGAGCCGGTTGATACCTGGCAATCCCGATCAATTCCTGGAAATTTGCCATTAACGGATGAGCCAATGGCTGGTTATAATGTGTGTAATTGGAAACAGAATCAAAATGCGAATAGGTAAATGGTCTGACTCTATTATGTTCCAGCTGAAGATCCAGGTTCTTTATCCCGAATGCATCAATGTATTTAGCACCTGCCTGTATACCGAATTTATTACCCCACCAGCCATTGCCAGCCTTGATCTCAGATAATTTGAACTCATCCAGCAGGAATTGTCCATAGAACTGGAAATGCTTTGCCACATTGAGTTTAAAATCCAGTCCAGCTACAGAGTTATCATAGCTTCCATTCTGTTGTTCAACGGAGCGATAAAAAATAATCGGGTTCAGATAGCTGAAATCAAATCGATTTGGCCGACCAAACATCACTCCTTCAAATAATCCAATATTGAGCGATTTGGTCACATTAATATCCAGATGGTGAAATACCCCATATTTCTTGTTCACCGGCTTATCTCCTATTCTGTTATCCGCATTTTGCAATTCCATAAACAGGTTCTGATAGTTGATGCGCCAGATCCTGGTATTTAGTTTCAGGAATAATCCACCTGTAGAAAAATCACTGAGGAATAAACTGCGATAACCGTTCCCAATAAAATTCTTGTCATAACCAAAAGCCACATCAATGTATTTGGTAACATTGAATGTAAAATGACCTCGGGCATCAAAATAATCGTAACCGCCCGGGTCCTTAAAGTCTTTATAAAATCCGGCACCAGGCACAGCCCGTCTATCCTGGATCCATTGCTGCACATAGGCAGGGTCACGTTCCTGGTTATCCGTTAAATAAGCAGAGAATCCAATCTTGTTAGCGATCCTTCCCCTCACTGTCAATCCTCTTGTATTGAGGAACAGGCTTTGATCATTATCCTTTTCTTTGGAAACCACGTATTGGATCACTGGATTCACAAACAGATCAAAATCTGTCACGTGCACCTCATATAAATTTGCCGGAGTGCGATAGAAGTTTTTCCAAATGGGCTTTTTACTCTGATACTGCGCCCTTTCTTCCGGACTCACCCATTCCAGATTATTCAGAAATACACTCCTGATATTGTAATCATCCACTTTTGAAAGTACAGGGGATGTAGCCAGGTAACTCTTTATTCCGTTTACCACCGTTTTCCGGCTGAAGGGTTTAATTTTTGAAAAGTTAAGTATGGAATCCCTGCCTGCCTTGATTTCCAGCCTTTCCAGCAGCATTGTTTGTTTGTCGCCCTGGGATAAATAAGTAGTTTGAGCAAGCAGCATGGTTGGGAAAAAAGCAACGAGAAAGAAAGACCATTGCAAAAGCTGCCGGCGGGTAAAGTAGGAAAGAAATAAAGGCAGCCTTAACAGGGTTTTTATAAATTGCATGGGTAGTCTTTTAGGATAATAGTCAACAAATTATGCAAATATATCTGATTAAGAACATACAGGTTGTCAACGAAGGCGAAATCAAAACGGAGGATGTGTTGATAAAAAACGGGAGGATCGAAAAAATCGGATCCGGCCTTAATAGTCAGGGCATCGAGATAGATGGGGAAGGGAAATTCCTGTTGCCTGGTGCCATAGATGACCAGGTGCATTTCAGGGAACCAGGGCTGACCCACAAAGCCACAATTTATACAGAAGCCAAAGCAGCGGTAGCAGGTGGTGTTACCAGTTTCATGGAAATGCCGAATACTGTTCCACCTGCTTTTACGCTTGACCTGCTTGAACAGAAATATGAAATTGCAAGGAATAACTCACTCGCCAATTATTCATTCTATATCGGCACCTCTAATGAAAATGCTGAACAGGCATTGAAGGTGAATGACCACAAAAAAGACATCTGTGGTATCAAAATCTTCATGGGATCATCTACCGGGAACCTGCTGGTTGATAATCCGCTTACACTGGAGAAAGTTTTTAGTGAAAGTGAAGTATTGATTGCCACACACTGCGAAAATGAAAAGATCATCAGGGATAATCTTGCCAGATTAAAAACAGAAAAGAAAGAGCTTACGGCGGCAGACCATCCGATTATCCGGAATGAAGAAGCCTGCTTTGAGTCCTCCTTTTACGCCATCCAGCTTGCAAAAAAATATAATAGTCGTTTGCATATCCTTCATATCAGCACCGAAAAAGAGCTACAGCTTTTTACGAATATGCTGCCCCTTAAAGAAAAAAGGATCACAGCAGAAGTATGTGTGCATCACCTTCACTTTACTTCTGATGATTAGTCGCAATTGGGCAACCGGATCAAATGTAACCCCGCTATCAAGGCGCCTCATAACCCAGAAGCACTATGGAAGGCTTTGCTGGAAGACAGGCTTGACGTGATTGCAACAGATCATGCTCCACATACCCTGGAAGAAAAAAATGAATCATATGAAAAAGCCCATGCCGGTCTTCCCCTTGTGCAACATTCAGTATTACT
>JAJKIP010000290.1 GCA_021154405.1 Segetibacter sp. | reverse complement strand
GAGGAAATCCTCCCCGGACTTACCAGTTATATATCAATGAAAATTTGCTATCCCTATGGTCATAAAGGACTTATAAACCTTTATTGAACAAGTTTGGCACAAAAATGGTAACTGTAGGCTGAATTTAAACTATAACCAATCTTCCCCTAAAGTCAATTTTATGAGAAAGGTTTTAATCCTTGCAGTTACCGTCTTATTTCTTAGCATCGGAGCATCAGCTCAAAGTAAAAGTGCCAACAGTACCGATTACAGAACCGCCCTGGGCGTGAAAGTGTGGGATGGGGCTGGAATTTCCCTCAAACATTTCTTTAATTCCCAAAATGCCGGTGAACTGATCGGTTATTTCTGGAGAAATGGAGTACGTTTTACTGGTCTTTTCGAGATCCATGGTGATATCAATGGCGCTGCCGGCCTCAAATGGTATATTGGTCCTGGTGCCCATATCGGCATTTATGGTTCCAAATATGGCGATGGCGTTTTTGCCGGACTGGATGGCGTAATTGGTCTGGACTATAAATTCAATGGTGCCCCGATCAATATTTCGCTCGACTGGCAGCCTTCCTTTGAGTTCGGCGATGGCCGTGGTTTCTATGGTAGCTGGGGAGGTTTGGGCATACGATATACTTTCTAACTCACAGGAAGCCTAATCTCTTTTCCATTATCGGGGTAAGTATTGGTAATTTTCTTGCTTCTATAAGAAAACTATTCAATCGCGCAATATCCCGGAAGATATAATGCTTGTCCGCCGCTGCTTTCAGATAATCCTTG
This sequence comes from Segetibacter sp., assembly GCA_021154405.1. Lineage (GTDB taxonomy): Bacteria > Bacteroidota > Bacteroidia > Chitinophagales > Chitinophagaceae > JAJKIP01. The sequence goes on along the minus strand of JAJKIP010000290.1, from coordinate 5,297 downwards.
CCACTGCTTCCACCGGTGCCAATTCTGGTTCCGATCATGCGGTGCACCATATTCATATGCCGATAACGCCAGGAGCTAAGCTGTTCATCAATTTCCAGCAATGCATTCAATAACTGAAAAGGTAATTGCAACATGGGATAGCGGCGGTAGAGCATAATGAACAATGCTGACCGGGCTGCATCAAACGATAAATTTCTTTCATTGGTAACAGGCCCATTGATGAATGTTTCATCAAAAACAGGAAGATTTAATTTTTCAGCTTCGGACAAACTGTGTTCATATCTGTAACGGTATTCAGCCCAGAAGGGATGCGCTTTTTCTGTGCTGCCATGGACCAAAAATCCTTCCCAATTATTCTTTTCATCGAAGAATGGCATGCGTTCCAGCCATTCATTTACCAGTTGTAGGAGATTCTTTTGTTGTTCCGCTTTTTTGATCAGGTTAATATGTTCTTCGCGTAACTGCGAAGTATAATATTCTTTACCGTGGCGATGATCAAATTTTAAACCCAGTTTGGCTTCGATTTCCTTGAATTGCCAGCTTTGAAAACCTGAAGCGGGCCGAAGCATATCCCTGAAGTCGAGGAAATCCATAGGAGTCATGGTTTCCATAATATCGATCTGGTTGACCAGTAATCGTAAAATTGAAACGCATCGTCTTAACCGATGAACGATCATTTCCAGGTCAGGAGAATTATCATTGAGAGACGGCCTGTCCATGATCTCCAGGACAGAATCTATTTCATGATGAAGCTGTTTGAACCAGAGTTCATAAGCCTGGTGAATAATGATGAATAACATTTCATCATGCGCGCTCATGCCCTGTTTATCACTTTCAGGCACCTGGGAGTTCAGGATCTTATCCAGCTGAAGATAATCGTGATAATTCATTTGGCGAAGATAAAGAAGAGGGGCTTATTTGAATTCGTACCCGATATCAGTCCGGAAATACATCCCGTTGAAATGCACGTACTGCAGTACGTCCTGGGAAGTATCAACAGCTTCTTCAATTGTAGAACCATAGGAGGTAACACAAAACACACGTCCCCCATTGCTTACTATTTGTCCATCTTTTTGTTTGGTACCAGCCTGAAACACCATGGATTGTTTTCCATAATTATCCGTAAGGCCGGTGATCTCAAAACCTTTTTCATAACTGCCCGGGTAACCTTTGCTCACAGCCACAATAGTTACGGCTGCTCTTTTATCTGCCTGCACTTTAACAAGATGTAGTTCTTTTTGTGATGCTGCTACACAAAGTCCTATGAGATCATTCTCCAGCCGCGGCATCACCACTTCCGTTTCCGGATCACCCATCCTGCAATTATATTCAATTACGAGTGGTTCTCCATTAACATTGATCAAACCGAAAAATATAAACCCGGTATATTCTATACCTTCTTTAAATAGTCCATCAACGGTGGGTTTTATGATCCGTTCTTCCACTTTATGCATGAATCCTGGTGTGGCAAATGGTACCGGGCTTACAGCTCCCATTCCACCCGTCATCAAACCAGTATCAGCTTCACCAATCCGTTTATAATCTTTTGCTTCCGGAAGGATCACATAATTCTTGCCATCTGTTAATGCGAAAACGCTTAATTCAATACCGGTAAGAAATGCTTCTACCACCACTTTTCTGCTGGCATCACCAAATTTTGCGCGCTGGATCATGAGTTCAAATTCAGCGATGGCTTCTACATGGCTCTGGCAGATGACTACACCTTTTCCTGCAGCCAGGCCATCAGCTTTCATTACAATAGGAAGCGGATGATTTTTCAGGTATTGCACACCTTCTTCATACGTTTCAACTGTAAATTCCCGGTAAGATGCTGTAGGGATATTGTGACGTTTCATGAAGGCCTTGGCATAGGATTTACTTCCTTCCAGTTTGGCGCCTTCTTTTGATGGACCGATGAAGTGTATGGATTGTAACTCTTCCTTTGATTTGAAATAATCATAGAGGCCGTTCACAAGTGGTTCTTCAGGGCCTACCACTACAATTTCTATCTGTTCGTAAATGCAAAATTTGGCGATAGCGTCAAAATCAGAGAGGTCCAGGTTCACATTTGTGCCACATTGGGCAGTTCCAGGGTTTCCAGGGGCGATAAATAAAGGATTAGTCCAGACGCTTTGACTCAGTTTCCAGGCCAGGGCATGTTCTCTTCCACCGGAACCTAATAGTAAAATCCGCATTAGCTATTGGTCAGTTTTAAGGTATTGGGATGTCTTAATTTTTGCGAATATCGGGATGAATGTTAAAGGTAATTTGAAAAAGTTTGGCGTCTTGAAAATTTGTGTATTTTCAACGTTGCTGCCAATCGTTCGTAAACTATAACTTAAAAGCCAGATATGAATCAACCAGCACAAACCGGCAAACACCATAGAGCATTGTATGTTCTGTTCCTGACTGAAATGTGGGAGAGATTTGCTTATTACCTGATGGTAGGAATTCTATTCCTTTACCTGATTGATCCAACATCCAGCGGAGGTAAAGGTTTTCTTGAGAACAAAGGAGCTGATATTACTGGTAGTTTTATAGCACTGGTTTACTTAACTCCTTTTATTGGTGGATTAATTGCAGACCGGTACTTAGGGTATATAAAATCAATTTTTATCGGAGGTTCGTTGATGGCTGCAGGGTATTTAGGGCTTTCTCTTCCTGGTAATCTGGCGCTTATTGTTTCCCTGGGATTAATCATCATTGGCAATGGATTTTTTAAACCCAATATTTCTACCCTCCTGGGTAATATTTATAACAAGGAAAATCTTAAACCTTTAAAAGACAATGCATACAATATCTTTTACATGGGTATTAATATCGGTGCTTTTGTCTGCAATTTCGTGGCCGCCTATTTACGTAATAAATATGGCTGGGGGTATGCTTTTGCTGCTGCTGGCGTTGGTTTGATCATAGGATTGATCTGGTTGTCAGCAAACTTAAAACACGTGAAAGAAGGAGATATAAAAAAACCGGTTACCAAAGAGGACATGTCGATACAGCAAATAACCGGCTATGTATTCCTTCCGGCAATAGTGGCAGCTTTGATTGGCTGGTTTGTACCTACCAGGGTGTTTCATACTACTATTATGGGATCTCCATCAAATGATGCCTTTATTTTTGCCTGCATTCCCATAATTTCTTTCTATATCTCTCTCTGGGTAAGAGCAGCAAAAATTGATAAGAAAGCTATTGGTTCTCTACTATTTATTTTTGTCATTGCTATTGCATTCTGGGCTATTTATAATCAAAACTCAACCGGTCTTACACTATGGGCACAGAAGCATACTGACCGTGCTGCATCCCCTTTTACGCAAAAACTTACGAGTACTATCTTACCCCTCGAAGAGGTAACGGATACCTTAAGACTGGTGAATAAAGTAGATGAGCACTTTGTTAATGTAAAAGATGACAGTGGAAAGGTAGTGCAGGTAATGGGACCTGATCCCTATTTCAATAACGTTCCAAAGGATGAATGGCCGCATGGAAAAACCGTAAAACTTTTTAATGCGGAACTATTTCAATCGATAAACCCTCTTTTCATTGTATTGCTTACTTTGATTTTTCTTCCCTTATTTAATTATTTAAGGAAAAAAGGAAAGGAACCAACCACGGCATCCAAATTTGGCATGGCTATGTTCATTTCTGGTTTATCTGCATTAGTTATGGTTTTTGCAGTAATGTCTGTACCCTCTGTTTACACTCACAAAACTTCTCCCGCCTGGTTATGGGGCACTTACTTCGTCTTTACCATCAGTGAAATATTCTTAAGCCCGATCGGTTTATCATTTGTCTCCAAACTATCACCGGGACGACTCACTTCGGTGATGATGGGAGGCTGGTTCCTTGCCACATCCCTCGGAGGCAAGGTGGCTGGTATTATGACCGGTTTCTGGGATTCATTTACAGATAAGAAAATGTTCTTCCTGATCCTGGTCGTAGCCGCATTTATTGGAGGTATCCTGATCTATTCTAAACTGAAATCCCTGAATCAGATCGTGAGGGAGAAAACAGGATCGTCATAATCATTGAAAAGTCTGTTGATGATAGTATACCCATGGTATACCTATGCTAAACCTATGTGGAGGTAATAGTATACCTATGTTATACCCCTGGTATACTTATGTCATACCCATGTGGCACCCATGAGATACTTATCCTGCATTCATAGATCAAGGCACCATTACAGCTAGCCCGTCCCGGCACCCCGGAAACTAGTGGTTACTGGCACTGCGACGCCAGTTTACTTAAAGAAGATTTGTGCGGGAAACCTATAAAATTGAAAAGCGGCCCCTTGGGAGCCGCTTTATCCGCTAAGCAGTTAGGAAGGCGGATACAAAACCAACTAAGTACGACATTTCTTAAAAAGCAACAATCATAGCTTTCACATTTACGGGGTCCACGTATAAGAGACAAAGGGAAATTCTAAGTTGCTGCACCCGTTTGAAAAATTTTTTGAAAATTTCTAAAAAAAGGGCCGTTCCAGTCTAAATAGCTGGAACGGCCCTGGTTATAAGTGGGTTGAACCCTAACTTTTTCGAACTGCGGGTCTCATTTTACCCATCCATACCTTTTTGCCCTGCAGCCTTCGTCCCAAATACATGATCCCCACAAACAGGAAGAAGACAGGTCCCAGGAATCCCAACAGGGCTATAAACTTGGTCCCATAGAATTTCTCCATGGGTCTGGTCAACCGCTGGGCGATCAGGTACATGCTCGGAACCATCACCAGGGTCAGGAAGAAGGCGAACATTAGACCGAAGATGATGGTCCAGCTCAACGGTCCCCAGAATACAACACTATCACCGCCAAAGAACATATGAGGGCTGAAATGTGAGAACAAGCCAGCAAAATCAATATTGAACCCAACTGCCAGGGGTAACAACCCAAGGATAGTTGCGACCGCAGTCAGCAATACAGGGATGATCCTGATCTTTCCAGCCTGAATGGCCGCTTCCCGGGTTCGCATACCTCGTCCCCTCAATTCATCGGTAAACTCTATGATAAGGATACCGTTCTTGATTACAATACCTGCCAGCCCCACAATACCTACCAGCAACATGATGGTGGCAATCGTCATCCCCGTCACCGCATAACCTATCAATACTACAATAATGGAGAAGAATATCTCCGTAACCACAATAAAGGGCTTGCTCATGGAATTGAACTGCAATACCAGTATCAGGAAGATCAATCCAACCGCGATAATAAAGGCCGTTCCAAGGAACGCATTTGTTTCTTTTTCCTGCTCACTCTGACCACTGAGTTTGATTGTCACATCAGATGGAATCTTATTC
>JAJKIP010000289.1 GCA_021154405.1 Segetibacter sp. | reverse complement strand
GCCATCTGCTGGGGTGAGGAAATTACCAAACTGGTGCGGGAACACAATGATGCCAATATTATCTGTATCCCATCAAGGTTTGTCCGGGAAGGTGACGCCGAAAGGATGGTACAGATCTTTATGACCACTGAATTTGAGGGCGGCAGGCATAGTAATCGCGTCCAAAAGATCGCCTGTAACTAGACTAATTCTCCGTTCTTTCTAAACCATTCATCAAATCTGCCTTTATCCGAAATATTTTTCCGGTAAGTTTGAGGATTATACTAAATACATGCGCATGAAGAAAATTATTGTCATTCTCCTGCTGGTACCCTCAGTTGCCCTGTTCGCACAAAAAAAGAATAACCCCGCTCCCTATGCCAAAAGCATTACGGCTGCTGATCTGCAGAAACACCTGTATACAGTTGCCGGAAAAGAAATGGAAGGAAGGGAAACTGCCACACCAGGACAAAAAAAAGCCGCCGCCTATATCGAAAATTATTTTAAATCCCTTGGACTGGAGCCTGGAAACAAAGGCAGTTACCAGATGACATTCCCGGTTTTCAGGGATGAAATAACAAAAAGCAACCTTGAGATTAATGACATAGAATACAAGCCCAATGAAGAGTTCCAGCCATACACTTTTACCAACTATAATACTTCACAATACTTTTCAGAAGTTGTATTTGCCGGACATGGTATTGCCGATAGCAGTTTCAATGAATACAAAGATGTAAATGCTACCGGTAAACTGGTCCTCATTATGGATGGCCTTCCTACTTCCTACCAGCCTAATACAGGTGCTACATCGGCTGGCATATTCAGCAAGATCATCAATGCGCAAAGAAAAGGAGCGACTGCCGTATTGATCGTCAGCAGCAATTTCCCCCGGGCCGCACGTCCAGGTGGAACCATGTACAGGGAATTATACAGGGCATCACAATACCTCCCAACCTGGTATGTTTCTGAAAAAGTAGCTGAGGATATAATGGGCCATACGGACTGGCTTAATGTAAAAGAAGATTATAAAACACAACTATTGCCTGCCAGGGTCTATGCTGCCAATGTTCATCTTGAATTTGAAAAGAAGATCCAGAAACTGGAAAGCAGCAATGTATTGGGGTTCATGGAAGGAACAGATCTTAAAGATGAATATGTATTCCTTACTGCCCACTATGATCACCTGGGGATCCGCAATGATACTACCATCTATTACGGTGCAGATGATGATGGTTCAGGAACAGTAAGTATACTGGAACTGGCAGAAGCTTTTGCAAAAGCAAAGGCCGAAGGCAAAGGACCCAGAAGAAGCATTGTTTTCATGACTGTGAGCGGAGAAGAAAAAGGATTATGGGGTTCTGAATTTTATTCCAATAATCCAGTATATCCACTTGACAAAACATCAGTAGATCTCAACATTGATATGGTCGGACGCATTGGCGAAGAGTATTTGAAAGACAGGGATTCCACAAACTATATATATGTTATTGGGGATGATAAGCTTAGTTCTGATCTTGCACCTATTACCAACCAGGTAAATAAGAACCTTAAATTAAAGCTGGACAGGAAGTACAATGATCTGAATGATAAGAACCGGTTTTATTATCGTAGCGATCACTACAATTTTGCAGAGAAAGGTGTACCCATTATCTTCTATTTTAATGGAGTGCATGCGGATTATCACCGCCCAACTGATACACCTGACAAGATCAACTATAAACTCATGGCCAAAAGAGTGCAACTGGTCTTCTATACCGCATGGGAAATGGCCAACAGGAATGATATGCTGAAAAGAGACATAAAACTGGAAGTGCCAAAGGGCTTCTGATAAATCTGATCCTGCCCATTAAAGAAGCAAAGTAATTTCAGGATTCCAGGAACAATCACTTATAATTACTTACAATATAAAAAAGCTGTCTGAAAATAATTCAGACAGCTTTTTCTTTTATTTGGTCAATTATTTATTGTCCCAGAATCCAGGCAAAGATCAATGGCGCTACAATGGTAGCATCACTTTCCACGATAAACTTGGGAGTCTTGATATCCAGTTTACCCCAGGTGATCTTTTCATTCGGAACAGCACCAGAATAAGAACCAAATGAAGTAGTGGAATCACTGATCTGGCAGAAATAACTCCAGAAAGGCACATCATGCCATTCCAGGTCCTGATACATCATCGGAACCACACAGATAGGAAAATCACCAGCAATGCCTCCTCCGATCTGAAAGAAGCCTACGCCTTTACCTTCTGAGTTTTTCCGGTACCAGTCTGCCAGCCAAACCATGTATTCAATTCCATTCTTTACTGTAGAAGCTTTTAATTCCCCTTTGATCACATAGCTGGCGAATATATTTCCTGTTGTACTGTCTTCCCATCCTGGAACAACAATTGGAATATTCTTTTCGGCGGCAGCTACGATCCAGCTGTCTTTAGGATCTATTTCATAATACTGTTTGAGCTCTCCGCTCAATACTGTCTTGTAAAGGAATTCATGAGGGAAATACCGCTCTCCTTTTGCCTCTGCTTCCTTCCATTGTTTAACCAGGTGCTTTTGCAGTCGGCGGAATGCTTCTTCTTCCGGAATGCAGGTATCCGTAACCCTGTTATAATGGTTTTCCAGAAGATCCCATTCCTCCTGTGGTGTCAGATCGCGATAATTGGGAACTCTTTTGTAATGGGAATGAGCCACCAGGTTCATCACATCCTCTTCAAGGTTGGCGCCTGTGCAGCTAATGATATGTACCTTATCCTGACGGATCATTTCTGCCAGTGAAATACCCAATTCAGCAGTACTCATGGCGCCAGCCAGGGAGATCAGCATTTTGCCACCCTCGTTCAGGTGAACTTCATAGCCTTTTGCTGCATCCATCAGGGCAGCTGCATTAAAATGCCGATAATGGTGTTTAATAAATTGTGAGATGGGTCCCTTATTCATTATTGTAATATTTAGACCGCCTTCAGATCACAATAAGGTGAGACAGTGCGGGAAGGGGGCAAAATTACGAATTCAGCACATTCACTGTATTAAATAAAAACAAAACCCCGCGCACTAAGCAACAGGGTTTTTTTTACCACACACCAAAACCCCGGATAGGACCCGGGGCCATTTCTTTAAATTTTAGTCATCTTCTTGAAAATATTCCACTCTGTATTATCGCTTGATTTTAACAGAAGTTTTGAATCCGCATTTTCAACAGTGATGTAATAATGCGTTCCATCGTTATCTGATAATTCAAATAGGTCAGAAATCCAGTATTCAGCATACTCGCTGCGAATTTTAGATTGAAGTTTCAGTGGCAGATTCAAAGAACTGATATTTCTTGTCATTCCCAGAAATTCACCATCCTTGTTATAGAATGCTGTAATGTACTGGTCGTTCAGAACAAAAACTGCTTTGTAAAAATCAGATCCAGTAGTCCATCTGACATCTTTTGCTCCATTGAATTCTTTGTTGAAAGAGTTTAAAACATCTTTACTTACATTTTCTTCCCCGGCAAAAGAGACTAAACTGCTTATTGCAATTGCCAGTGTGATGAGAACCTTTTTCATTTCTAAATTATTTATTGGTTTTAGTTAAAAGTTTTTTCGTTGAATAAGACGACACAAATGTATCTCGTGTTACAGGTGCAGGCAAGCTAATTGTGATTAATGGGACGCGTTGTTAATCACTGTTAAAAACCATTAACCAACGAAAACCATGTATTGTCATTTTAATGCAGTTCACACCCCAAATGGTGCAATTCACCGAAAAATGTTTTCAATTTGTTAAAGCATATTTAGACATTTGTCTAAATATTTATGGATCAATTGTAGTTATGAATGATGTTTTTAAGGCCCTGAATGACCCTACCAGGCGCGAAATTCTGGAATTGCTCAAAGAAAAGGAGATGTCGGCCGGAGAGATCGCTGAGCAGTTCAATATTTCCTGGCCCAGCATATCACACCACCTTGATCTGCTAAAGCAGGCAAAACTGGTAGTTGCGGAAAAGGATGGACAATTCATTTATTACTCGTTGAATACCAATGCAGTAGATGAAATCCTGAAATGGGTAATGCAATTCAGGACTAAAAAGAAATAATATGAAAAGATCGTTGCTAACCATTCTCTATCTCTTTTCCACTCTGGCGGGCATGACCCAGGTAGAGAAGCAGATTATCGGTACATGGGAAGGAAAATTGAATATTGGTCCGGGCCTGCGTATTGTTTTTCATTTTGAAGAAACACCATCAGGCAGTATTAAAGGTACTGCAGACAGCCCTGATCAATCCGCTTATGGTTTCAAATGTGATACCGTGATCTTCCAGGAGCGTGAGGTTATAAGAGTTGAAATGCATGCATTGAATGCAATATTCTCAGGCCGGTTGATGGATGATTCAACTATCAATGGACAGTTTACACAGAATGCCACTTACCCACTTTTATTAAAGAGAGGAAATTTTCAGGCGCCTGCTCCACCCAAACGACCACAAACACCGAAGCCTCCATATCCTTACATTAGTGAGGATATAGAATATAATAATCCGGAACTCACATTGCATTATGGCGCTACTATTACCATTCCCAATGGAAAAGGTCCTTTTCCTGCAGCTTTACTGGTAACGGGAAGCGGACCTCAAAATAGAGATGAAGAGTTGGCTGACCATAAGGTATTTGCTGTATTGGCAGATGCCCTCACCAAAAATGGAATGGTGGTATTACGTGTAGATGATCGGGGAGTGGGAAAAAGTACTGGCATATTTGCAGATGCTACCTCGGCAGATTTTGCAAACGATGTAAATACAAGCCTGAATTATCTTTTGTCAAGACCAGAGGTAGATAAGAAAAAGACCGGACTGGTAGGCCACAGCGAAGGGGGAATGATAGTGCCCATGGTAGCCTCCAAAAGAAGCGATATTGATTTTGCTGTTTTATTAGCCGCGCCGGGTGTTAAAATAGATTCTTTAATGGCAGAACAGAATGCTGCCATATTACGGTCTGTAGGTATTAGCCAGGCTTCCATCAATGCCTATATTCCGGTATACAAAAAGCTGATGAAGGAAATTATTTACGCTAAAGATACAGCGGAGGCATACCGCAAATCAGCCATTCTTTTCAAACAATGGATACCTACAATTGATAGTACTACCCGCAAGGAACTCGGATTTGATTCAGAGACCAGCATCCATAATGTAACTACCGTATTGGTGGAAGGCATTTCAGGGAAATGGTTTAAATACTTTCTTTCCTTTGACCCGGAACCCTGGCTCAGTCAGCTAAAATGCAAAGTGCTTGCATTGAATGGAGAAAAGGATATCCAGGTTATTGCCAATACCAATCTTCCTGCAATTGAATCAGCACTTAAGAAAAGCGGGTCAAAGAAATATACCATACAAAAATTGCCCGGTCTGAATCACCTGTTCCAGACCTGTAAAACCTGCACACTTCAGGAATATGGCGAACTGGAAGAAACTTTCTCGCCTGTTGCCTTGCAAATTATTAACGACTGGTTAAAAAAATACGTTATGCAGTGAGATTGTTTATCCCCAATAAAGTCTTCTTAACTTCAATACACTGTAATACTATTTAAATACCATTGAATTACCTGGCGCATGCATATCTGTCATTTGGTGACCCGGAAGTTCTGGTAGGTAATCTCATCAGTGATTTCATAAAAGGCAAAAAGAAATACGATTATCCTGCCGGCATCCAGAAGGGGATTGCATTGCATCGTGCCATTGATACTTTTACAGACGAACATCCTGTCACCAAAGAAGCCAAGGATATCCTGCGACCGGCTTATCGCCTGTATAGCGGCGCTTTCGTTGACGTGTTATATGACCATTTCCTGGCAACGGATGTCAATGAATTCCCAAAAGACTCATTATTTGATTTTTCCCAACAGGTGTATAGTTCCGTTGATCGTCAGATTCATTGGCTGCCGGAGCGGTTTGCTAAAATGTTTCCCTACATGAAAACACAGAACTGGCTATTCAATTACCATACAATGTGGGGTACGGAGAAAAGTCTGGAGGGTGTAGTAAGAAGATCCAGATACCTGACGGAAAGTACTACCGCTTATCAGTTATTTCAGCAGCACTACCAACTTTTCAGCGACTGCTATCGTCAGTTCTGGAAGGACTTGATGCCTTTTGCCCGTCAACAATATGAGATATTGAGGGCAAACAATTTATGAAAGGCGCTGAACCAGGACCTGAATCAATTATTTTTGTAAAAAATCAACAAATTCGAAAATGAAGAAGACCTTTTTCGCAACGGCTCTCCTGCTGATTATTGCTGTGGTTTCGCATTCCCAGTCCGTATTACCCGCAATTGATAAATCACCTCTTGATGTATGTTATTATCCGGTCAATTACCCACTGTTGAAGATGCAGGGCAAAGCCACTGATCCACTTGCTGCCAGGGTATTATATAGTCGCCCGAAGAAAGAAGGAAGAACAGTTTTTGGAGGGCTGGTAGCATATGGAAAGGTATGGAGACTGGGAGCCAATGAAGCAACAGAGATTGAATTATATAAACCCGCCACTATTGGAGGAAAAAAAATAGCTGCCGGACGGTACACACTCTATGCACTTGTCAATGAAAAAACATGGACTTTTATTGTTAATAAGGATAATGATATCTGGGGAGCTTTTAAATATGATGAAGCAAAAGACGTTGTAAGAACTGAAGTACCAGTTGAG
>JAJKIP010000288.1 GCA_021154405.1 Segetibacter sp. | reverse complement strand
TTGATATTACCATCAGCCACATGCGCAGTACCTGTTTTTCCAGCAACCATGAATGGCATATCCTTGAATGCCGGCCGACCCGTTCCTTCAGTGATCACCATTTCCATACTTTCTTTGGCTTCATTGATCACAGCTGCTTTGGCAATGCTTTGTTCGAGTATTTGCGGTTCAAACTGCCTGGCGATAACTCCATCCTGACGAATACTGTTTACCAGGTATGGTTTCATCATCACTCCATTATTTGCGATTGCATTGTATAATGTAAGTGTGTGCAATGGGCTAACCTGGAGGGCATAACCGAAGCTCATGGTTATCATGTTCATCAGACCTCCGTGGTCCTTATCCAATGGAGCCAGTTGAGGTCTTGGGATATTTGACAGGTCAATGCCCGAACGCACATCCATGTGATATTTATGCAGGTATTCTTTGAACTCTTTAGGGTTTTGAGCAAAGGCTTTATAAGCCAGCTTTCCCATTCCAACATTGGAGCTATGGGCAAAACATTCCTTTACAGATAATACTGATTTAGGCGCCTGCTCTGCATCATTGATTACCCGCGGTCCCACTACCATTCTTCCTGCACTTCCAACTTCTACCTTATCATTCAAAGAGCTGCTTCCTTTATCAAGTATTGCAAGGAGTGTAACCAGTTTGATCGTAGATCCTGGTTCTGTTACCCGCAATGCATAATTATCATCCTCCCAATAACTACCATCCGGCCTGCGTCCAAGATTGGCCATTGCCTTGATCTTGCCAGTTTTGGTTTCCATCACGATGCAGGTACCATATTCAGGTTTCACGGAATCCATCATTTTCAGCAAGGCAGTTTCTGCGATATCCTGCATATTAACATCAAGCGTAGTGAATACATCTTTTCCATTTTCAGGCTCTACCTGGAATCCTTCAACGGGAATCGCACCGCCAGCTACATACCTTACCAGTCTTTGCCCCCTCGTTCCAGTCAGCAGACTATCATAAGTCCTTTCCAGCCCAACGTTCATTTTCTTCACCAAACCGTTACTTGAGATATGCTCGCGTGATAAACCGATGGTCCGGTTTGCGAGTAATCCGAAGGGAGAAAGTCTTTTGCTGCTTTCTTCCACGATCACGCCGCTTTTATTTCTTCCCAGTTTAACCAATGGAAATGCACGGAAGGTTTTGTATTCTTCGAATGATAACTTCTTCCTTAGCAGGTAGTACCGGTTCTTCTTTTTATATCCTTCCTGTAATTCTTTTTTATACTGAGAGACTGTTTTGTCCTTAAAATATCCTGCCAAAGCGATACTGAATGAATCTATATTTTCTTTAAAAATCTTTCCGTTCTTATTACGCAACCCGTCTGCGACAAAATCTATGTATATATCAAACTCAGGAATGGAAGTGCTCAGCATTTGTCCGTCTTCACTGTAGATAGTCCCTCTTTCTGCATCCATTTCCACAATACGCTGATGGAGACTGTCACTCATGCTCCGCCAGTAACTTCCCTGGAAACGCTGGATGTAGAAGGCTTTACCGAGGACTATCAGGCTCAGCAATACCATGCCGAGAAAACTGAAATAAACCCTCCACAATATGTCGCGCCTGACTTCCAATGCCCCTATGTTTAAGTTGTTTTGTATTCCTTCTACTGCTTCTGCTTCTTATTGATTGCCTGCGGTTGCAGTAAGTACCGCCGGCGATTGTGTCAATTCCTTTAATCCCAATGGTTCCACCGCTTTTACCAGTTCACTTTGCTTGCTCCTGAACATAACCTCGCCTTTTACAGTCTTGTATTCATGCTGTAATTCTTTCACTTCCCTGGCAGTCCGGTTAATGTTGCGGGTGGTCTTGTCTGCGTAATGACCATTATATATATATATAACAGCCAGCAGTGTGAGAAACAGAAAGAAGGGGATTTGCTTAACAACGGATTGATAGTTCAACCATTTCTTCCATCCTTGTAATACAGGCTCCTGCTTTATTTCATCCTGATGATTAATGTCCTGTGTTTCCTGGTCTTTCATTCCGTTATTTTATTCAGTTCTGTTCGAGTTCTTATTTTTCGTCTTTGTATTTTCCTGACTTTGCTTTTTTTCGGCGATCCTCAACTTTGCACTTCTGGCCCTTGGGTTCTCTCTTGTTTCTTTCTCCGATGCGATGACTGGCTTTTTTGTTATTACCTCCAGCTCATTGACAGGTTCAGTATTAACAAAAGGATTTTGATCCGGCTCATCGAATGAACCACGACGAAAAAAATTCTTAACCAGTCTATCCTCAAGAGAATGAAAAGTGATGATCACTACCCGGCCACCTGACTTCAGCAGATCGGGAACCTGCTGGAGCATTTCTTTTAATGCACCCAATTCATCATTCACTTCAATACGCAGTGCCTGGAAAACCTGGGCAAAGTACTTGTTGGGATTTCCTTTTACCATTCCCCGGAGCGCATTCTTAAAAGCTTCTATTGTTTTCAGTCCTGCTGGCGGCAATACCGATCGCAGTTGCACAATAGTCTTGGCCAGTGTTTTGGCATTGGTAACTTCCCCGTATTGCTCAAAAAGTTTATGGAGTCTTTCTTCCGAGTAGGTATTGACTACATCAAACGCTGTGATCGACTGACGCTGGTCCATACGCATATCCAACGCAGCATCAAAACGGGTAGAGAAACCGCGACGGGCTTCATCAAACTGGTGACTGCTGACGCCAAGGTCAGCCAGTATGCCATCAACCGCATTGATTTGATGTAATCGAAGGAACCGTTGAAGATGGCGGAAATTATGAGGTACAAAGAGCAGCCGCTCATCATCAGGACTGTTTTGCCTTGCTTCCTCATCCTGGTCAAAGGCGACCAGTTTTCCGCTTTTCCCTAACTGCTGAAGAATTGCCCTGGAATGCCCGCCTCCACCAAATGTGCAATCAACATAGACGCCATCGGGTTGGATATTCAGCCCCTCCAGGCTTTCATTAAGCAAAACAGGTATATGGTAACCTGGGGATCGGGAATCGGAATGTTGGTCGCTATCAGGATTCTTTCCCATTGCTTTCCAATCTTTCTAATTATCAATACCCGGGGTTTTATTCATTACCTCGTTGCCAAGGTTACTAAATGCTTCCGGTGAGAATGATTCAAAGAGCTGTTTGTACTTATTACTATCCCAGATTTCAATTTTATCGCCCGCCGCCGCCAGCACAATGTCTTTTGTCAAATCAGCGTGCCCTTTCAAATTTGGCGGCAACAGCAGTCTGCCTGCGCTATCCGGCTCTACCATGGTTGCGCCATTCAAAAAATAGCGCCTGAACTCTCTCACTTTCGGATCAAAATCATTCAAAGCCCTGATTCTGGCGTACAGCGGCTCCCAGTTTTTCACGGGGTACAGACACAAACACTTTTCAAACCCCCTGTTGATAACAAAGCGGGAACCCTCTTCTTCCGGTAGCTGCTTTTTGAAGCCTGCCGGTAGAAGAAAGCGGCCCTTTGCATCCATTGTGGCCTCGAATTCTCCCAGAAAGTCTATCAATATCAAGGGTTTGAGTCAAGTTTGAACTAATTCCCACAAAATAACACTTTTTCCTACTTCCTATCCAAATTTTTTGGTTTTTATTTTTTCCACAGACATTTGTCGCCTGTAACCCTTGCTGGTAGCCGATTTGGCTGAGTGGAGATCCAAATCTACATTCATGCCGGTGAATTGAGTGTGAATTGTTGTTAGAAAGCTGTGGATAACCGCGTTCAAGATGTGAATTGTGGGTTATCGGATTATCTTGACAGTCGCTATTTTTATTAACGCTTATGGCAGGTTATTCTGAAACTCCATTATTAAAAAAACTGGGTATCAAGCCAGAAATGAAGGTCATGCTGATCCAGCAGCCCGATGATTATTTCAAATTGCTTGAATTGAATATCCGTGAACAGCTATGCAAAAAAGGAGATACCCCTGATCTCATTCATCTGTTCGTAAAAAACAATGCAGCATTTGAAAATGAAATGAAAAAACTCAAGCTTGTAATTAAATCAAATACTTCCATTATCATCTGGATCTCCTGGTATAAGAAAGCAGCGAAGATCCCTACCGATATTACAGAAGATACTATTCGCAATTATGCATTGAAGAATGACCTGGTTGATGTAAAAGTTTGTGCAGTGAGTGATATATGGAGCGGATTGAAACTGGTAGTGCCAGTTGCTAAACGTTAGTATCTTTGCAAGCCGACAGTTAGTCGCTGCCTATGCATCCAAAGGATCTTTCCATTTACGATTTCACTTATCATCTTCCCGATGAAAAGATCGCCTCATTCCCATTACCGGAAAGAGACGCTTCAAAATTGCTCATTTATAAAGAAGGAATCATCACAGAAGATATTTACCGGAATATCGATGCGCATTTGCCCTCCGGATCATTACTCGTGTTTAACAACAGTAAAGTCATTGAAGCAAGATTGCTTTTTCAAAAATCAACAGGTGGTGTTATTGAAATATTCTGCCTGGAGCCAGACAACAGATACAATGACATAACAACTGCCATGCTTCAGCAGGGAAGTGTTTACTGGAAATGCCTGATTGGTGGCGCTTCCAAATGGAAACATGGCCAGGTATTGGAAAAGAAGATCATTGGCGGGGATAAAGTAATCCAGCTTTCTGCCAGATATGTTGACAAAACTACCGATTCATTCCTGGTAGAACTATCTTGGCAACCTTCTGAACTCTCCTTTGCTGAATTGCTTCACATGGCAGGAGCCATACCTCTCCCACCTTATATCAAACGCAAGCCCGAAAGCAGTGATGCTGAACGGTACCAGACTATTTACGCCAAACAGGATGGGTCTGTAGCTGCTCCAACAGCAGGTTTACACTTTTCCCCAACCGTATTCGAGAAGTTAAAGGCGCGCAGTATTGATCATACCTTTCTTACTCTTCATGTAGGTGCCGGCACCTTTAAACCGGTGCAGCGTGAGAGAATGGCAGAACATGAAATGCACGCTGAATTCATTGAGGTTTCCAAAGCAGCGTTGAAACAAATAATACACAGCATTGATAAAATAATTGCAGTAGGTACTACCTCATTACGAACATTGGAAAGCCTTTACTGGCTTGGGGTGAAAACTATTCGGAATCCTGGATCATCTCAATTAATGGTCAATCAATGGGAACCCTATGAATCAGAAAGTAAGCTTTCAGCCAGGGATGCATTACTTGCTTTATTGAACTGGATGGAAGAAAATAAAGCAGATCGACTGCTGACAAAGACCCAAATTATTATTGCCCCTGGCTATAAACCCCGACTGGCAAGGGCCCTGATTACCAATTTTCACCAGCCACAATCCACACTGTTATTACTGGTTGCTGCGCTTATTGGAGATAAATGGAATGAAGTATACGATTATGCGCTTCAGCATAATTTCCGCTTCCTTAGTTATGGAGATGGATGTTTACTGTGGATCTCTCCCTGAAAATGTTGAACATGCCTTTCTTTTCTTAAAGGCAATTGAACTGTGAAAGTGCTTCCCTTTCCCAATGTACTGTCAACACTGATCTGACCTTCATGTGCCTGTACCATGGTTTTCACATAACTCAGTCCCAATCCAAAACCTTTTACATTGTGAATATTGCCGGTATGAGCCCGGTAGAATCTTTCAAAAACCCTTTTTACAGTTTCCTTGCTCATGCCAATCCCATTATCCTCTACCTTGATGATAATATTTTTTTCATTGGAATGAGTGGTGATCTTTATTCGAAGGGGTGTATTTTCTTTAGCATATTTCACAGCATTATCCACCAGGTTATTGACAAGATTGGAGAAATGCACCTCATCTGCATTGACAAGATCCTGAGAAGCTTCAAGTAATAATTCTGCCTGACCCTGTTTTTCTTCCAGTTGCAATGCAAAATTGTCTACCACATCCTTGATAACTTCATGGACATGAATTGGTTTAAGATTCAATTCTGCCTCCTGCTTTTCCAGTTGTGAGGCCTTTAATATCGTCTCCACCTGGCGGTTCATGCGCTGGTTCTCTTCCTTAATAATGGAACTGAAATATCGGATCTTTTCCCTATCCTGTAATACCTTTTCATTCTTCATCGCATCAACTGCAAGCGAAATGGTTGCCAATGGAGTTTTAAATTCATGGGTCATGTTATTGATGAAATCATTTTTGATCTCCCCCAGTTTCTTCTGGCGCAGCATAGTGCGAACGGTCAGGTAAAACGCGGCAATAATGACCAGCGTAAAGAAAATGGCTGTGCCAAAACGCATGCTTAAAGATTGAATCGCCACTTTTTTGTAATCGATCACAAGCACTTCCAGGGTTTCATCAATCGAAAGATTTTCACCTGCCGAACCACTGGGAGCATAAATGAAATATCCCCTTGAATAGTTATTGACAGTATCTTCCAGTTCAGTGAAGTAGTTTCGGGTTTGTCTCTCCGGTATGAGATTCACACTCCGGAACCCACCCGTATGCAACAGGAATTCAAATTTAATATCTGGCAGACCTACTGCAATAAAAGCATCCCTGATCATTTTTTCCAATTCCTGGCTTGTAAACTTTTTGCCAAGCATGGTAGGCTTTAGAAAATCAAGTGTGAAATCATTTTCCTGGAATAAATTGCCCGTTTTGCTATTACTGTTATTGCTGAGGGGGTAAGAAGCCTTATACGCTGCCAGTTCATCTCCTACGATATTTACAGCTTTTACGATCTTTTCCTTGATCTGTTCCCTGCGCAAAAGGACCATATTATTAAGCCAGGATAGCTGGATTAGAATAATACCACAGAGAGACACACTTATAAGAATAATTATAATCGTAAATATTCTTTTCACAAACGATACTGCTTATTTGGCGGAAAGATAAAGGGTTTTTGACAACCAGAGTAATCCTGCAAAAATACACTGTGGGCCGCCATTCTGAAAGTCCTGAAAGATATGGGTCCATAATTTTAACGGGAATTTATACCGGTAATTGCCCGTCTACGAGCCCTTATTCAACCTTTAAAAAAAGAAGCGGTGAATGATTTTTATTATTAACTTGAAATATGATTGAACCGGGCGCTGGCATACTGCTGATCGCTGATCCATTTCTTAAGGATCCCAATTTTCTTCGAACTGTAGTTTTTTTATGTGAGCACAAAGAGGAAGGAAGCTTTGGTTTTGTACTCAATCGCCCCTTTACCAATACAATAGATGAGTTGATCCCTGAATTACAGGATCATAAACTGCCTGTATTTTATGGGGGTCCGGTGCAACAGGATACCATTCACTTCCTGCATCAGTATCCTGAAGACATTCCTGGCGGACAGGAAATATTGAATGGCGTTTACTGGGGTGGTGATTTTGACAAAATGGTGGAACTATTACGATCCAACAGTCTGGATCCAGCAAGGATAAGATTCTATATCGGCTATTCCGGATGGGGAAGCGGGCAACTGGATGATGAATTGAAAGAAAAATCCTGGCTCACTGTGAAAGCAACCCGCAAGCTGGTATTCCATCGCAATTTTGAAGAGATCTGGAAAGAATCACTAAAACTTCTGGGTGGTGATTATGAAATGATGATAAACTTTCCCATAGATCCCCAACTTAATTAACTATTGAGTCCGGAATATGACCTGAGACTTTGCCGAATGCCATTTGACCTTATTAAAGAAAAAAAATTGACAAATGACCCGAATTCTGCTCGGCCTCGCTCTGAGCTTTACAATGCTGCTCTCTTCCTGTGATTCATTGAACAAGATTGCAGGTATTCTTGCTCCTTCTGAATATGAAATGGTAACCGGCCTTAAGGATGCGCTCTCCCAGGGTCTCTTTAAAAGCTTTGATGCTTTTGCTGATCCCAACGGCAATCCATTTGTACGGTTTGTTTTCCCTGGTGATGCCGCCAAAATTGAAAAAACACTACATGATCTCGGATTGGATAAGCTGGTGAACACTGTTACCAGCAAGTTTACCTATGCCACTTCATCTGCAGTTAGCGCAGCAAAACCAATATTCCTGGAATCTGTCAAAAAAATGAGCTTCCGCGATGCAGTGAGTGTATTGGTAACAGATAACACACATGCTGCTACAGAATATTTTAGATCTGTAATGACGCCTGAACTAATGGTTGCATTCCGTCCTATTGTTGATAGCACCATCAATGTACAGGGTGCAGCAAAAGAATGGACCAGCCTGGTAAATGTATATAACAGGATCCCCCTCATAAATAATAAGCTGGAGCCCAGTCTTACTGATTTTATTGCTGCACGTGCAATAGATGGAATGTTTGGCGTGGTTGCAAATGAAGAAGAGAATATCCGTACCAAATACGAATTCCGTAAGACGGATATGATGAAAAAAGTGTTTGGCTATGCAGAACAGGAACTAAAAAGGCGCCAGCAAAGACCTTAAGGAGCTGGTTTGCGCAATTTCCTTCTTGCGTAAATGAAATCAATCAGTAATACAACGATCAGGATCATTAATCCAAGGAACTCCCTTGCATCTTCAATCCAGGGTGTTTCTGCATGCATGGTTTTGGTGATTCCCTCTGCGTGGTGCTTTTGTATCCAATCGATCACTCCATCAGGAATGAATACATAATATACCGCATAGATACCATAGAGCACAATGCCAATCAGATAGGCTGTAGGATAATATTTTCC
>JAJKIP010000287.1 GCA_021154405.1 Segetibacter sp. | reverse complement strand
GGGCCTTCCCATAACAAACAGACAGAAGGCAAGGACCTGTTCAATACCGTTTTTTTCCTGCACGAAAAGCAAATAAAAGCAGAAGTACATAAAACGCTTCTTCCCAATTATGATGTTTTTGATGAGTACCGGTATTTTGAACCTGCGTACGAGTGGAATGTAGTTGAGTTCATGGGAAAGAAGCTCGCGGTTACGATTTGTGAAGATATCTGGAACATGGGTGATAATCCTTTGTACCGCACCACACCCATGGAAAAACTAATGCCCTTCCAGCCGGATCTAATGATCAATCTTTCCGCCTCCCCTTATAATTACGCCCAGGATGTAGTGAGAAACAGCATTGTAAAAGCGCATGCCATCAAATACAGGATGCCGATGCTTTATTGCAATGCAGTAGGGTCTCAAACCGAGATCGTATTTGATGGCGGCAGCCTGGTCTATGATATCAACGGGGAAAAGGTGAAAGAGATGAAGTATTTCGAAGAAGATTATGCGGTTTTTGATCTTAAAGAACTATCTAAAGTGACGGACAGGAAAAAACTCGAGATGGTATCTGAAAGTACAAAGATGAATTCTTTGCAAAAAGAACCAGGTGAAATAGAACCCGAAACTTACTATTACTCGGCGATAGAAGTTGGTCGCAATGAAGATATCCTCGCCTACCTCACTGGTGACAAGAATATCGATGAGATTTATCATGCCCTTATTCTCGGCATCCGGGATTATTTCCAAAAAATGGGATTCTCAAAGGCTATACTCGGGTCTTCCGGTGGAATTGATAGCGCTGTAACCCAGGCACTGGCTGTAGCTGCTCTTGGAAAGGAAAATGTGAGAGCTATCCTGATGCCTTCTCCTTACTCAAGCTCCCATTCTGTTTCGGATGCGGAGTTATTAAGCAGGAACCTGAACAACCCTTATGATATCGTTCCAATAAAAGCGATCTATGAATCTTTCCTGGACACTTTGAAACCAATATTCAGGGATCAGCCATTTAATGTAGCGGAGGAAAACATTCAAAGTCGCACAAGGGGTAATCTCCTCATGGGCATCGCCAATAAGTTCAATTATATCCTGCTCAATACCTCCAATAAAAGCGAGCTTGCCACCGGATATGGCACCCTGTATGGTGATATGGCTGGAGGATTGAGCGTATTAGGTGATGTTTACAAGATGCAGGTGTATGCACTGGCACGGTATATTAATAAATCAAGCCCGGTTATTCCTGAAAATATCATCATTAAAGCTCCATCAGCAGAGTTGCGACCTGATCAGAAAGACAGTGACAGTCTTCCTGAGTATGATATCCTTGACAGGGTATTGTATGAATATATTGAATTGAGAAGAGGGCCAAAGGAAATAATTGCCAAAGGATTTGAGCCGGCCCTTGTTACACGTGTACTGAAGCTGGTTAATACGAATGAATACAAGCGCAATCAATTCTGTCCCATCATTCGCATAAGTGCCAAGGCATTTGGGGTTGGCAGAAGAGTACCGATTGTTGGAAAATACCTTTCCTGATAAACCTGACGGTTGCCATAAAAAAAATCTGATTGAGAATTATTACTCCCAATCAGAATTTATTAAAAGAGGGGAAATCTGAATTATTGATGAACGAAGGTTACAACAGCAGTTTGTGAGCCGCCTGCTCCAACTTCAATGTTTTGTGAACCTACCAGTTTTGTTTCGCTGATCTCGACAATATTGAAATCGTTGCTGCCTCCGGTAAAAAATACAGCTGACACATGCAATATCGTTTCATTGCTTGCAAAATTCCAGGTGAAAGGTGAAGTTTGAGGATCGCCACCGTTACATTTCGTAGCACCTTCATCAACTGTACCCGTGCCTGTTGCAGTGAAGGTCATTGTATTATCTTTCTGACAGCTTTGAAGAAAAGCAGAAACATTAGTTCCACCTACTGTGGCCGAACTGAATTTCCAGGTTCCTGTGCTGATCAACTCTGTCTTTGTTTTTTGTGCGGGAGTATTGTCCTTGTCGTTATTTTTTTTGCAGGCTCCAAAGAGTAATGAACATGCGAGGATAAGTGTTGAGGTCCGGGTAAATGTATTTTTCATAATTTTTGGATTATTGAACAAAATAAGCATTGTTTCGCTATATAAAAACGGGTAAATACGCGTAATTATTGTGGGGTTTTACCAGGCCGGTTATATCGGCAAACAATTTGCTAAACAACAAGTTTGTATTTTGCGTCACCATAAATCAAGCCCATGTATAAAACCGCAGAGGATATCCGTCAATTAAACGAACGTATTAGCCAGGCAGGCCAGTTTACCGATAAATTAAGGCAGGAAGTTGGGCACGTAATTGTTGGGCAATCCCATATGCTGGACCGTCTCCTGATCGGTCTGCTGAGCAATGGACATGTGCTGCTGGAAGGAGTTCCCGGACTGGCAAAAACCCTAACCATCAAATCACTTTCCCAGGCCATTCACGCCAAATTCAGCCGAATTCAATTTACACCAGACCTGTTGCCTGCAGACGTGATCGGTACCATGATCTACCAGCAGCAGAAAGGTGATTTTGTAGTCCGCAAAGGACCCATCTTCGCGAATTTTATATTGGCTGATGAAATAAACCGTGCTCCGGCAAAAGTGCAATCTGCACTGTTGGAAGCCATGCAGGAACGCCAGGTTACCATTGGTGATTCAACATATAAACTGGACGAGCCCTTTCTTGTACTCGCAACCCAGAATCCATTGGAGCAGGAGGGAACCTACCCATTGCCGGAAGCGCAGGTAGACCGATTTATCATGAAGGTAGTGGTGGGTTATCCAAAGATGCATGAAGAACAATTGATCATTCGACAGAATGTGCAGGGTATGGCCTCGCAACCTGTGAAGCAGGTTGTTTCCATCCAGGAAGTGACTAATGCAAAAGATCTCACACGGCAGATCTACATGGATGAAAAGATTGAACAATACATACTGGATATAGTATTTGCTACACGTACGCCTGAAAAATATCAACTTGAAAGATTAAAACCACTGATCTCTTACGGCGGTAGTCCGCGTGCCAGCATTAGTCTTGCTTTGGCTGCAAAAGCCCAGGCCTTCCTGAATAAACGCGGATTTGTAATTCCGGAAGATATCCGAAGTATTGCAAAAGATGTGTTACGTCACCGTATCGGCCTCACCTATGAAGCAGAAGCAGAAAATGTGAGTGTGGAAGACGTGGTGGAAGATGTATTGAAACAGATCAATGTCCCTTAACAAATAGTTTATTCATCGTTATTAATGCTAACAACAGCCGAAATAATAAAAAAAGTCCGGGAGCTGGAGATAAAAAGTAAAAAGCTCACGACTGACCTGTTTACGGGTGAATACCATAGCGCCTTTAAAGGAAAGGGTATGTCGTTTAAAGAGGTAAGGGAATATGCAGCCGGAGATGATACACGGTTTATTGACTGGAACGTTTCTGCCAGACTGGGTCATCCCTACAGTAAAGTATTTGAAGAGGAACGGGAACTTACCGTTATGTTGCTGGTGGATATCAGTGCGAGCTCCTTATTCGGAACCGTTCATGCACGCAAGCGCGATATGATCACCGAAATTGGTGCAGTATTAAGTTTTTCAGCCGTAAACAATGCAGACAAGATCGGTGCAATATTTTATAGTGATAAAGTAGAAGGATATATTCCTCCCAAGAAAGGAAAGCAGCACGCACTCTATATTGTGCGACAATTCCTGAGCAAAGAACCCACAGGAAAAGGTACCGAGGTTAGCAAGGCCCTGCGTTATTTTAATAATGTTACCCGTCAGAAAAGCATTGCCTTTGTATTGAGCGATTTCCTGGATGCCAATTACGAAGATGCATTACGCATCTCAGGAAAGAAACATGATGTGATCGGGATCAAAATATATGATAAAATGGATATGGAATTGCCAAAAGCCGGGTTGTTGCAGGTACAGGATGCTGAAACAGGAACTACCAAATGGATCGACAGCAGTAATGCATTTGTGCGTCAGAGCTACCAGGAAGAATTTTTTCGGATAACACGATACAGCTCCCAGGTTTTCAAGAAAGCCGGCTCTGATCTTTTGCATGTGCGTACCGGGGATGATTATGTAAGAGTATTGCAGCGATTTTTCCTTAGCCGCAACAAGTGAACCACAGATCGCATAAACTGAATGATAAAAAGGATTAGTTATACCACCATCTTTCTTTTTCTGTCTGCCTTTTATCCAATAATCTCCTATGGACAGGCAAAGACCACTGTGCGCGCAACAGTTGACCGGTCAAAGATCCTGATCGGTGAGCCCATACAACTCAGGGTGGAAGCAGATATTCCTGAATCACAACCCATCAGTTTCTTTGTTATTGATACCATCCCACATTTTGAATTTCTCTCATCAGAGCCGATAGATACGGCCAATACAAGCACTGGAACAGTGCTTTCTCAATCATATCGCATCACCAGTTTTGATTCCGGCCATTGGGTGATCCCTTCATTTGTGTTGTATGGAAAACTGGGGACAGATACGCTACCAATTGATGTAGGCTATACCCCCTTCGATACAGCCCGGCCGTATCATGATATAAAAGATATCATTGAAGTAAACCCGGCAGAAGAAAAAAAGAAGAAAGATAATCAGTGGATTTATCCAGCTCTTGCAGCTGCAGTGTTATTGGTCATTATCCTTATCCTGGCTTTACGCAGGAAAAAGAAACCAGTTGTAAAACCAGCGGAGCCGCCTCCTGATCCGTTCAAAGTGGCTATGGAAAAACTCCAGAAATTGAAAGGGCAAAAGGTAGACGCCAAAGACTATTATTCGAGGCTGGTTGATATATTCAGGCAGTATGTATTGGATAAAAAAGGAATTCATTCTCTTCAGCAGACAACGGATGACCTGGTGGTGCAGTTGCGGGAACTGAAGATCCCCAATACTCTTTTTGAACGACTGGCCCAGGCCTTACGCATCAGTGATTTTACAAAATTTGCCAAATATGTTCCCAGTGCAGGAGATGACAGGAACAGTTATGATACCATTAAAGAGTCTATTGAGTTTATACAACAAATGCCGTAATGCTGTACGACTGGATCAAACATATGAGCTTTGCCTACAAATGGGTTTTTCCGTTCTTTGGACTATTGCCATTGATGGTCTGGTATTATGTGAAACAGTATAACCGCATGCAGGCTACAATAAAGGTGTCTTCAGCCAATGCATTCCAGGTATCATCAGCCAAACTATTCTTCAGGCATTTCCCATTTATTTTTCGGTTACTGGCTATTGGAGCTTTGATCATTGCACTGGCAAGGCCACAGACAAGAAATGACCAGGAACACCTGCAGGGGGAAGGAATTGATATCGTTTTGTGCATGGACGTGAGTGGAAGTATGGGGTCAAGGGATATTGCCCCTTCCCGTATGGAAGTAGCCAAAGAGGTGGCAGTGAATTTTGTGCTGGGGCGCCCGGTAGACAGGATCGGGCTGGTAGTATTTAGCGGTGAGAGCTTTACCCAATGTCCTATTACCACAGACAGGAATACCCTCATACACCAGATACAGACCCTGGAAAGCAGACGCTTTCTGAAAGATGGAACAGTGATAGGAGAAGGGCTGGCTACCGCTGTAGATCGTTTATCCAAAAGCACTGCGCAAAGCAAGGTGATCATTTTGATCACGGATGGTAAGGAAGACCCTCCTGATACAAGACTGATCGATCCGTTGACAGCTCTTGAAATTGCAAAGTCCCATGGTGTGCGGGTGCATACTATTGGCATGGGTGCCCTGCCATCAACCGTGGTGAAGAATACGGGTAATACCACACAGGCAAAGAATCCTGCCATTGATTTTATTGATGAATCTTTATTAAGAAAAATTGCCGAGGAAACGGGTGGTCGGTATTTCCGCGCAAAGGATAAGGAAGGATTGCAGAATATTTACAAGGAGATCGACAAGATGGAAAAATCAAAAATTGATGTTACTTCCTATAAACGTTACCAGGAATTATTCATACCATTTGTACTGACCGCCCTTGCACTGCTCTTCCTTGATGTTTTACTAAGAACCACACTGCTCCGAAAATTTCCCTGATCTATTGCTTAATTTCGCGGGGCATGAAGGCTACCGTTTATAAATCTACCGGCAGTTGGTATACCGTAAAGGATGAGACAGGTAATTGGCATAATGCCCGTATCAAAGGGATATTTAAAATTGATGACATTACCAGTACCAATCCCATTGCCGTAGGCGATACAGTAGAGATAGAGACAGAGGATAAGATCGAGAATACGGCGATCATAACGGAAATCAGGCCGCGCCGAAATTATATCAACCGGCAGTCTCCCCGCCACAAGCACCAGCATCATATCATCGCAGCAAACCTGGAACAGTCATTCCTGGTAGCCACGCTAAAAGAGCCTCGTACTTCCCAGGGATTCATCGACCGTTTTCTTATAGCCTCTGAAATGTACCACGTACAGCCGTCCATCATCTTTAATAAGGCAGATCTCTACAAAAAGAAGGAACAGGACAAATTTGAATTATGGAGTGAAATGTATGGCAGCATAGGATATGAGATCTTTCGGGTAAGCGTAAAGGAAAATACCGGAATTGATGCATTAAAAGCAAAGATCCAGGGCAAAACAACCCTGTTTAGCGGCCACAGTGGAGTAGGAAAATCATCTTTATTAAATGCCATCCTGCCTGATCTGCAGATCAGGACACATGATGTAAGCGAATGGAGCGGAAAAGGAATGCATACAACCACTTTTGCGGAGATGTATGATCTGCCAGGAGGAGGCAGGATCATTGATACACCAGGTATGCGGGAGTTTGGGCTGGTGGATATTTCCAAACAGGAGCTTTCGCATTATTTTCCTGAAATGCGTGCGCGGTTAAATGATTGCCAGTTTAATAATTGCCTGCACATTAATGAGCCAGGCTGTGCGGTGAAAGAAGCGGTAATAGAAGGTGATATAGCTGAAGACAGGTATGTCAGTTATGCAACCATACTTGATTCAATAGAGGAGAAAAACTATTAACGACAGGAACGTGGCATGACCTGAAGACAGAGTAGATTAATGCAATAGGCTCAGTTTACGCAATATTCCTTAATAATTCACGATCGATCAGCTTTCCTTCCAGGACAGCTGCCAGCTCCACTACTGCTTTATTATCTTTTACATCAGCGCCCTGTGCCTTTGTAGGCAATACAGTAATGCCGTTGTAGATATCGTATTGAAGCGTCAGCGTGTGGCCTTTGAATTTAAAGCTCCAGCTGATCGTATCAAACTCATCTTCTTTTTTAAGGAATTTCAGGCGAAGGTCTTCGTTAATGATGCCTGCAACGCGGTAAAATAGGTTGAGGTTTCCATCATCGGCAATGATGGCCTCAGTACATCCTAATGTTGTTCGTAGGGTAAGACTCATAGTAATCGTTTTACGGGTGGTTTTTACTATAAGACCGGGATTTTTACGAATTAGCTGCTCACTAACTCCTAAATTTCTTTGCTTTCCTTGCTGCTTTTTCTGCCTCAGGATCTCCGCTTGCCAATTTTTCAGCACCTACATTCTTTCCGTTTGAAGGACAGCCATATTTGGGCTTAAAAAGGTTACAGGAAGATACCATCGCCATAAAGCAGATCAGGGCAACAGTGGTCATTATGGTTTTCATATTTAATCGCATATTGGTATAACGAATTTACTTTTTATTCATTGTTTTTACTATAGTAAAAGTACCCCTTCGCATTCGGGAGTAATACCGCTATTGGCAATCAGCAGATTGGATTCTGTTAAATAATTATTCTGGAAAACTTACTGCTCACTTTCAACTGTAACATGCTTAAACCAGCTTGCATATTTGATATAATTATCTGCAATCCGGTTGATCTCTCCTTTGATCATATCCTGTGGTATATCCTTTACCTTCTTTGCCGGAACGCCTGCATAAATACTGCAGGGATCACAAATTGTATTCTCTAAAACCACTGCGCCCGCAGCAATCAGGGTATTGCTATGTACTATTGCTTTATCCATAATAATTGCACCCATTCCCACCAGTACATTATCCTCCAGGGTGCAGCCATGAACGATCGCATTATGGCCTATCGAAACATTATTGCCAATAGTTGTCCCACATTTTTGATATGTGCAATGAATACAGGCGCCATCCTGCACATTTACCTTATTGCCCAGGCGTATAAAATTCACATCTCCGCGGATCACTGTATTGAACCAGACACTGCAATCATCACCCATCACTACATCACCGACTACTGTGGCATTAGGAGCAATGAAATTATTGTTACCAAACTGGGGGTGCTTACCATTTACCGGGAGAATAACAGGCATGGGATTATAATTTAAGTGAATAATTTTAGTAATTGCAAGTTAGATAATTTCTTTGCCTCCTTGC
>JAJKIP010000286.1 GCA_021154405.1 Segetibacter sp. | reverse complement strand
TGATGCCTTGTATGCGATACAGGGCATTGGCTGTACCAGTGAGACCATCCTTTCTTGCTTTTTTCAAAATGATATGAACGATACCACCAGTTGAAGCCGCTTCATACTCTGCTGGTGGATTTGGAATAACTTCAATCCTGCTGATATCTTCCGAACGCAGGGAACGAAGAAAATTGGCAAGGTCTCCTGAAGGCATGCGTTGTACCACGTCATTGATCATCACAGTAACAGTTTGTCCACCTATTATTCGGATATCGCCCTGGGGGTTAACCCACAAGCCAGGTGAGTTTTGCAATACTTCCAGGCCGGTGCGGCCACTGCCTAAATAACTATCTTCCACATTTACAATGTACCGGTCAGCCTTGCGACTTACCAAGGGTTTTTTAGAAACTACCTTTACTTCTCCTAATAATTGCTGACGGGTTTGCATTTGCAGGCTGGAAAAAATAGAAGTATCCGGGAATGTGAATGAGTGTGTTGTATTTTCATATCCTACCAGGGAAAGCCGGATCACATAATTAGTTCCCGTTATAAATTTAGTGCTCAAATGAAACCTTCCGTTATTATCAGTGATGTCTCCGGTGATTAATGTGCTATCCTTCAGAAGCGAAACAGAAACATTTGCTAATGACTGACCTGCAGCATTGTTAACCCTTCCTGATATTGCCTGTCCCTCAACAATAGTATAGAAAATAAGAAAAACGAATAACAATCCCCGGTGCTTTGCCATACCTGTAAAACTACCCTGGAAGCCAAAGTACATGGGGGAAAACGAGCAGTTTGCGACTGTGACCGAGTAACCTGCGGGTTTTAGCGACCGCTAAAATGGGAGGTTCAGGAATTGGGGCTAAATGCAAGGGTTACTTGCGGATCTGCAAGGTTTTAAGCAGTGTTTCCTTACGTGAACGGGAAACATCCAGCTCTGTGCCATCAGTCATCAGGACTGTTCCGCCCTCACCACGGATATACTTTTCAATGGCATTGATATTGACAAGATGTGAATGGTGAATGCGGAGAAAACCATGATCTTCCAGCATTTCTTCAATTTCTTTAAGGGTTCGGGAGATAACCAGCTTCTTTTTATCCTTCATCACAAATGTGGTGTAATTGCTGCTGGCAATGCAATACAGTATTGTATCGATGGCTACCATTTGCAATCCTTCAAGTGTAGGAAGTGCAATCCTGTTGCCAGTTGCAGCAGGTTCGCGAATTGTTTGCATCAGCAATTGAAGTTGCTGCGTAAGAAGTTCATTCGGGTCAGGCTTGCTTACTTTGGCAATAGCCGCCTTGAGCTCCTGTGGATCAATCGGCTTAAGCAGGTAATCAAGCGCACTGAATCGGATAGCTTTAATTGCGTATTGGTCATAACTGGTTGTAAAGATGACCTGAAAGCTGGGAGGCATAAAATGTTCGAGCAATTCAAATCCATTGCGATGCGGCATTTCAATGTCAAGAAAAACCAGCTGTGGTTTTAGTTCAATAATAACACGTTCTGCTTCCAGCGCAGAGTTGCAGGCAGTTTCAACCACTACATCCGGACAATGTTTTTTTAATAATGTCTGGAGGGCAGCACTGGCATAAGGCTCATCGTCTACTACAATCGCTCTTATCATAGAGGGGTTTGTATATATAAAATAATTTCAGTTCCGGTCACTTCTTCATTTGCATCTTTAAGGTCATGTATTTCCATGGAAGATCGTTCATCCCTATTTTTATTAAAAAGCGCAAGTCGGGAAGCCGTAAGCTGTTGTCCCATGGAAGAATGTTGCTTCGTGCCAAGTGCAGCAGCTTTTTGTCTGCCTATTCCATTATCCCGGATGGTCACCAGTAAAATCCCTTCAAAATACTTAAATGATATGGCAAGCTTTCCTTCTCCCTCCTTATGCAACAACCCGTGCCAGATCGCATTCTCGCAGAATGGTTGCAGTATAAAACACGGCACCTGCAATTGTGAAGCCGGTAATCCATTTGGAATATCGATGGTATAAGTGAATGCCTGTTTGAACCGGAGCTGTTCCATATCCAGGTACAGGCGAAGCATATCCAATTCTTCCTCAAGTGAAATAGCATCCTTTCCAGCATTGACCAGTACCATTCGCACCAATCTTGAAAACCTTGTAAGGTAATCTGATGCTTTGTCATTCTGATTATCTAATATAAAATGATTGATGGCGCTAAGACAGTTAAATATAAAATGCGGATTCATCTGTGCACGGAGCGCCTGCATCTCTAGTTCGGATGCACGTTGTTTTAACCGGAGACGAATGTTTTGGTAGCGAAAAACGATGAAAGCGATGGCAAGAACGGCGGCGAGACAGACAATAATAATGGTGCGATCAGCAATTTTTTTACTGGCCCGCAGGGATTGCATGTCCGCCTCATGTGAAGCAGCTTCCGATCGCTGTCTAAATGCAAACAGTTGTCCTTTGAATACATCAGTAGAAGCAGTTTCCTTCAGGCTATCATACAGCTTACGGTAATGTAATGCTGAACCTGCATCACCCAGTTTCTCATATATCGAAGCCAATAATTCGGAAGCGCTTTCATAAAACCGAAATACCCCTTTTTGGGAAGCAATGGAATATGCATCAGTGGCTAATTTGACAGCGTTCCGAAGATCACCCTGTTCATAGGCGATTTTTCCAAGACCGATGGCAGTAGCCGCGATCATATTAATATCATTGACCGGCAGCACTTCTTCATATACAGGGTGCAGAAAATAATAGGCACTGTCATAGTGTTGCTGCATGAGGTGAAGTTCTCCAAGTCGTATGCGGATAACCCGACTTAAAGGATTACCTATGAAAGACTGACGATACGACCAGGCAGCGGAATCAAACTGTTTGCGTGCTGCATAAAGTTCACCCATACAATGATGCAACTCACGGAATGGATACTCACCTTTTACCGGCTTTTCATCCAGGGCCATCTGGTAATAATGGGAAGCAGATTCCAGGTCTCCGATATTTTGGTACAGCTTTCCCAATTGGACCAGAAGCAGAACCTGGTTTTCTTCATCTCTTGAACCTTCATTTTTAATTAAAGCAAGCTGCACCGCTTTAAAAGCCTTTTCAGATTCACCAGGATCATCGTAAACATTGCTGAGTATCCGATATGCGCCTATGAAGTGTTTTTTGTCATCTGCCGGCCAGAATTTAAGGGCCAGTTCAATAGTATCCGCCGCATTCTTGAAGTTTCCAGCATACCAGGTAGCCTGTCCGGCCCCGAAAAGGGCGTCAGCATAATGATGGTTATTGTTTAGTCGGCGGGCTTCGCGGATTGCATTACCAAAATTTTGCATTGACTCCCTGGCCATGAACTTAAACAGGTAATGATATCCACTATCCATTGATTCATTAAAAAATGAATCAGCTTTCTGAGCCGTAGCCCAGGAAGAAATGAAGAGAAGACAAGGAATAAATATTTTATTCAACATATACTTGTATCAAATATAATCTCCTTTGTGAGAAGAGGTTGTTTGAAGCTTCATATGACTGGAAATCAGTTTTTTTCACATTAGAATTGGGGGATAAACTCTCTTTGAAATCCTCCAAAAAATATTAATTTCAGACCCGAAATACCCGCCTGCCGTCTTTTAAGGGGTGTCAATTTCTCCCGAAACACTTGAAAACTATTATATTTTACATTTGGTTTATAGATTACTTTTGAGCTAGGAACCTGACCAGCAAGGAGTTTGGAGGGATGTATACATAATATTGCTTAACCTATTTTCAAATATTAACTGTATTTATGGGATTAATAGATTTCTTAAAAAAGCAGGGTTTTATAGAAGAAGGGTCGGGAAACAAAGAAAAGACCAGCCGCTCAGAAAATTCCCAACAGGCAGACACCGTTCCTCCAACTTATTTCCCGATCACTGATATTGGCAATTCCACTTCGTCATCAGCTGAACCCTCTTTCGTTACTCCCCTCAAACAAA
This sequence comes from Segetibacter sp., assembly GCA_021154405.1. Taxonomy (GTDB): domain Bacteria; phylum Bacteroidota; class Bacteroidia; order Chitinophagales; family Chitinophagaceae; genus JAJKIP01. The sequence continues at coordinate 6,807 of JAJKIP010000286.1, read as the reverse complement.
ACACAGGCGCAGGTGTGAATGAACAGCTTGATCCTTCCTTTATTAAATTTTTTGAAGATGAGCTTTCCAAAGCAAATTTTCCGGGTCTTGATTATTTTGAATTCAGGCAATTGTTGCTAAAAACCCAGCAAAAAATGGCTGCAAAAGGAACCGCATCACCCGAGGTGATACTGCAGACCGTCTTAATGAGCTTTGAAGCCCAGGATGTTTCACCTGCCAAATTGATGGACGCAGCCCGGAAATATAAAGAAGTCCTCAAACAGAAAAACAGCGATTTTTTACAGGGAGCCGAAACTGAGAAAAGCAATCAACTGCAAAAAAGACAAAAAGTACTTGAGTCGCACACTGATAATATCCAGAGAATTCAAAGCCAGTTGCAGCAGCTGGAGTTGCAGAAGCAGCAACTGGATGAAGAAATGAAAAAAGAAAAAACAGAACTGGAAGTTAATAAAACACTTGGCAAGGAAGGTATTGAAAAGATAGAAAGAGCCGAGCGGTTAATTGCCCTGGCGCACGATTATATGCAATCAACCATTGATGCTGATATAAAAAGACTGCAGACCGTATAATGCAAATTCAATAATAAACATCAATAATTATTATAAGTTAACCCCTCTATCATGAATGAAGTAATAAAAGGCTCATCTGTATATACATTGGAAACTCCCGATGAAAAGAAAATGCGGATGGGTATTACTGCTGCAATGGTGGCCATATTCCTTTTAATAGGGTATTTTCTGCTGCCTCTGATCACCAAGACAATCAGTAACTGGATTGATTTCGGAATAGAAATGGGAAAGCTGTTCCTGATGATTGGAATAGTTGGTACCATTTTCCTCATGCGTAAAGTCCTTATAGCCCGCTGGAAAAGTGCTATCAGAAAGATGACACGCTTTCTGATTAAAACTGATTTGCCTGGCCTGCTGGAAGTAGTAGTAGCCAATCGCCGGGCAGTGCTTGCCAAATTCAATGCGAGCATCAAAAAAATGATGGAGGCGATAACATTGCATACTTCTAAAATGGCAGACAGGAAAGAGTCTATGCAGAAAAACCTCGACTATGCCGCCCAGTTCACCAAACAGGCCAATGACCCAAAGCTCGATCAGCATGTTCGTGATAAAGCAAAAGACCAGATCAATCACTTTAGCCGTGAGGCTGCTGAAGATGAAAAGCTGCTAAAAGTGATGCAGGACGATAAACAGAAAATGCTGAAAAGCTATAATTTCTTCGATCGCCTGTATGGTAATCTTGAAAGCAGTACTGAATCTGTAGCCAATACCATTGGCCGTTTACGGGATCAGCTGCAAACTTCAAATATATGGCGGGAAGCTGCGCACAGCGCTTCTTCCTTATTGGGAGTATCAGAATTTGAATCCATCACTTTGGAAGAAACCCGCAATCGTATTGCATCTAATGAAGCTGAGGTTATGTCAATGATCCATGATCATGAAACCCTGCTAATGAAAATGGAAGCGGAAAATGGTATTATGGACGATGCCGGACAGCGACTGCTTGAGCAATATAGCAACAAGGTGGATGTATTTGCATTCATGAAAACAGAGAATAACCCGGGTAGTAACAGCAGTAGCGCTACAACAGACACATCCTGGTTAACTGCTAACAAAGATTTATTAAAATAGATTTATTTTTATTCTGAACTCTTCAAACAACCAAACATAAACTTATGGAACTAACTGAGAAAGGGAAAAAAACCGTAAAGGCGGGTAGGAACGTTATAATTTTTCTTGTCTTATTAGTAGCAGGGTATTTTATATACAATTATTACTCCAAGGGCGACAAATTAAAAGTTGATGGTAAATCAGGTAAACCTGACCTGGTTGTGGCCTATAATACATTTACAGGAGTTGAAGGCCTTGTTCTCATGAATGGTGGAATGGAGCCAAATGAAAACAGTACTCTTTACAAAGAATATGGACTTAAAGTTCTCATTAAACAAATGGACGCAGTAAAGGATACAAGAGCTGGGCTTCACTCCGGAGACCTTGACCTCGTGTATTGTACAACAGATGCACTTTCTGTGGAAATGGGATCTGGTAGTGAACTCCTGGCTGACAATGTTGTTCAGATCATGCAGGTCAACCAGTCGCATGGTGCGGATGCTATCGTGGTGCGTAAAGGCATTGACGATGTTGAAAACCTGAAGCATAAAAAAATAGCGTATGCAGTTGGTACAGCTTCTCACACCTTGTTATTGAATGTGCTGGAATCATCCAATTTGAAAATGGCTGATATTGATGGATACCAGGTAGGAGATGGTGTGGAGTCTGCTAATGCATTCAAGAATGGTCAGTGTGATGCAGCAGTTGTATGGGCACCGGATGATGAGGATTGTATTGCATCCCAGGCAGGATCAAAAGTGCTGGTTAGCAGTGCAGTTGCCAGCCAGATCATTGCAGACGGCTTATTGGTTAAATCAGACGTTCTCAAAGAAAAAAGGAGCAAGATCACAAAGCTCGTTAAAGCATGGCTGGTAGGAAATGCACGTGTTAACAATAATGCCGCTGATAAAAAAGAAGCAAATGCACTCTTTGCAAAAGGATTTAAATTCCCTGAAGACATTGCAGCAAAATCTGCTGATAAAGTGTATTTCTCCACGCTGGGTGACAATATCAATTTCTTTGGACTTAACAGCACTTATACAGGCATGACCGGCGACAGGATGTATGGCCGGATGGCTATAAAGTATACTGAGATTGGTCTTGCAAAATCTCCATCTCCGTGGAGAAATGTTTCTGACCCCTCTGTTATCCAGGAATTGCAGAGCGATAAAGATCTTGCAGATGATGCCCACCAGGTTGCAGTTAAACCAGAGGCATTTCAGCCTGCAACGGAAGAAATAAAAAAAAAGCAATCTCAGAGTAGTAAAGTAGTAAGCCTGGAATTTGAGACTAATTCTGCCCAGCTGGACCAGGATGATAAGGTAATTATCGACAGGGAAATTAAAGAGCTGGCCCAGGGTTTTGCCGGTGCGTATATCCGCGTTGAAGGAAATACTGATAATGTTGGTAATGCTGCTTTAAATGACAGACTTTCCCTGAACAGGGCTACATCAGTAATCAATTACCTGGTAAACGAGCATAAGTTTGATGTAAACAAATTTATTGTTGTCGGTAATGGTAGCAGGGTACCAGTTCCAGGTTGTGAAAGCAACCAGGATGAAGCCTGCAAGGCCAAAAACCGCCGGACTGAATTCCAGTTCATCTGGGACAAAACTGAAAAATAAGCCATCCTGCATCAAACCTATTAAAAGCAACGAACCATGGCTGACAAAGATTCTCCAGGAATAGTCATAAAAAGATTTATTAATAAAAATCTTTCCCTGCTTCAGATATCAGGCTGGCTGATCCTATTTGCCTTATGGTATTTAGTGACCAATTTTGGGCTGATCAATACTCATATTTTGCCCACACCGCAAAAGACCTGGAATTCCTTCCTTGAAATGAAGAAAGATGATAACCTGTGGGATAATATCCTGTTTTCCGTGCGGATCAACCTGATCGGGTATGTCAAATGTATTCTTGCGGCACTGGTAGTTGGCTTTGCCATTGGTCTTTCTCCCAAAGTGCGTAAAATGTTCAGCCAGCAGGTCAATGCGTTGCGGTTTGTACCAATCACTGCATTAATGGGAATATTCATTGCAATCAGTGGTTTAACGATAGCAACAAAGATCAATTTCCTGGCCTTTGGTATCTGGGTTTATCTTGTTCCCGTGGTGGTACAACGTATTGATGAAGTTAATGTGACGCATCTCCAGATGATGAAAACACTGGGAGCCAGTTTTTGGCAAACCGTCCGTTATGTAACCTGGAGATCGGTAATGTCTCGCCTCTCAGATGATATACGCATTCTTGTGGGGATTAGCTGGACATATATCATTGTTGCAGAACTGGCCGGTATCCAGGGAGGATTGGGTAGTCTTATATTTCTTGGAGAAAGGCAAAGCGATGTAGGTAAAGTATATGCTGTAATTATAATAATTGTTATTATCGGCATTTTACAGGATGCATTGTTCAGGCTTATTGACAGATTATTATTCAAATTCAAATACCAGTAATGAAACAGGAAGATTCAGTTAACGAACAGAAAATTACTGGTGTCCATTCTTCTGCGCCTGTCCTTGAGCTACGTGGAATACGCCAGACTTATTTTGATGACAAAACCCAGAAGGACTTTGTTGTGTTTGATAATTTCAACCTGGCTGTTGAAGACTATCCGGGCATGGGTCAGTTCATTGTATTAATGGGAAAATCCGGCTGTGGCAAATCTACACTTCTCAGGTATTGGACCGGACTTCAAAAGCCAACAAAAGGCGAGGTATTTATTGGAGGAAAACCACTGGAAAAGAACCAAAGCATACCGATGGTTTTTCAGCAGTATTCTTCTTTGGAATGGTTTACTGTTTTGGAGAATGTAGCACTTCCGCTTACATTAAAAGGAATATCCGGAAGAGAGGCAAAGGAGCAGGCAATGGAAATGATAAAGGTGGTAGGTCTGGAAGGACATGAAAATAAGTTTGCAAAAATGCCACAGCTTTCAGGCGGACAGTTACAGCGTGTTGCTATAGCGCGATGCCTGGTGGCCAATCCCAATATGCTATTCCTGGATGAACCTTATGGTGCATTGGATGGCTTTACAAGGGCTAAAATGCAGTTCTTTTTGCTGGAGGTTTTTCAAAAAAGGGAGTTGGCTGATCTGAATCCAACTATCGTACTGGTTACTCATGATCCCCGGGAAGCGGTATTATTAGGTAACGATATATATATTATGGATTCCAATCCGGGGCGTATCATCAAACATATCAAGCCGGATCTGCCAGATCATCGGGACAGATCAATACGTAAGCAGGCACATTTTATCGAAATAGTATCCTATATAGAAGATGTAATGGATGGTATTATTCAATAATTACCCGCTTAAATAAGAATAGAAATCTATGCCAACGAAGAAAGTTGACTTTGCGATGGTATTACAAAAATGTGAATCAGTAGTAAAGGATTTAGGCCTGGTAATAAACTATACACAAAATTTTGATCCATTCTTTAAAGGGGACCTGGACGGTAAAACAATTATTATCGGATCGAATTTGTCGGCAGAGGAAAAGGTTTTTAATCTCCTTCACCTGGCCGGCCATAGCATACAATGGAATATTTCTGAGCTGTTGCGTACTTTAGGTTCTGAATTGTATAGAAACCCTGATGATGAATTGCTGAAAAAACTTCAGACTTATGAATGGCAGGCAAACTGTTATGCGCTTTCCATATTGCATAAGGCGGGAATACGTAACCTCGATAAATGGTTAAGCCGGAAGTATATTATTGATATGTTGTACCTGACTCATTTTTACAAAACAGGTGAAAAATTGAAAGCTATCACCCAGGCGGCAAAGGCTTACCCTTTTAATAGAGAATTGGAATCAAAGGAAATTCCTGCTTTTACTCCTACTGCAGGACCCCGCACGCGTAATGGAATTGTGATTGCGTTTTAGCATTTCCGGCAGGTAACTTACATAAATCTGCTATTTTTTTCCTGTTTGTGCGTTTTTGTGCGGGATTTTGGCCTATATTTAATGCCTGAGAAAACAAAAGAGTGCTTAAGAAGGAACGGCAGGCATATATTCTACACCAGTTAAATCTGCACAACAAGGTGCTATCCTCCTCACTGTCTACCGATATTAATGTATCGGAAGACACGATTCGCAGGGACCTTATGGAACTGGCAGCTGAAGGTAAAGCGATTAAGGTCCACGGCGGAGCCTTGTCACATTCATTTAGCAAGGTGGATCTGCCTGCCAATGAAGTTTACTCCCTGAATCAAAAACGACGGATTGCCCAAAAGGCGATTAGCCTTATCAGCAATGGTATGTTTGTGCTAACCAGCGGTGGAACCACCGTTCTGGAAATGGCAAGAATGCTACCTCATCAATTGAAGGCAACTTTCATTTCCGGAAGTATTGCTGCCATACTGGAGTACATAAACCATCCTAACATTGAGGTCATAATTATAGGAGATAAGATCTCAAAAAGCTCAAAGATCACTGTGGGTTCTGAAGCGATAGCAAAGATCAGGCAGATGAAGCCGGATCTCTGTTTCCTTGGCACTAATGCCATCGACCTGAAACATGGAATAACTGACAGTGATTGGGAAGTGGTGCAGCTAAAAAGGGCCATGATCGAGTCTTCTCAACGGGTGATCGGCCTGTCGATAGCGGAAAAGATTAATACGTTTCAGCCAATACGCATCTGTGAGGCTACAAAGATTGATACCCTTATCACAGAACTGCCGGCTGATGACCCTTTACTTAAACCTTATTCTGACGCGGGCATTAAAATATTATAACTAAGAACTATACGGATTATCACCAGTATAGTATTAGTAATCGAAACTATCCAATAGCTATGAAGCGCTGAAACGATGCTTAAAGGCGAGTATACCAGTTATTATATTTCTAGAAAATCAAAAACTAAGATGATGAGAAAAATTATGCTTTTTGGTTTGATCATGTTTTTTCTGCTTAACATGAATTCAAACAACCTGTTGGCGCAGGGGGTTCCCATTACAGGAACTGTGCTGGCAGATGATGGTAATCCATTATCCGGGGTAACAGTTTTAGTTAGTGGCACAACCCGTGCAACAACTACGGATAACATGGGTAAGTTTAGCATTAATGCAGACGAAGGTACTGTCCTGGAGTTTAGTTATGTTGGTTTATCCACGCAAAGGGTAAAGGCCAAAGCAGGCATGGAGGTTCGTTTATCGCAGGGCGAATCTGTTGAGATGAATGATGTT
>JAJKIP010000285.1 GCA_021154405.1 Segetibacter sp. | reverse complement strand
CTGACCAGGACGCCTGCTACATTACTCGGAATTTATGATCAGGTGGGAAGTCTGGACGCAGGGAAATGGGCCGATTTTCTCATTACTTCCGGTCCTGTATTTAATGAAAAAACTACCATCTGGCAAAACTGGGTACAGGGGATCAAATACAATGTAAAAGATGATTCCTGGAATAGTGCGAAAGGAAATTATAAACTTGTATTGAATACGCCATCCGGACCTGTCAATTACCAGTTGGATTTCAGGAATGCCACAACTGCCAGTATCATTGGAAAAGATACAGTTACTTCCAAATTCTATTATGATGGTCGTGAAGTGAGGATCAATTTTGCACCAGAGCGTAAAGGAGATTATCGACTTAGCGGTATGGTTGGAGCAGATTCATGGTATGGATATGGAGAGGATACAGCAGGCAACCGCCTCACCTGGACTGCCACCTATGATAAAGCAGGAAGTTCAAAACCAGATAGTGCAAAACCAAGAAAACCAGGTGTGATCGGAAAGGTGCTCTATCCCTTTATGCCATTTGGATGGGAAGAAGGCGATGCACCGAAACAGGAGACCATTCTTATAAAGAATGCAACAATCTGGACTATGGAGAAAGAGGGAATATTGGAGAATTCTGATATCCTCATTAAGAATGGAAAGATTGCTGCAATCGGTAAAAATCTTTCTGATGCAGGAGCAAAAGTGATTGATGGAACAGGCAAGCATGTCTCCCCTGGAATTATTGATGAGCATTCTCATATTGCTGCAGCCTCAATCAATGAAGGAGGCCAAAGTGTTACATCAGAAGTGAGGATAGCAGATAATCTCAATCCGGATGATATCAATATTTATCGCCAGTTGAGTGGAGGTGTGACCAGCTCGCATATTCTCCATGGATCAGCTAATGTGATCGGTGGACAAACACAACTGATCAAATTACGCTGGGGTGCTGATGATGAGGACCTCAAGTTTAAGAACTGGCCCGGCCAGATAAAATTTGCACTCGGAGAAAATGTAAAACGATCTACCTCTTCCATTAGCAATAGTTCCAATAACAACCGCTATCCCGATACAAGAATGGGAGTAGAACAGGTACTGGTAGATGCATTCACCCGTGCAAAAGACTATAAGAAAGCATGGGAAGAGTATGAAGCCAATAAAAAGAAGAAGGGAGTGGTAGCTGTTGCACCCAGGAGAGACCTGGAACTGGATGCGCTGGTTGAGGTATTAGATAATAAGAGATTCATTACCTGCCATTCCTATGTTCAGAGTGAGATCATGAGCTCTATTGAAGTGGCCAACCGTATGGGATATCATTACAATACGTTCACCCATATCCTGGAAGGGTATAAGGTGGCGGACAAGATGAAAGAACATGGCGCCAATGCTTCTACTTTCTCTGACTGGTGGGCTTATAAAATGGAAGTACAGGACGCGATTCCTTACAATGCTGCTATCATGCATAAGGTTGGATTAAATGTGGCTATTAATTCTGATGATGCGGAAATGGCGCGTCGACTTAACCAGGAAGCAGCCAAGATTGTGAAGTACGGCGGTGTTACGGAAGTGGAGGCACTGGAAATGGTAACTATCAATCCTGCAAAGATGCTGCATGTGGAAGATAAGGTGGGCAGCCTGAAAGTGGGTAAGGATGGGGATGTGGTATTGTGGACGGATAATCCATTGAGCATTTACGCAAAATCATTATACACCATTGTTGACGGAACTATCTACTTCGACAGGGATAAGGATGAACAGAAACAGAAATGGGTGGATGCAGAGAGAAACAGGCTGATAAAGAAAATGATCGGGGAAAAGAAGAGTGGGGCCCCCGTAAAGCCTGCTGAACCCAGTTACCAGGTAATGCACACCTGCAGTGATCACTATCATGATCACGGTTTACTGGTAATTGATGTAGAAGAAGAATAGTCCCTCAATAATGTTCAAAGCAAAAACAATAGAAAATGAAAAATATATTCAGCCTGTTTATTCTTTCCCTGGTAGCAATGGCTGCTTTTTCCCAGGAAACGGTTTCGCCTGCGAGACCACATACAGGATATACCTATATAAAGAATGCCACTATCCATGTGGGTAATGGAAAAGTGATCACCAATGGTGTGATCAAAATAAAAGATTCAAAAATTGAAGCTGTTGGTACCGATATTGTTATTCCTTCAAATGAGGTCTCTGTAATAGACGCTAAAGGCAAGGAAGTTTATCCCGGTCTGATCCTTCCAACCAGCAGCCTTGGTCTAATTGAAATAGGCGCTGTAAGGGCATCTAATGATTCACGGGAAATTGGAGAGATGAATCCTAATATAAGAAGTATAATCGCATACAACACCGACTCAAAAGTGATCAATACGCTTCGTTCCAATGGTATTTTAATGGCCAATATTGTTCCTGATGGCAGCCTGCTGGCAGGGTCTTCTTCCGTTGTGCAACTGGATGCCTGGAATTGGGAGGATGCTGCAATTAAAACGGATGAAGGCATGCATTTATATATGCCAACCCTCTTGCCCAGTCCTACGCGTCGTTTTGGTGGGGGCGGTGGAGCGGGTGGTCCAAATGCACAGCCTCAGCCTGATCCGGTTAAAGAAGGGCTGGATAAGATCGATGAACTCAAAACATTTTTCAAGGAAGCAAAAGGCTATCTGGCCGAACCCACTCACGAAGAAACCAACCTGAAATTCGCTTCTGTAAAAGGTTTATATGATAAATCCCAGAAATTGTATGTGCATGCCAATACGGTCAAGCAGATTTTGGTAGCACTGGATTTTGTAAAAGAATTCGGATTTGATATGGTGATTGTTGGTGGTTCAGACAGCTGGCAGATTGCGGACCTGCTTAAACAGAATAATGTTTCAGTTATCCTCAGTCAGCCCCACAGTCTTCCTACGCTGGAGGATGATGATGTGGATCAGCCTTATAAAACTGCGGCTATGCTTCAGAAAGCGGGAGTATTGTTTTCTATTTCTGACGATGATGGTCAGACCCGTGGCCGCAACCTGGCTTTCAATGCCGGTACAGCAGCAGCTTATGGTTTAACCAAAGAAGAAGCCTTGCAGGCAATTACTTTAAACGCCGCGAAGATCCTTGGTGTTGCAGATAAAACGGGGACCATTGAAGCAGGTAAAGATGCCAATATCGTGATCAGTGAAGGTGATATTCTGGATATGCGCAAAAGCGTAGTGACTGATGCTTTTATTCAGGGTCGCAAGATTGACCTGGATGATAAACAAAAGCAGCTTAACGACAAGTATAACAAGAAATATAACCTGAAAGGGTTTTAGCTTGAGCCCGATAAATAAAAACGGTCAATTGAAATATTTCAATTGACCGTTTTTATTTATATACCTGAATTTCTTTACGCGTCTTTTCCGTGGCAATGCTTGTACTTCTTGCCACTTCCACATGGACAGGGATCATTCCTTCCAATCTTTGGACCTACTTTTACCGGCTCCTGTTTAACCGCTACATCAGTGCCGCCGCCACCCGGCTCATATTTATCCCTTTCATTGGCTGCATAATCCTGGCCCGCTGAATCAATCTCTTCTTTATTCGCACGCATCTTGCTGTAATCTGTTTTTTCCTGGCGACCTTCTTTTAACTGAGCATTCTGTTGTTGTGCCGCAGGAATATTGGCATGACACAGGAAGGAAACAATATTCTTATTCACTTCCATACTCATATTCTTAAACTGCTCAAAGGCTTCTACCTTGTAGATTACCAAAGGATCTTTTTGTTCCAGGTAAGCTGTCTGCACGCTTTGCTTGAGATCATCCATTGCACGCAAATGTTCCTTCCAGGAATCATCAATAACCACCAGTGTTATGGTACGCTCCAATCCTCCGGCCAGTTCCTCACCGCCAGAAGATAAGGTCTTATCAAGCGAAGCCAGCACATTCAGGCCTTTCTTGCCATCTGTGAAAGGCACAACAACATTTTCTATATGGCTTCCCTGAGTAAGACGAATGTTCTTGAAAACCGGGATTGCGTTCTTCTTCAGTTCTTCCTTCCGCGCATTATAATTTTCAGTGGCTTCCTTATATAATTTATCGGTTACCTGCTTAAGGTCACCTCTTTTGAAATCTTCCTCATCTATTTTTGTATCGAGGCCGAAATTAACTATGCAGGCCATCTTGAATCCTTCATAATCTTCAAGTTCGCGAAACCCTCCTACAAGATCATCGGCCATTAAATAGAAGGAATTATCGATATCCAGTGCCAAACGTTCACCAAACAACGCATGCTGACGTTTTCCATATACAACATTCCGCTGCTTGTTCATTACGTCGTCATATTCCAGCAGACGCTTACGAATACCGAAGTTGTTTTCTTCTACTTTTTTCTGTGCACGCTGGATACTGTTACTGATCATGCTATGCTGGATGACATCACCTTCCTTGTATCCCAGCTTATCCATTAATGAGGCGATACGTTCAGATCCAAACATCCGCATCAGGTCGTCCTCCAGCGATACATAGAACTGTGAAGTACCAGGGTCACCCTGGCGACCTGCACGACCGCGTAACTGACGGTCAACGCGCCGGCTTTCATGTCTTTCAGTACCAATGATGGCAAGACCACCGGCTTCTTTCACACCAGGCCCGAGTTTAATATCCGTACCACGACCAGCCATATTTGTTGCAATGGTGATAGCACCGGGCAATCCGGCTTCAGCAACCACCTGTGCTTCTCTTGCGTGCTGTTTTGCGTTCAATACATTATGTGGGATCTTTTTCTGTTGCAACATTCGTCCCAATAATTCACTGATCTCCACAGAAGTGGTACCTACCAGTACCGGGCGACCAGCATTACGCAGGTTTTCTATTTCGTCAATAACTGCTTTATATTTTTCGCGCTTGGTTTTATAAACGAGATCCTGTTTATCATCCCTGACCATTTTCAGGTTAGTGGGTATGGTAACAACATCCAGTTTGTAAATGCTCCACAACTCACCCGCTTCTGTTTCCGCTGTACCAGTCATACCAGCCAGCTTGTGGTACATACGGAAGTAATTCTGTAAAGTAATGGTTGCGTATGTTTGAGTAGCTGCTTCGATCTTCACGTTTTCCTTTGCTTCGATTGCCTGATGGAGACCATCACTATAGCGGCGACCATCCAGGATACGACCGGTTTGCTCATCCACGATCTTGATGGCACCGTCCATTACCACATATTCAACGTCTTTCTGGAAAAGTGAATAGGCTTTCAGCAATTGCTGAACGGTATGAATGCGGTCTGCTTTCTGTGCATACTCATTCAATACAGTTTCCTTGCGACGCAATTTCTCATCTGTACTGTCTTCTGATTTTTCTATTTCAGCCAGCTGTACGCCAATATCAGGCAATATGAAGAATTCAGGATCTTCGCCGGAGCGGGTGATCATATTCAATCCCTTTTCTGTAAGGTCAACCGAATTCTGTTTTTCATCTATATGGAACAGCAATTCTTCATCCACAATACGCATATTGCGCTCCTGATCCTGCAGATAATAGGTTTCTGCTTTCTGCATTTTTACTTTATTGCCGGGCTCACTCAGAAATTTGATCAGAGGGCCATATTTGGGCAATCCTCTAAAAGCGCGGAAAAGATGTAAGCCTCCATTTTTGGGATCATCTTCACCTTTTTCAAAAGCTTTTCTTGCTTCGTTCAAGGCATTTCTGACAATGCGCTCCTGCTCCTGCACCAGTTGCTGGATACGGGGCTTGTGAACGTGGAACTGCTGGTCTTCACCTCTTGATACAGGACCGGAAATGATTAGAGGCGTACGGGCATCATCGATCAATACCGAGTCAACCTCATCTACCATTGCAAAATGGTGTTTGCGTTGCACCATTTCATCTGGTGAGTGAACCATATTATCTCTCAGGTAGTCAAAACCAAATTCATTGTTAGTGCCATAAGTGATATCAGCCAAATATGCCTGTCTTCTTTCTTCACTATTCGGCTGGTGCTTATCAATACAATCCACTTTCAGACCCAGCCATTCAAAGATGGTTCCGTTCCATTCCTGGTCACGACGGGCCAGGTAATCATTTACTGTTACTATATGAACACCTTCACCAGGCAATGCATTCAGGTAGGCAGGGAGGGTAGATACCAGGGTTTTACCTTCACCTGTTGCCATTTCCGCAATCTTTCCGGAATGAAGCACTGCACCACCGATCAATTGCACATCATAGTGCAGCATGTTCCAGGTAACCTCACCACCAGCGGCCGTCCATGAATTTTTATAAATGGCCTGATCGCCTTCAATACGTACATAATTCTTTTTTACGCTCAGGTCGCGATCCAGTTGTGTGGCAGTGGAGCTGATCTCAGTATTTTCTTTAAAACGGCGGGCTGTTTCTTTTACTACGGCAAATGCTTCGGGAAGTATTTCTTCCAGGGCTTCTTCAATCTTTTTATCTCTGTCTTTTTTCAGTTTATCTACTTCCTGGTAAATGGCATCCTTTCCCAGCAGGTCATTGAAGGGAAGCTCTTCCGCAGCTTTATTTTTTGAAGAGATCTCCTCATCAATTTCACGCAGGTGCACCTTGATCCTGTCACGGAACTCCTGTGTTTTATTGCGGAGCTGGTCGTTTGACAAAGACGCGTAGAAGGCAAAATTCTGATTGATCTTTTCAACAATGGGAGTAATCCTCTTAACGTCCTTTTCAGATTTATTGCCGCCAAAGATTTTCGAAATAATTCCGAGCATGATTATAGGTTATTATATGAGACATAACTTGTCAAAAAGGGTGCTACACAGCCTGGCGAGCCAATTTGACAGGGTCCGCAGCCCATTCCAGGAATGGGCTGGCAAAGATAATGCTTAGTTATGAGGGAAAGTTTAGGGTTTTCAGGCATTTAACAGGTCAAAAAGATTTGCAATTGGGATCGTATATCAACAATTTTGTACCATGAAATTACAGGCCGCTGCTGCAATGGCACTGCTGTTACTTGTTTTTTGGCGATGCACCAACATTGATTTCCGCGAAGAGAAAATGGATCCCAATGATATTTATTTCGATTATATCGCCTGGGGAGATGAAGAAACTGGTAATATCACCATCAAATTGCAATACCGGGCCGGTGGTCCCGATCAGCCGGCGCTTTTATTACAAGCTCCTTCCAGCGTAATGCTGGATAATCAGGTGCTGCAGCCAGATAGTACAAAATTTACGGGTCCTTATTACGAGTTCATCGTTCCCGCCAATGAATTTGCTGGCGAGCACAGCATTGTATTTACCGATAACAAAAACCGGCAGTACAAATCAAAATTTGAATTTCCTGTAGTGGGTTTTAAGTCGGAACCAGACTCAATAATTGACAGGAGGGACCTGGTGCTGGAACTGGAAGGCGTTAAGCCGGAAGGTCATGTTCGCGTCCTGATCACTGACACTTCATTCTATGGGCGGGGCGTTGAAAAAATTGACAGCTTCGATAATAAACCCCTGATTATCACACGCGAAGACCTTAGGGATCTCAAAAATGGTCCGGTTTACCTGGAATTGTTCAGGGAGGAAGACAAGGAATTGCCCGAAACGATGAAGGCCGGAGGCCGCTTTTACCTTAGTTACAGCCTGAACAGGAGCTTGATTCTCAAGGACTCCCTGTAAGGTATCCTTGCCCCAATTCATATTTAATAGTACTCCAAATGCACTCCGACTGCACTCCAACTGCATTCCGACTGCACTCTTACTGCATTTGGAAACTATCCATCCTTTATGTATCGTCTATGTATCCTCTATCTATCCTGTATGTATCCTTTATTAAACCTTTACTCACAGTAAGAAGATTATTTGCACCCATTATTGAAAATTGAAGTTTCGCGCCTACCTTTGCCGCCGTTAATTCAGGAATAGTGAAGGAGTTTGTCAGCATAGACATAATTCATTCAATTTCAGTGTTTAACATAATAAATTTCCCTCATGTCAGGTCAGCTTAAGGAAGTCCGCAACAGGATTAAATCAGTTCAAAGCACCCAGCAGATTACCAAAGCCATGAAAATGGTGAGCGCTGCCAAATTGCGCAGAGCCCAGGATGCAATTGTGCAGATGCGCCCTTATGCCAAAAAGCTTCAGGAAATGCTGACCAATATCGTCAGCAATAGTGAGGGAGAGGTTTCCATGCCGCTCGCAGCAGAAAGACCCATTGAAAAAGTGCTATTTCTCGTTTTAACAAGTGACCGTGGTCTGGCCGGTGCCTTCAACAGCAATGTGATCAAACTGACAAAGCTGACCATTCTTGAAAAATATGATGCTCAGTATCGCAAAGGGAATGTGACCATCTGGAATATTGGCAAGAAGGGCTATGAGCATTTTTTAAAGAATAATTATAAGGCAGATGCGACACATAAAGATATCTTCCTGCAATTGACATTTGAAAATGTACAGAAAGCTGCGCAGGCAGCCATGAAGGCATTTGAAGAAAAGCAGTTTGATGTTATTGAGATAGTGTATAGTCAGTTTAAGAATGCCGCTACACAAAAATTTGAAGTAGAAAGATTCCTTCCAATTCCCAAACTGGAAAAGAAAGAAGGAGAGAAGAAGGCAGATTTCATTTATGACCCTTCCAAAGAAGAACTGATTGCTGAACTGATGCCCAAGATCCTCAACACCCAATTATATAAGGCCGTACTTGATTCAAATGCTTCTGAACATGGAGCCAGGATGACGGCTATGGATAAAGCAAGCGAGAACGCTAATGAGATGCTGCGTAACCTGAAGATCTCTTATAACCGCGCAAGGCAGGCTGCTATTACAACAGAACTTACGGAGATCGTAGCCGGCGCCGCCGCATTACAAGGTTAAACTTTAACTGTTTTAGGCATAATTGTAGCTGCTAGCATAATTATTTATTAATAGTTAGCGGTTAGAAATGTGAATAAGTGTGTTTTAATCTTCAGTACTGCCACTGTAATTTCGACGTTTAAGAAACGATTTGAATAATTTATTCCCGAATTAGTAGAAAGGACTATGGAAATTACTAATCTGATCCCGCACATTGAAGCCCTGATCTTTGCAAGTGACAGACCCCTCACAACGCTCGAAGTGACTGAATTGGCGAACGGCGCCTTTGGATTCATGGAGGATAAAATAACGCTTGATCAGGTTGAATCAGCCATTGAAGGCATTGTTGAAAAATATGGTTCCGATTTCTATCCTTTTGAGATCAGGCAAAGTGGTGGTGGCTGGCAATTCCTTACCAAAAAAGCCTATCATAAGACCATCGCCCAACTCAATGGCGATAAATTCCTGAAGCGTCTTTCTGCGGCTTCCCTGGAAACACTTGCTATTGTTGCTTATAAACAGCCAGTGACCAAGGGGGAGATTGAAGCTATCCGTGGCGTGAGCTCCGATTATGCCGTTCAGAAATTACTGGAAAAAGAACTGATCATTATCTGCGGCCGCAATGAAAAAATGCCTGGTCACCCCTTGTTATATTCAACATCAAGGACCTTCATGGATTATTTCGGTATTAATTCCGCTGAAGACCTTCCAAAGATCAGAGAGATCCTCGCAGATCAGCTGGTTGAGCCCACGGTTATGAAGGACACCCTTCCCCAGGCAGAGATTCCCAAAGAAGAAAAAGAGAGTGAAGGAGAACAGGATATCCTGATGGAAGTATCTGAAGAAGGTGAATTGATTGAAAAGAACGACGAAGGAGAATAGGTTGCCTTTGAGTTACTATCTTCGCGAGAGATAAACAACTTATTAAATCTTTAAGCTTCCCAGTGTCTTCTATTTCCCCTCAGCAATTATCTGCTATTGCCACTGAATTCGGAACACCCGTCTATGTTTACAATGGTGAGAAAATAAAAGAGCAGTACCAGAAACTGGTATCCGCCTTCCAGGGTATAGATACCCGCTTTTTCTATGCTTCAAAAGCATTGACCAATATTCATATCCTCAAGCATATTGATTCCCTGGGTTGCGGAATTGACTGCAGCAGCATTAATGAAGTTAAGCTGGCACTTCATGCCGGTGTAAAACCTGAAAAAATATTATACACTTCTAACGGGATTGCCTTTGAAGAAATTGAAGAGGCGGTGAGCTACGGAGTTCATGTGAATATCGACAGCCTTTCTAACCTTGAAAAGTTTGGAAAGAAATTCGGCAATAGTTACCCGATAGGAGTACGGATGAGGCCGAACATCCTTGCGGGTGGCAACCTCAAAATATCGGTAGGTCATGAGAAGAGTAAATTCGGTATAGCTTTGGAGCAGCTGGATATTCTGAAAGAAATTGTGACTGCCTTCAACATTAACATTAAGACGCTTCATATTCATACCGGAAGTGACATAAAGGATCCAGATGTATTTATAGCCGGAATTAAAGTGCTGGCGGACCTGGTTCCTCATTTCACGGACCTGCAGGTGATTGATTTGGGTGGTGGATTTAAAGTTCCCTATGAACCGGATGGCGAGGAGACAGATATGGCGGCTATTGGCAGGAAGTTGAAAAATTACCTGGAGACACATTTATTCCAATCCGGAAAAAAATATCAGTTATGGTTTGAGCCAGGAAAATTCATGGTGAGTGAATGCGGGTATCTGGTCACCAGGGTGAATGTGTTAAAGGAATCTCATTCTGTAGTAATTGCTGGCGTTAATAGTGGGTTGAATCACCTGATCAGGCCCATGTTCTATGAGGCATACCATCATATCGTAAATATCTCAAATCCCACTGGTGAAGAAAAGATATATACCGTTACTGGTTATATCTGTGAGACTGATACGTTTGCTTCGGATCGAAAATTACATGAAGTAAGGGAAGGCGATCTTCTGGTATTTTACAATGCAGGTGCGTATGGTTTTGAAATGTCTTCCAATTACAACTCTCGATATCGTCCCGCTGAAGTGTTCTACAATAATGGAACAGCAAAACTGATCAGGAAAAGAGAGGAGTGGAGTGATCTGTTGAAGAACCAGGTGCCATTGAGGTGATATCAGGCTCCTATTTTACATGTACATCAACAAGTACATCAGCTTTTCCGTTTATCGGTGCTGTGCCACCCATTGCCTCTATTGTTCCTTTTGAATTAGCAGTATAAGATTTTGTTTTCAGCAGGCCCGTCTTGCGATCAATAATCATTGTGCCATAGCCAGAAATGGTCCCACTGGTCTTTGTGATTCGGCCCATAATTTCTGAAGAATTATTGTAAATCCCTTCTATGGTGATACCTAAATGAACGGTTGAATCCGTAATTGAATTTAATTTAAAAGAGAAGTTTGAAAACTCTGATATTGATTCAACATTTCTTGCCCATGGCTTATTCATGGTAGCGGAATCTCCCGGTAATAGACTAAAAAAGTAGGGTCCCAAATTAGAAAAGCCTACTTCATCCATTATTGGTTTAATCATATCAATAATGGTAGCCAATTTCCCATCTGGATCAACCATTTTTGCAGTATCTGTTTTTACCGAAACGATGACACCACTGGAATCATAAATAATATCATACGGTTTCGAAAGTACCGTTTTAAAATAGGGGCCGAATAAGTTCTTGAGATCTTCATCATTTTTAGAATCAAAATTCATTTTCTGACCCATTCCGTCAAAAGTAAAAGCCATCTCCTGCATCTCATAGTGAATTGTAATCCTGTTGGGAGATACGTTAGTACAGGTAAGGTTGCGAATGGCCGACCCTTTACATTTGAAATTTATAACCTGTGCACCTGCTGTCTGGAAACTATTGTTTGTCATATCTACGCGAACCTGGATAACCTGTCCTTTATTCAGGGTAACATTTCCAATCCTTTGTGCCACCAGGGAAAAAGGAATTATGAATAATAAGCAAATAAGGATGATGGTTCTGAACATGCAGCTGATATTTCTCAAAATTGACGAAACTTCTTTAAAAATGGTAGCCTCTGTGAGAAATTAGATTTAACCTGTTAATGAAGGTTCAATCCATTCATATATGAATTGAAAGTACTACATTCAATTACAAAATTGACTTTTATGCCTATCCGGATGACAGATGACCCGCAAGACCAGAACAATGATTTTAATGATGACCAGGGTGGAGGTGGTGGAAAAGGACCCAATTTACCAGGTGGCGGTGGGGGACTGGCAGCACTGATCCCACTTTTATTGACACTGTTCAGGGGAAAGGGCATCATATTATTGGTAGTGATTGCGGCGGGTGCCTATTTCCTGTTAGGAAAAGGAAATTGTAATGCGGAACAGATAACTAAACTATTCTCACAAAGCGGCTATAGTTTTAATCCGGCTGAATTCAATAAAGCATCAGTTTATGAAGGGCTGGAAGATGATAATAATAAGAACCCGCTTCCTGAAGCAGTATCCTTATTAAAGTATGCACCTTCACGGGGCGATCAGGGCCAACAGGGAAGTTGTGTTGCCTGGAGCAGCGCCTATGCTGCGCAGACAATTTTAACTGCAGCTGCAACGGGGGTCGATCCCAATTCCATTGTATTTAGTCCATCCTATTTATACAATCAGATCAGACTGGATGGTTGCCAGGGTTCATACGTGCAAAGAGCCATGGAGGCAATGCAGAAAAATGGTGGTGTTCCGCTGAAAGAATATCCCTATAATGACCAGGATTGTGAAAGCGAGCCCAGTTCTACCCAGATACAGGAAGGCCGTCAAAACACCATTCATGGATTTACAAGATTAACTGAAGGAGATAATGTTAACCAGATCAATGTACGTGCAGTAAAAGAACATTTGGCCAAAGATGCACCAGTGGTGATTGGTATGATGGTAGGCCAAAGTTTTATGCAGGATATGATGGGTAAGGAATTGTGGCAGCCATCAGGTATGGATGCTTCCAAGATGGGAATGGGGGGGCATGCAATGTGTGTGATTGGCTATGATGACCGCAAATTTGGTGGAGCCTTCCAGCTAATGAATAGCTGGACGCCCCAATGGGGTAATAATGGTGTTGCCTGGGTACGCTATGGAGATTTTAAAGAATATGTGAGAGAAGCCTACGGCATAGATCCATTACCCAAATCAGCCAATGTTGCTGCCATTCCACTGGAATGCAGCTTTGGATTAGTTAATAACGATACCAAACAATATATACAGTTGCGTTCTGCAGGTAATAATACTTTTGAAACTGTTTCTCCCATTTCACCTGGTACACGTTTCAAAATGGAAGTGAAGAATACTACAGAATGCTATACCTATATTTTTGGACAGGAAACAAATGGCAGCAGCTATGTACTGTTTCCTTATACGGAGAAGCATTCTCCCTATTGTGGTATCACCGGTTATCGCCTGTTTCCAAAAGGGCAGTCATTAACTGCAGACAGTGTGGGCAATAGGGATTATATTGCGATTGTGGTAACCAAAGATCAATTGGATTATAAAAAGGTAAATGATGCGATAAGCGCCAGTGGCCAGTCCAGTTATGCGGGGAAAGTTAATGAAGCGTTGCAAAGTCAATTAGGACGTTCAGTAACATTTAATGGAAATAATGATGGTACCTTTCATTTTAAAACAGGTGCCACAGACAACAAAGTGGTAGCCACAATTGTTGCATTAGATAAACGGTAATTATGAAGAAAACAATCTGGTTGGTAGCATTGATGATGTTCTATTCGGTATTGAATGCGCAGGACCTTACAAAGTTCAATCTGTATAGTCCCACGGAGAATGCAAAGTCTGCCATTGAGAAGGATGTGAAGCTGGCAAAGAACTCCAAAAAGCATGTATTTGTGCAGATTGGTGGCAATTGGTGTATCTGGTGTTATCGCTTCAATGATCTGGTCACCAAAGATGCTTCTATCGATTCCGTGATCAAAGCAAATTATGTAGTATACCACCTTAATTATAGCAAAGAAAACAAGAATGAAGCGCTTCTTGCCAAATATGGGTATCCTCAGCGTTTCGGGTTTCCTGTGTTCCTGATACTGGACGGTAATGGCAAATTGTTACATATCCAGAACTCTGGTTACCTTGAAAAGGACAAAGGATATGACAGGGAAAAAGTGATTGGGTTTTTTAATGACTGGTCTCCTTCGGCCCTTGATCCCGGGCAGTACAAATAATCTATTCTCCCACAATGAATGAAAATACGGCCAGGTTTATTCAATTGATGAAGCATCCGTTAAAATTCAGGATGTTTATGTTGGCTAAATTGCCCAGTGCATATTTTGCCGGGGTGAGGATCCGTGAAATTGATGAGAGAAAATGCGTGGTTTCCATACCATACAAATGGTTTACCCAAAACCCTTTTCGAAGTACCTATTTTGCCTGCCTGGCGATGGCTGGAGAATTAAGTACAGGTGCACTTGCCATGGCCTATTTATATCAACGTAAGCCACCTGTATCCATGCTGGTGGTAGATATCAGCATGACTTATTCCAAAAAAGCAACGGGCAGAACATATTTTACCTGTGAGGATGGCGATCTGTTCAGCAAAATGATCGAGGAGGCCATACTTACAGGCGAACCTCGTGTGGTAAAAGCAAAATCAATTGGAAGAAATATGGCTGGAGAGGTAGTTGCTGAATTTTTTGTAAGCTGGTCCTTTAAATCAAAGAAATAAGAAAACTCAACGTTAGATATGAAAATTGCTTTCCATGGTGCGGCTCGCACAGTTACTGGTTCCAAACATCTATTGACTTTAAAGAGCGGCAAAAAGATATTGCTCGATTGCGGTATGTTCCAGGGGATGGGGAAGGATACTGATACATTAAACCGGGAGTTTGGATTTAATCCAACGGAAGTGGATGTAATGGTTCTTTCTCATGCGCATATTGATCATTCCGGACTTATTCCCAAACTTGTCGCTGAAGGATTCAATGGAAAAATATTTTGCACCCCGGCTACAAAGACGCTCACCAATATATTGCTGGAGGATTCGGCAGAGATACAGGAAGATGATGCAAAGACTACCAATAAACGCAGGGCATTGCAGGGCCTTCCGTATGTAAGGCCATTGTATACTATTGATGATGCACGGAAAAGTATGGATCATTTTGAGGAGAGAGAATATGGTAACTGGTTTGATATAATGGAAGGTGTTCAGGTTTGCTTCACTGACGCAGGACATATCATTGGTAGCGCCTGTGTGCATCTTAAAATAAAAGAGAACAGCAAGGAAACCAGGATCAGCTTCAGTGGGGATGTTGGCCGGTACAGGGATATTATTCTACGCTCGCCTGATGTTTTTTCACAAGCCGATTATATCCTGCTCGAATCTACATACGGCAATAGTTTGCATGATACAGCGGACAGTACACAGGACATTTTAATGAAATGGATCAAGCACACCTGCTTTGATAAAAAGGGTAAACTGATACTGCCGGCATTCAGTGTAGGGCGCACACAGGAAATATTATTTTCCCTGAACGAGATGGAACTGAGTAATGCACTTCCTGACCTCGAATATTATGTGGACAGCCCCCTTAGTATTGAAGCAACAGAAGTAGTAAAAAGTTATTCCCAATATTTTAATAAAACGATCCAGAAAATACTTCAGACCGATAGTGATCCTTTTTCCTTTAAAGGATTGAAATATATCAAAACAGTAGATCAGTCAAAAGGACTAAACTATCGTAATAACCCAATGGTGATCATTTCAGCAAGTGGTATGGCCGATGCCGGAAGGGTAAAGCACCACATTAGCAATAATATCGAGAATACAAGGAACAGCATTGTAATGACCGGTTATTGTGAGCCCAATTCCCTGGGAGGAAGACTGATTGCTGGAGCTACAGAGGTCAGCATATTTGGAGTGGAACATCAGGTGAATGCAGAAATAGGATCTATCAGGAGCATGAGCGCTCATGGAGATTATGAAGACCTTTCACAATGGCTGGCCTGTCAGGATCCACGCCAGGTAAAGCAGTTATTCCTTGTGCATGGTGAGTATGAGGTGCAACAGGAGTTTAAGAGAAGGCTGGTAAAGAAAGGCTTTCTGGATGTACAGATACCGGAAAGGCATTTCGAAATTGGACTGGGGTGAGTGCATGCCATGGTTTGTATCTCACGAACCATGGAACCGGCTGCTATATGGTTCACCAGACACGAACCATTGAATATAAAAGAAAAAAGCTACCGGTTAGGGTAGCTCTCAAAATCTTTTTGTTGGACGGGACAATAGAGTGTAGAGTTGTTTTCGGTGGTACAAGATTTTGATGATTAATACGGCTTTTCTTAAGGCTTGGTTTTTCGGTTTCTCTCAGGTTTTGGATTCAATCAGGTTCTTCGGATGGTAACTGGATTCTGGTTTTTCGTCTGG
>JAJKIP010000284.1 GCA_021154405.1 Segetibacter sp. | reverse complement strand
TTGTATAGGTACCAAAAATGGCAATATTAAGGCTGGGATCATAGTCATACTCTTCACCTGCTGCATCATAGTCACTACCAGTAATGCGAGAGTCCAGGCGACCAACAGTTTTACCTTCTTTTCGCATTAGTTCTTTATTATACCTGCCAACGGAAATACGGAGATTGGTCTCGTCCAGATAATCGGTGGAAAGCCCGGTATAGTTATGCAGTTTATTTATCACCGAGTGCCTTTCTTCAGCCGAAAGCCTGTCTCCTTTCATCAATGCATCATTGTATTCATTGACTGCAAACTGCTGGACTTCCTGCAATAAAGAAGGAAGACTATTATATTTCGGGTCCAGCTTTTTATGATACCATGAGGTGGCTGCATAAGTAGGCAGGAGCAAAGTAAATGGGAGATCATTCCCCCTGTCTGATCTGACTGTTCCAAAATCAAGTATCGCAGAAATAAGAATGATGCCGTTCACATAAAGTCCATGGCGTTCCTGGAGATATCCGGAAAGGGCTGCTGCCCGTGTGGTGCCATAACTTTCGCCGGTGATAAATTTGGGAGAGGACCACCGTTTATACCTGGTTATATAAAGTCGAATAAAATCACCCACAAAGCTGAGATCATTATCAAACCCGGTGAATTCTGCCTGTAGCGTTTTACCGGCAGGCCTGGTGTAGCCGGTCATCATTGGATCAATAAATACAATATCAGCTTTATCAAGCCAGGTATTTGGATTATCTGCGTACTTATAGGGAGGAGGCAGTGTATTCCCTTCATCGGTCATCTGTACGATCTTTGGTCCTAGCGCACCCATGTGCAACCATACGGAAGCTGAGCCCGGACCACCATTAAATGAAAAAAGAATGGGACGTTTGGCAGGATCTGGTTCACCATCTTTTGTATAGGCTATAAAGAAAAGATTAGCTTTTAAGGTATCCTTTTCATCCTTCATTTCCATGTAGCCGGTAGTGGCCGTATAATTGAATACCTCAGTTCCCAGCTTCATTTGATGGCGTGTAACCGAAATATTTTTACTTACCCAGTCCTTGTCCTTATCCTGGGCTATTACCGTGCAGCAAAAAAACAGAAGAAGGAGAGTAAAATTTAAAATCCTCATGCGTTTTGGTTGAGTAATGAATGTAGCAAGAACAGGGTAAATTAGGAAATAATATTGAGCAGGGAATTCAAACTTGATAAGTGTGAAAGATTGCGGTACAGACGTGTTGGTATCCCTTTTGTTTGTTATCGCCTCTTTGGCAGCTTGCCTAAAATCAACTAATTTCAGATAAACCTGAGTTTTGTATGCGTATACTGGAAATTAAAGTGCTGAGAGGGCCTAATTACTGGAGTGTTCGTCGCCCCAAACTTATCCAGATGAAGCTGGACCTGGAGGAACTGGAGCAAAAGCCTTCCAATCAGATACCAGGTTTCCGGGATCGGCTTGAAAAACTTCTTCCCAGTTTACAGGAACATCGTTGCAGTGAGGGTGTGCCCGGTGGGTTTTTTCAACGTGTAGAATCTGGTACGTGGATGGGACATGTGATTGAACATGTGGCGCTGGAGATCCAAACACTTGCGGGCATGGATTGCGGGTTTGGCAGAACAAGAGGCACCGGTGAAAAGGATGGCATTTATCATGTGGTTTTTGATTATATGGAAGAAGATGCCGGCGTTTATGCAGCCAAAGCAGCAGTCCGCATTGTGCAGGCACTGATAGATGGCCAGGATTACAATATGGAAGAAGATATCCAGGAAATGCGTGAGATCAGGGAAGACACCAGGCTAGGGCCTTCAACCGGTTGTATTGTTGATGAAGCTGCCAAACGGGGCATTCCTTTTATCCGGCTAAATAAACAAAGCCTTGTACAGTTAGGATATGGCGTGAATCAGAAAAGAGTGCGCGCCACTATTGCTTCCACTACTTCCAATATTGCAGTTGATATAGCCTGCAATAAGGAGGAAACTAAAATGTTACTGGAAGCAGCAGAGATCCCTGTACCAAAGGGAACTGTAATCCGAACTGAGGATGGATTGCGCGAGGCCATAGAAAAATTTGGGTATCCTCTTGTCATAAAACCCATTGATGGCAACCACGGTAAAGGAAATACTACCAATATAACTTCCTGGGACCAGGCATTGCGTGCATTTGAGGCGGCACAGGGGTTTAGTCGCAGTGTAATTATTGAACGCTATATACTCGGAGTAGATTTCCGATGTCTGGTGATCGATTATAAATTCATTTGTGCTGCATTGCGTACACCCGCTTCTGTGATTGGGGATGGCCTTCACAACATTCAATGGCTGGTAGATGAAACCAATAAAGATCCGCGCCGTGGATATGGGCATGAAAAAGTGCTGACCCAGATCACCATTGATCAGTTCACTCAGAAAATGCTGGATGAAAAAGGGTATACGATGGATAGCGTGCCTCCAAAAGGTGAACTCGTATTATTAAAACCTACTGCCAACCTTTCCACGGGTGGAACCTCCACTGATGTAACTGATGAGGTGCACCCTGCAAATATTTTCATGTGCGAACGCATTGCACGCATAATCGGTTTGGATATCTGCGGTATTGATATCATGACGCCCGATCTCCGAACACCAGTTTCTGAAAACGGTGGAGCAATACTGGAAGTTAATGCGGCCCCGGGATTCAGAATGCATATTGAGCCTGCAGTAGGAATAGCAAGAAATGTGGCAGAGCCGGTGGTTGACATGTTGTTTCCACGCGGAAGTATTGGACGTATTCCCATTATTGCCATTACAGGGACGAACGGCAAAACAACAACCACCCGGTTAACAGCACATATCGCCAAATCAGCCGGTAAGAAGGTTGGTTATACTACAAGTGATGGTGTTTATATCCAGAATCAGATGATGATGAAGGGTGATTGCACCGGACCGATAAGTTCAGCCTTTGTTTTAAAGGATCCTACAGTAGATTTTGCCGTTCTGGAATGTGCACGCGGAGGGATATTGAAAGCAGGCCTTGCTTTCCAGCATTGTGATGTAGCCATTGTTACCAACGTAGCTGCAGATCATATGGGACTTGCCGGTATCAATACGGTAGAACAGATGGCTAAAGTAAAAGCTGTAGTTCCCGAAACTGTTTTCCCTCATGGCTATGCCATCCTGAATGCTGATGATGATCTGGTATATAAAATGAAAGAAGGGCTGAATTGTAACGTGGCACTTTTCAGCATGGATGAAAATAATCCAAGGATCAAACGGCATTGTGCCCGGGGCGGTCTTGCCACAGTTTATGAAAACGGATATGTAAGTATCATGAAGGGTAACTGGAAGATACGCGTGATGGCAGTTAAAGATATCCCGATCACATTTGAAGGAAAGGCTACTCATAATATCCAGAATTGCCTGCCTTCTGTGCTGGCTACTTATTTATTCAGGGATATTACTATTGAAGATATCCGGTCCGCACTGACTTCCTTTATGCCATCTTCAGTACAAACTCCAGGAAGACTGAATTTCTTTCACTTCAGGAACTTTACCATGGTGGCGGACTTTGCGCATAATCCGCATGGTTTACAGTTGCTCTGTGATTTTATTGGTCGGCTGGATTACCCTTCCCGCATTGGAGTAATTTCAGGCACCGGTGACCGGCGCGATGAGGATATCAGGGCACTGGGAGAAATATCTGCCCGGTGTTTTGATGAGATCATTATCCGGTGCGACAAGAACCTGCGTGGCCGTACAGCGGATGAGATCATCAATTTATTAAAAGAAGGGATTGAAAATGTGAATGCTTCGCTGCCTGTACTCGTCATCCCGGATGAGAATGAGGCGCTGGAATATATATATGCCAATTACCGTCAGGGGGCGCTTTATACTGTTATGTGTGATGTGGTAGCAGGGGCGCTGGATAAGATCAAAGAGTTGAAGGATAGGGAAGAAAAAGAGCAGTCCGCACAATCTGCCATCAGCCTTTAATTTTTAACGGATTAGAACTAAAAAGGAAGCAAAAACCATTTGGGTGAAACCGCGGTAAACCCTATTTTTGCACTCCCAATTCCGAACAGGAGTTGGAGTGGAATTGACCCATGGTGTAATGGTAACACTACTGATTTTGGTTCAGTCATTTATGGTTCGAATCCATATGGGTCAACAGGCAAAAATGCAAATTATTGGATAACAGTAATTTGCATTTTAATTTTAGAACCCTGGCCTTCCTATTTACCCCTCTTCCCTATCAAATCTTGTGTTGGATCACTATTTCTATCCTTTAAAGTATAATTGATTTGGCTGGCTGTGTATCTGCAAAGAGTTTTTGTATCTTTTTCTGATTTTTAACCACCATTAACCGCCATGTCAAGTACAAAATTTATTTATCCAGCAACTCCACGGAATGTGCCATCACATATAACTGAACCAGGTACAGCATTTAAAAAGGAAGTTGCCGGAACAATGGGATCGATCATCTTTTTTTTCATTGTTTATATCCTTCTCTTTTTATTATCTATCGCATTGATCGCCGGATGTGTATACGGAGGCTTCCTGATCATTATTACCATACCAAGAATGATCACGATCCTTATAGGAGCTGGCCTGATTGGCCTGGGGATCATGGTATTCGTATTCCTGGTCAAATTCATGTTTGCGGTTTCAAAGTTTGACAATTCAGGAAGTATTGAGATAACAGAAAAAGACCAGCCAAAACTATTTGCATTTATCCGGCAGCTAACTAAAGACACACATACTCCGTTTCCTAAAAAGATATACTTATCACCTGAAGTAAATGCCTGTGTATTTTACAATTCGAGTTTCTGGAGTATGTTCTTTCCGGTCCGTAAAAATTTACAGATAGGCCTTGGCCTGGTCAATATCCTCAGTGTAAGTGAATTCAAAGCAGTTATGGCCCATGAATTTGGACATTTCTCACAAAGGAGCATGAAGCTTGGCAGCTTTGTGTACAATGTGAACAAGGTTATTTTCAATATGCTGTTCGATAATAATTCCTATCAAAACATGCTGCAGGGATTTGCAAATGTTCATGGCACGTTTGCTTTCTTTGCCATGGTTACTGCACGGATTGCAGAAGGCATTCAATGGGTGTTACGAAAAGTATATGGCGTAATAAATAAAAGCTATATGCGGTTATCCCGTGAAATGGAATTCCATGCAGATGCAGTAGCTGCAAGTGTCAGCGGAAGTGAAAGCCTTGTTACCGCTTTAAGAAAATTAGAGATCGGCAATAGTGGCTATAATATCACCCTTCAGAAATGCAATGAACTGCTTAAAGAGAAAAAGATAAGTGAAAATGTTTACCAAAACCAGCGCATCATTGTAAAGCAAATAGCGAACGAATACAAACTCGACATCAAAAATGAAATGCCGGTAATTACAAGGTCATTCATTGATAATAATAACTTTTCGAGGATCAATTACAAAGATCAATGGGCATCTCACCCATCTACGGATGACCGGCAACATCACCTGGATAATCTTGACGTCAAGGCTGAAATTATCGACGATACATCCTGGGTATTATTTGATAATTCTACACAAATCCAGGCAGATATGACCCGCAAAATATATGAACGGGTTAAAGAAAAACAAACAACGACTATCAACGAAAAGGAATTTGAAGACCAGTATTCTGCCGATATTCAACGATACGTTTTACCTGATGCATACAATGGATATTTCAGTGGCCGCCAGATAAGTATTTTGGAAAAAGACCAGTTGGAAACAAATGGGGAAGCTTCTTCAAAGACCTTCTCAGAATTATTTTCACCAGAAAATGCTACACGATTTAAAAAAATACAGGCGCTGGAAACAGATATCGAAATCCTGAAGGCAATTGCAAACAGGAACATCACTACCAAGACGTTTGACCTTGATGGTAAAAAGCATAGCTGGAAGCAGGCAGCTGAACTGGCTGAGAAACTTGAAGGAGAAAAAACAGCAGATCGTGACAAGCTAAATGAGACAGATAAGACTGCCATTCATTTTTTCCTTGCCAATGCAAAAAAAATTGGAAGGGAAGACGAATTGAAAAACATGTACCAGGAATACTTCTCCCAACGTAAGGAAGCAGACGAGTATCTGGGGGAGATCAATATAATGCTTAGCGGACTGTCCCCCATTTATAGTGGACAAACGATCCCCATTCATGAGATCAATACAATGATTGGTACATTAAAGAATTCTCATGAAATAAGATTTAAAGGCTGGCTGAAGAAATGGCGCAAGCTTGACTTTATTCCGGATAGTCATCCGCTTGCCCAAAAAATTGATAATTATCTAAGCAAAGAATATGCTTATTTCGGCGGCAGAATCTTTCTGGAAACAGAACTTGCGGACCTGGATTCCATATGCCGTGAAAGCTGGGACCAGATCACCAATTTCCTTTTTGACAGGTTTAAGAGAATCCTTCAGACCCAATTAGAATTTTCCAAAAATTAAGTAGAATCACTCTGATACATTGAATTAAAAAGGTCCGGCCTCAATTGTGAGGCCGGACCTTTTTAATTATGTTATAATATTATTTTGTTACCGTTATCGTCTGTCGTTTTTGAGCTTTCCGGGGCTTGCCATTTGTACCCATTAAAGGTTCCATTTTGGGTGCAGATAAAGTGATCCGTTCTTTTATTTGCTGCTCAAGAAATGTATTGGAAGGATCGCTGGCAACATTGGTAGCCCTTACCTGCCCGTCCACATCAATTTCATACTCGAGTAAAATATTATAGGTCCCGTCCTTTATCTTTTTATTTGGCAATACTTCAGTGCGAAGTGAAGTGGTCAACTCATCAATAAATTCCTTCCAGGATTTATTATTCACTTTGGGAGCCGTTGCAGGGTCTTTGAGTGCTGTTGAAGTATCAGGTACTATGGGAAGACCATTTGTACCAAGATCCGGAGTTGCCGCATCAACAAGGACAGCTTTAGGTTGTTCAACAGGTTTTTTTGTGCTGGTATCTATCTTGGTGCTAAGATCATCATCCTTCCGGATCACTGTTCCGGAATCCATTTTCAGTTTCCCGCCATACAACAGGTCCTTCAGCTTCGTCTGGGAATTTGCTGATACCGATACAAACAGTATCACCAGTAAAATAACTGCTTTCATATGCTAATAAAATTAATTATAAGAGGAGATCCGTCCAGTGATGAATCGCTATTTACCAAGCAAAAGTTGTTCCTGAAACAGGTCCGTCCTTCTGCAAGTTAGGGCCAAAGATGTTAGTATAATCATAATCCTCCCCTATTTTGTTGACCAGCAGGGAAGAGCAGAAAGCTCTTCAAAATCAGTAACATTCAACCTCAGAGAGAGCCACCTGGGAT
Source organism: Segetibacter sp. (assembly GCA_021154405.1). Lineage (GTDB taxonomy): Bacteria > Bacteroidota > Bacteroidia > Chitinophagales > Chitinophagaceae > JAJKIP01. The sequence goes on along the minus strand of JAJKIP010000284.1, from coordinate 8,852 downwards.
CCGGAATGTTTAAAACTTAACCTGATTCCCCTTGACTGGACCTTATCAAAAAAGATGGTATTTACCGTATTTCCAGACAGCGGAGCTGATTTTTCTGCGGCGAGTTTTACTGGCAGCCACTGGGATCCATTATTATAAAGGACAGATGCGGAATCAGGAATGCCAAACGTTTTATTATCTGCCATGAGATAAAATCTAACCATGGAAACGGCCTGTGGTTTGCCAAAATCAAGGGCATACCAGTCCGTTGAGGAGCTGGAGCCTTCAGTTGTCCATCGGTTAGTGATCTCAGAAAAAAACCATTTCCTGCCATCTATTGCCTGGAATAAAGAAGTATCTGGTGAAGAATTTATCGAAGCAGAAGGTACAGGATAACCTGTACGAGTGATATTCAAAGCATAATTTGGATTCTGTGGTAAGGAAATGATATGAAAAGTGGGGCCAAGATTTACCTGGTATTTTCCATTTACCTGCTGAACATCGGTTGGACTTCTGTCCACTAAAACTGAGATGCCTTTCCCCATATTATATTTGGTTCCATCCCGATCATATACTACTGTTATCCTGTGGCCGTGATAATTCAGATTACTCAATGCAAAATAACTGATGGTGCTATCTACCAGTGGATTTATAGTGAGCGTATCACTTAAGGAAGGCCTGATACCGCAAAGTCCTGTGATAATAAGATTATTAAAGGAAGAGTGATTATAATGATTGCTCCAGTAATAATGGACAATGGGTCCACCCAGGTCAGGATTATAATTTTCTACCAGGTTAATATTAGAATCTGACAGATAATGCTGACCAGCGAATTGCCTCAACAGTTTAAGGTAATCACTGTTGCTTACGCTGTTTTGCTTATAATCATTCAAGAGGTTTGCCATTCCGGTTAATACCTGGCTGGTTTGATAAGGCCAGCTTGGGCCATTCCACTGGCTTCCCCTGGACCCCTCAAAAAATACATATTGATGAAAATAGTATTGGTAAGAAGGCTCATTGGTACGCAATCCATATTTGCCAAGCAGTTGACTGGTGTCCAATACATGGCTCCATGCTGAATTAAATTTTGGTTCATCAGACGGCAAATCAAAATACCAGGGTACCATTCCTGCCAGTTCACGCCCACGTATAAAATCCCAGTTGTGAACATATTTGTTATTTACTTTAAAGCGATCTGCGAAATGCCGCAGCGAATCACTCCATAGATTGCTCTCTATGTTATATTTCAAATCATTTGCCCGTTCCTGGTATTCTTTTGCAGTTGCATAATCATTTTTCAGCAATGCAATTTTAGCTATGGCCATTGCATTACCATACATATAGCTGTTGATAGTTGGGCGAAATGCATCACCACCTTCAAATCCATCCTTTCCTCCGGAAGCGTCAATGGATGCGATGGTATATTCAGTTGCATCAGGCATAGCAGGGATATAATACAATTGCCGGGTGGAATCAAAATGATCTGCCCATTTATTATAAACCATTTTCATACTGTCCAGCTGACGAAGAATAAACGAGGTATCGCCATTCACCAGGAACCGGGCATAGGCCGCATCAGCAATACTTTCACTATAACGACGGTCATTACCTCCCTGCTGAAAAAGATAATTAATGTAACCATCCATGTATCGGTTATCCTTTAGCCATCTTCCCTCATAAATATGATGCATGGAGGCAGCATTGATGGTACAGTAAGGGTCTCTGTCCCAACCCACATGATTGATGAATTCTGTAATTACAAATTCATTCAGTCCTACATTCCGGATATGCGCTTTGTACATTTTCCATCGATAGTAGAATACCTGTTCCAGTTTTTTATCAGAACATTCAAAGAAAGGGGTATTGTCCATGAACCATTTGGCATCTTCACCATAATACCGTTTGGCAAATTGGCCAATATCGATAACGGGTTTTCTTGATTCTGTGTTGGAACAGGCGGAAAGAATGAGCAGAGGTATCCACTGCAGGAAGAGTCTAAGTCTGGTGGCGAGCATTGGATCAGGTTTGTATCAAAGGTAGCTATTGAAAGAATTGATGATTAGAATTCATTTGTTAACGCAAAAATGGGCTTTCGATACATCCATTGCCCGCCGGTAAAGTCAGGAAATTCAACTGTATCATTTCCGAGTTCAATTGACTTTTCACTTAACGGTGTAATGGCACTCCAGGCGGCCGCATCATACACATCCAGTGGTGTGGCTATCTTACGTTTAATAGATTCGATGAAAGAATGAATGACAAAAAAGTCCATGCCTCCATGACCTGCGCCTTCAGTTTCTTTGCTCCACCTTGCCCAAAGAGGATGATCATATTTCTCCAGCCAACTGGTGGCAGTATCCCATGCATGAGGCTTTGCTGCTTTTCCTTCCAGGTAAAGGCCGTTATTAACATCCATCCATAAACCCTCAGTTCCCTGCACGCGGAAACCTAATGAATAAGGCCTGGGCAGATCTGTATCATGCTGCAACAGGATGGTTTCACCATTGAAACAGTTAATGGAAGTGGTGACTACATCTCCCAGTTTGAATTTGACGGATGCATTAGGATGTTTCTCTCCACCCTGCTTTACAATGTGGTTGTGCAATCCCCTTGCTTTGGAAGAAAATGAGCATAAGGAAAGAAAACGATTCCCCCGGTTAATATTGATGTAATTAGCGATTGGACCGATCCCATGTGTTGCATAGAGGTCACCATTACGATAAACAGAGTGATTAGTTCTCCACCTGGCTTCCGAAAATCCTTTTTCTCCAAATTCAACTCCATGACCATACGGGTTCACACCATCATTGAATTTTACTTCACGCAGATCATGCTGGTAACCGCCCTGCAAATGGATCAGCTCTCCAAAAAGACCCTGGCGAACCATATTCAATACCGCCATTACATCACGACGGTAACATACATTCTCAAGCATCATCACATGACCATTGTAATTTTCGGCGGCCTTCACTACATCCCAATGATCTTCGAGTGTTATTCCCAATATCACTTCTGTTCCCACATATTTGATACCTGCTTCCAGTGCACCGATCACCATTGGCTTGTGCCATTCCCATGGTGTGGCAATGATCACTGCATCCAGGCCCTTGATCTCCAGCAATTTTTTCCAGGCATAAACATCTCCTGTTATAACCTGTGGCATTTTCTGACCTGCTTTAGTGATCATTCCTTTTGCAGAAACCAGCATTCGCTCATCGATATCACAGATGGCTACCAGTTCCACATCTGCTCTGCGTAATAGCAGATCAAGGTGATTTTGGCCACGCAGGCCGGTACCGATCAGTCCTACTTTAATCTTTGGATCAGCTACTAATGCCTGCACGTGTTCAGAAAAGGCAATTGAAGCGGCAGCAAGGCTCGCATTTCTGATAAATTCTTTTCTACGCATATAGTCTTATAGATGAAAGGGAAGATACAACCTCTTTTGATATCATTCATTATTGCTCCGCAAGCATGGGATTAGAAAGAAATTCCCTGTCGGTAAGTGTCTTCAGAAAGGCAAGAATTGAAGCTTTCTCTTCTTCGGTCATAGGGAAACCGTGCCTGCTATTTTGTTCCAGCAGCGGATCAAGATTTAAAGTGTGCTGTACATTAAACCGGTAATGATCTATTGCCTGCCCGAGATCATAAAAACGGCCATCATGCATATACGGGCCTGTGAATTCAATATTCCGCAGACTGGGTACCTTGAACTTGTACGCATCTGTAGAATCAAGAGTGATCATAAATCTTCCCCGGTCATCATTCAGTCCCGGGGCAAGTCCATTATTCCTAAAACTGCCATCTGTAAAGAGAGGTTCTTTATGGCAGCTCGAGCAATTCCTTTTGAACAATAAATATCCATTCTGCTCTTCGGGTGTAAATACTGCTCCCTCCTTTCTCATTACTTTATCATATTTACTATTACTGCTAATGCACATCAGCATGAATTGTGATAATGCTTTCAACAGGTTGGCTGAATTGATCTCCGGCTTGCCAAATACCTTCCTGAATAATTCAGGATACTCCGGATGCTGTTTCAGTTTTTCTATGACCACTGATAATTTTTCATCCATTTCTGCATGAGTAGTAATGGGGACCAGTGGCTGCAGATCAAGATGGAATACGCCTCCATCCCAGAAAAAAGCCTTTGACCAGGCCAGGTTCATGATCGGTGGTGAGTTGCGTGTGCCCAACCGGTCTTCAATGCCATGGCTTATATCGTGTCCGTGATGCGTAAAAGCAAAGAATTGAATATGACAACTGCCGCAGGAAATGGTATTGTCACGCGAGAGCCGTGGTTCATAAAATAATTTTCGACCCAGTTCAAACCCATCTTTTGTAACTGCATTGGATTTAAAATCATATACAGGTTCAGGAAAGTTCTTTGGCTTTTTAAATCCTTCAAACCGGTTGACCTGCCAGCCAAGCAAACCAATGAACCCTCCTATAAATATCCAGTATCTGCGGTTCATTCTACCTGTTTTCAGTATGGTGGTGAAAAAACATATTGCAGTAATTGTTAGCAATGTTCACACTAAAAGCACTGAACATTACCGATGGATGCTCACTGATCTGAATGGAAGTTTTTCCTTCAAATATTTTCAATATATCCGCTCCCACATAAGTGGTTGACTGGCTCCCTTGGCGGACGATTATTCTTCCCTGTTCAGGCAGATCAATCGCAACCTGTTTTAAGTTATTGATGGTAGGAGCAGAATATCCTCCAAATCCCCCAATATGGTAACGGAATTTCCGTTGACCTGTTGGATCCACAGGTGCCTTTGGAGAATTCCCTTCCATCTTAAAAAAGATATATCCGCTGTTCCAGCCCCAGTACATCCCATTGTCCATTGAATTAGCCGGATCAAGTATTCCTTTTCGTTTTCCGACAGGCATTGTATTCCGAAGGCTATCGACTCCTACCATAAAATAAAGGCGATCATATTCTCCTTCCGGCACATTTACCCTGACCTTCCCTGATTGCGGACTGCTTTCATTGATCAGGAAATAGCTGCTATCCTGTTGCACAACAAACTCCTTTCCGTTACTATTCCTGAGCCTGATATTGCTGATAAAATACTGAAGCGTTGATAGCGTAAAGGACTCTCCTGAGCTATTGGAATATTGTCCTGTATTCAATTGAAGGGGCTGGTTACCAGCCTGGTTGATAAACTGTATATAGAGCGGTACCAATTTTTCAGCCGCTTCATTTTCAGGCTTGTTCAGGCCATATAGAAGTACTGTTGAGACTGAGATCAATGATAAAAGCAGCTTGCGTTTCATAGCAGTATAATTCACCAGACGCCCTTTCCGCCCTACAGGTTGTCCGGTTCCGGGTACTAATATATATAATAGCCGGGAAGGCTCCTACCGTCTTATTAGACTCTCAGTCTCTCTACAGGAGAAAATCTTCCTCGCTCTCAACTCCCGGTTTAGAAGGTAATAAAGCTTCGTACTTTTGAAACGGCTCCAGATTGGTACTGTTATTGCTCACTGCACGCAAATTTTACTACCATAAAACCTAAAAAATGAAACCAATTTTGTTACTGCTTCTTCTAATGCTGGCCGGGAATCTGGCATTCTCTCAAAACTGTAATTTCTATTATCTGCAAGATGGCAAAGTTGCCGAGATCACTTTCTATACGAAGAAAGGAGAGGAAAGCGGCAAAGGCATTTACACCGTGACGGCTGCTTCTAAAAGCGGAAACGGAGCAAACTCCACTGTAAGGAGTGAAATATTCAACAAAAAAGGTAAATCCATTGCAAAGGGAACCAATAATATCAAATGCGATAACGGGGTATTTATGGTTGACCTCAAGGCTTTTATTTCTCCTGAACAGCAGGAACAGATCAAGGCAGATGCAAAGGCAGCAGATGTCTATCTTTCTTATCCGTCAAACATGAAGGCGGGCGATGCATTACCAGACGGTAATATGGATCTCGATATTCAACAGGATAATGGCATGAAAACACATGTGGATGTAAAGATCACTGACCGGAAAGTAGAAGGACAGGAATCTATTACCACACCTGCCGGTACCTGGAATTGCTTTAAGATCACTTACCATTCCGCCATTAAAGTTGCGTTAATGGGAATTGGTATTCCTATCAAGGCAGATATTACTGAATGGTTCGCTCCGAATTTTGGAGTGGTGAAAACCGAATCCTCCAAAGGATCAACTACATTACTGACCAAATTCCAATAATAATCCCGGATCTGATCCTGGAATTGTATTAAAAAGGTGTGAGGATCACTCACACCTTTTTAATTTAACTGATCAGTGCCAGGAAATCATCCTTCTTCCTTCTTGCCACATCAATTGTTTCTCCCGTTTGCATCACCACCTGGCCACCATCACCACGAATATATTTCTGAATATAATTGAGATTGATCAAATGAGAATGGTGCACCCTGAAAAACCGGTAAGGGACCAACATTTCCTCAAAATCCTTTAATAACCTGGTCACCAAAATTGTCTTGCCATTTGAAAGATATATCTTGGAATAATTGGCACTTGACTCTATATGTACAATATTCTTTATCACCAGGAATTCCAACCCATCTGATGTGGGGATGGCAATACTTGCCTCCTGGTTTTTATTTTCCGATAAGGTTTGTCGAAGTACATTTAGTCTTTCCCCTGTAGTTGCCTGCCGGTTTTTCAACAACCTGTTCACTGCATTTTGTAATTCATTTATTGCAATAGGTTTTGTGAGGTAGTCAAAAGCGCTGATCCGGATGGCATCTACCGCGTAATGGTCATATGCGGTTGTAAAAATGATATCAAAATCATATTCGTCCAATTCATCGAGCATCCGGAATCCGTTCATCCTCGGCATCTCTATATCCAGAAAAATAAGATCAGGTTTATGTTCTTTGATCAGCAATAGCGCCTCTTCAGGCTGAAGAGCTGTGGCCACTACCTTCACATCAGGACAAAACTCTTCCAGTTTATGTTGCAGGTTTTGGAGGCTGCTTAATTCATCATCGACCAAAATCGATCGTAAACTATCCATATCAGGCCTTTTTAATATCTATAATTTTAATTCGCCCTGATCCGTATTTCCACCCGGGTGCCGGAGGCTATTCCGTTCCTGTCAAACAGATCTGTGATCACAGCATGACCATTGATCCTCTGTGTCTGATTATACATAACGATCCTGTCTTCGCTGATCTTCAAACCCACGCTCTTATGATGAGGCTTATTATACCTGCGATATTCACTGGATTTTTCCCTGCCAATACCATTATCTTCTATTATATATTTAATGTGGTCTCCTTCCAGCAATATACTAACTGCAAAATAGAGATCATCCCTGTTACTGTTGGCCAATCCATGTACAACTGCATTTTCCACATAGGGCTGTATTAATAAAGAAGGTACCCGGTAATCTCCATGCAGCAGGGAGGGCTCAACCTGGACTTTGTATGTGAATTTATTGTTGAACCGCAATTGTTCCAGATCTATATATAATTGTAAAGCTTCCATATCTCTCGACAATGGCACCAGTTCATTCATGCTACTGTCAAGGATATTGCGGATCAGCCGGGAGAATTTATTGAGATAATCACTTGCCTGCCTTTTCTCATTCTGCATGATAAAATTCTCAATGCTGTTCAGGGAATTGAAAATAAAATGCGGGTTCATTTGCGCCCTCAATGCCTGCATTTGTGTTTCCGCGATCTTTTGCTTAAAGGCAGCTTCTTTCTTTATCACATTGATCCGTCTCCAGATGATAAATAGTGCCAGTGCGGCAATTACCAGGATCGATAATAATTTAAACCAACTGGTCTGGTACCAATATGGGAGAACAGTAAGGTAAATAGTATCAGTTGCTGAAAAACTTCCACTCAGGGTATTACTGCCTCTGACCTCCAGTTCATACCGGCCTGCAGGAAGATTATAAAATACAAGATGTCCATCTTCAGTTTCCTGCCATTCCTTATTTCCCGGCAACAATCGATAATAATAACGATTATTCGAAAGAAGATCGTAATTGATGACCGCAAAATCAACGGTGATATTCTGCATACCAGGTTTCATGACCATCTGCGTATTGCCTGGAGCCGAATGTGTGAATGGCGTAAACACTCCATTCACAGAAGCCTCCAATATCTTAATTCCCGGAACATTCCGGTATTTCAATAATCTATCAGGGTAAAACCTGGTAATGGCATTTGCTCCCCCGCCGTATACCGCTCCATCTGAAGTGCTGGCAAATGTGCTTTCGTCATTCCAGGGAAGGCCAAGATTATATCCAAAACTAACGAGCTTATTTATATCCCGCAGCCAGCACCAATAGCCGGTGGTTAAACTGTTGAACCATAAATTCTGCTTATTATCTGTACAGAGACGTAATACTAACCCGACATCCGGATTATCTGTAAATACTTTTACGATCTTTCCATTTCCAGGATCAAAGGCCACTGCTCCCATATTGGTACCTATCCATACCCAGCCACTGCTATCCTCTGTCATTCCCATAAGAGAAGTTGAAAGGAGATTAAGACTGTCCATTTTCGAATTAATTACCTTTTTGAATTCATCTTTTGTCCTGTCATAGCTAAATAAGCCTCCCTCTGTTGCAGCAAACAGGATCCCTCTGCTGGTTCGCAGAAGGTAATTCATCCTGGTTTCAGGCGCATCGCTCCTTCCCGTATTGAGTGTGTATCTGCGAGTAAAGATTTTCTTTACCGGATTGAATACAAAGACGCCATTTGTAAATGAACGCACCCACCAGGCAGTATCACTTTCCGGAACTATTGTCCTCAGCCGCGGTGGTATTTCCAGATCTGTGTAATAAAGCTTCGTTGAATAATTCGAAAGATCCATCACTACCATACCTGATTCAGTTGAAATGAACATTTC
>JAJKIP010000283.1 GCA_021154405.1 Segetibacter sp. | reverse complement strand
CCGGGTTTATCACTATAGGGTTGCAAAAGGCATGCGCCTCTTGAACCCAACGCTCCATCTGCATATACTTTAAACGACCTTACATCAAGGTGGTCGGTTTTTATTTTTCCCTTCGTAAAAGCAAAATCGTAATTCTTCGGCGCATCGCTGAGCATGGCATAAATCCTCATTTTCAGTTCGCCTTTCTTTTGCAGGCTATCGAGGTACATGATCTGCTCCCAATCCAGACCACAATCATCAACAGTGGTCAAACCAACTGCAAAACAATTCTGTTGCGCTTCTGCCAGTGCTTTACTGAATTCATTGGGATCGGGTCCGGGTATTTTGGAAGAAACCAGATCAACTGCGTTATCGATAAGGATTCCGGTAAGCTCACCATTTTTAGTTTCTACTTCACCTCCAACCAATTTTCCTCCTGGCTTAACACCTGCCAGTTCAAGCGCCTTCCTATTGGCAATAGCAGCATGGCCATCAATTCTTGTCAATAAAACGGGCCTGTCAGGAAAAGCTTCATTCAATAATTTATTATTGGGAAAATCTTTCACTGGCCAGTCGTTCTGGTCCCAGCCTCTGCCTGTGAGCCATCCTGCCGTATGAGAAGCTGCAAATGCTTTGGTTCTATCCATTACATCTTCCCAGCTTTTGGTATCAACCAGGTTTACGCGCGAAAGGTTACCGGCATAACCCACAAAATGGGCATGCGCATCAATAAACCCAGGGTATATGAATTTGCCCGATTCATCGATAGCCGACGTAGCTTCAAATTTGGCCTGTAACTCATCCGTGGTACCGGTTGCCACTATCTTTCCATCCTTAATAGCAATTGCACTGGCAATAGAAAAGCTGGAATCAACAGTGTAAATGGTAGCATTGTATAAAAGCAGGTCTACTTTTTCTTTCTGGTTGCAACTGGCTACCCATACGGGCAGCAACAGGATCAGCAGTGTTTTTTTCATGTAAGTGATTGAATCTGCGCTAAATTAGGAATTCTGTATCAGCATTGACGGATTGTTAACCGGCCAACATTTACCGGATTAGTAAAAAATGCTACTAAAAGTTGCTAACAATACCGTTTCCGGGTAATCCATGAGTTGTCTTTTTGCGTAACTTTCGCCAATCTTCCAAGTTCATTCTATTCTAAACCACATCGGCTGAACCGCCTTGAAAAGACTCCCAACTCAATATCCCTTTTAGACCTCACTAGATCAATATCCCTTACAAAGAACGCTGGTTAGTATCTCTGTTTTCAAGTTAACCTTAACCAAAATTGAACTGAAATGGCTGGAAATCTTATGCCCTGGCTTACAGGAAAACGTATGTTTTTTCTGTGTTTTGCATTTGTACTCTTCTCCTCTTCCTTTGCACAAAATCCTATTGTTACCGAGAACGCACTTCCGGGAAATCCTATTTCCGAATGGGGCGTGCCTGATTTCAGGGACAGCAGAATTGCAGGGTTCACTACCCAAATGAGCGTAAATGCCGGGACTACAGTCCGGTTCAAGATCACAGTACAAAACTCTGCGACCTACACGCTGAAGATATATCGTATTGGATATTATAATGGAAATGGAGCCAGGCTGGTTGCCAACCTGGGCACACTGAGTGGCGTAGCTCAGCCATCCGGACTATATAATGCAGCTACTGGTTTGCTGGATTGTGATAACTGGAGTGAATCTGCCAGCTGGGCAATTCCGGGAACAGCAGTTTCTGGTTTATATATCGCTAAAATTGAAAGGACTGGCGGTGGCAGCAATCATATTGCCTTTATTGTGCGCAATGATGCCAGCAATTCTGATCTCTACCTGCAGTTCCCTGATGCAACATGGCAGGCATATAATGCTTATGGCGGCAATAGCGTTTACGATGGAACAGTGAATGCATATCCCAATGGCCATGCTGTAAAAGTTTCATATAACCGACCATTCTTTATCTATAACTCTTTATTTAACCTCGATGGTCGTGGATCAGACTGGTACATGAACGCAGAATACCCAATGGTCCGCTGGCTGGAAAGAAATGGATATAATATAACTTATACCAGCTGTGAAGATATATCAGCCAACCCCGGACATCTCCTCACACATAAAGTATATATTTCTGTTGGACATGATGAGTATGTTTCCAAAGAGCAAAGAAATGCAGTGGAAGCTGCCCGTGATGCAGGCGTAAATCTCGCCTTCTTCAGCGGTAATGAGTTTTACTGGAAAACACGATATGAAAATGACGCGAGTGGAGATACGAGACGCACACTCGTATGTTATAAGGAAGGATTACTGGGTGATGGAGGTTTTGGTGAAAGGACTTGCGGTGGAAAATGCGATGCTACATCACCGGAATGGACAGGTTTGTGGAGAACGGGAGCAGATTATGATGGCAATCGCCCGGAAAATGCGTTGACTGGACAGATGAGCTGGGATGAAACTCCGGGTGCTATTCAGGTTCCTTCCACGTATAAAAAATTACGATTCTGGCGCAACACATCAGTGGCTTCATTAACCGCCGGACAAACAGCTACCCTGGCTCCCAATACACTGGCTTATGAGTGGGACTATGAGCAATACCAGGCCAGTTATCCTGCAGGACGTATTACCATGTCCAGCACAACACTGAATAATAAAACGCATAAATTATCACTCTATCGTCATTCAAGCGGCGCACTTGTTTTTGGCGCCGGTACTGTACAATGGTCTTGGGGGCTGGATGGTGCACATTACAACGGATCTACTACCGTAAGCACAGATATGCAGCAGGCCACAGTCAATCTTTTCGCAGATATGGGTGTACAACCCGGTACCCTGCAATCTGGTTTGGTGGGTGCCAGTCAATCATCTGACCTTACGGCTCCTTCTTCATCTATTACCTCACCTGCTACAGGATCTTCTTTCCATGCAGCTTCTCCAATTACCGTTTCCGGATCTGCTACAGATGCTGGCGGTGGAGTTGTGGCTGGTGTGGAAGTATCCTATGATGGTGGAATAACCTGGCAGCAGGCAACGATTTCTGCAATGGATGGCGCTATCACCTGGACCTATACGTTTACTCCAGGCCAGCCCGGATCGATAACTGTAAAATCCAGGGGATTTGATGATAGTGGAAATAAAGAAAATCCAGGGGCTGGCATTAGCCTCACCATCACACCTGCACTTTGTCCATGTAGCCTCTTTACTGCAGCTGATGTTCCTGCTAACCTTAAAGCAAATGACGGACAGGCTATTGCTGCGGGGATGAGATTTCGGGTAACGCAGGATGGAACCATCTCCGGTGTTCGTTATTATAAAGGCGCAGGGACAACCGGAACTCATACAGGAAAATTATGGTCCAGCACAGGAACCTTGCTTGCTACAGCTACATTTACCAATGAAACCGCATCCGGCTGGCAAACAGCAAACTTCCCAACGGCTATTAATATTACGGCCAATACAACTTACATGATCTCCTATCATAGTCCTTCAGGCGACTATGCTTCTACCAGCTTCTATTTCTCTCAGGCTAAAGTAAACGGATATATCCGTGGCCTGGCTGATGGCGAAGATGGTGGGAATGGAACCTATGATTATGTTAACACTCATACACAGCCAGGTTACAGTTATCATGCGGCCAATTATTTTGCAGATATTGTATTTAATACTAATTCAGGTCCAGATAATACGCCACCTACAATAACTTCACTCTCTCCTCCCAATAATGCAACTGGTGTTGCGGCTACAACAACAATAGTTGCCAATTTCAGTGAAGCTGTACTTGCATCAACCGTTACAGCGTCTACTTTCTTCCTGAAGGATGCTGCAAATAATACGATACCGGCAACATTGAGTGTAAACGGTAATGTGGTTACTCTCACACCTTCAACTACGCTTTCAGGTTCTGCAGTGTATACTGCAAAGATCAAAGGCGGTGCTGGTGGTGTAACAGATCTGTCAAGTAATGCTTTGGCTATTGATACTACCTGGACATTCACAACCGCAGCGCAAATAAGCGGTTCAGCATTTTCCATATTCCAGGCAACTGAAACCCCTGCACTGCCTCGGTCAAATGATGGGATTGGAATTACGCTGGGTACAAAATTCAAGGCAACACAAAATGGCCAGGTGGTTGGATTCCGATATTATAAAGGAGCAGGTACCACAGGCACACATACAGGTTATTTGTGGAGCAGTACGGGTACACAACTGGCATCGGCCACGTTCACCAATGAAACAGCATCCGGATGGCAGCAGGTGTTATTAAGTACTCCTGTTGATATAACAGCCAATACTACTTATATAGTTGCTTATTTCAGTCCATCGGGCGATTATGCCTCAACCAATCCTTATTTCACACAAGCTATTATTAATGGTCCGCTACGCGGATTGGCAACTGGCGAAGATGGAACCAATGGAGTATACGCTTATGCGGCCACTGCAACATTCCCTGCCAGCGGTAACCAGTCAGCAAATTACTGGGCAGATGTGGTATTCAGTACCAACGATGTTACACCGCCTGCAGTAAGTACAGTTACACCGCTAAATGCGGCTACCAATGTAGCAGTGAACACAACAGTAACTGCTGTATTCAATGAGGCAATGACCGCTTCAACGGTTACTGCGTCAACGGTACAATTGCTTAACCCATCCAGCCAGGTAGTCACTGCAACTGTTTCGTATAATACTACTACAAGAACGGTCACATTAACTCCATCAGCAGCACTCGCAGGTAATACAACTTACACTGCAAGGATCATTGGTGGTGCGTCTGGTGTGAAGGATGCAGCGGGTAATGCACTGGCAAGCACTTATAGCTGGACGTTCACCACAATATTTGTTGACGTTACTCCGCCAACGGTTATTTCAGTAACACCCACAAACGGAGCCAGTGGTGTGAGTACTAACCCAACAATCACGGCAGTATTCAGTGAAGCCATGACAACTGCTTCCATTTCTGCAACTACCGTTGAAGTGAGAACTTCAGCCAATGCCCTGGTTACATCAACAGTTAATTATGATACTGCTACACGAAGAGTAACCATAACTCCAAATGCCGCACTTGCTACATTAGGAACCTATACTGCAAAAATCATTGGAGGGGCCTCAGGCGTGAAAGATATTGCAGGTAATGCTTTGGCAACTACCTATAGCTGGTCATTTACTATTGGCCTGCTGGATCTTACTGCTCCAACTGTGATAAGCAATACGCCGGCCGATGGTGCTACTGGTATTCCAATCAGTGGTGCTTCTTTTAAGGCAGTATTCAGCGAGTCAATGACAGCTTCTACGATCAACACTACCAATGTTCAGTTGACTAATCCTGCGAATACAGTAATCACGGCAACAGTAGCCTATAATGCTACGACGCGCACAGTTACTCTTACACCTTCCGCGGCCCTGGCAGGTTCAACTGTATATAAGGTAACTATAAAGACTGGTGTCAAAGATGCACCAGGCAATGCACTTGCTGCCAATTATGTGTGGTCTTTCACAACAGCTGCTGCAGTTGATAATACAAAACCAATCATTAATTCTGTTACACCGGTAACCGGATCCACCAATATTGCTCTAAACACTACTGCTACGGCAGTATTTAGTGAGGCAATGAATGCAGCAACCATCAATACTACCAATGTTGAATTGCGGAATCCGTCCAATGTACTAATAGCTGCAACTGTAGCTTATAATGCCGCCAATTTCACTATGACGCTGACGCCATCTGCTGCTTTAACAGGCAGTACAGTTTATACAGTAACTGTTAAAGGAGGAGCATCTGGTGTAACTGACGTAGCTGGAAATGTAATGGGAGCCAGTTATAGCTGGTCATTTACTACAGTTGACAATGTTCCGCCTACGGTAACATCGGTTACCCCCACCAGTGGATCAACCGGGGTTGGTATCAATTCACCAGTTACGGGCGTGTTTAGCGAGGCTATGACTGCATCAACGATCACAACAACCAATGTTGAGTTACGCAATCCATCCAATGCGCTCATAACAGCAACAGTTTCATATAATGCCACCACCCGAACGGTGACCTTAACTCCATCTGCAGCTCTGGCAAATAATACAGTTTATACAGCCACTATCAAAGGCGGATCAACAGGTGTGAAAGATGCAGCCGGTAATGCATTGGCCAGTAACTATGTCTGGTCATTCACTACTGTGCAGGCAAGCAGTGGTACAGGCGTCTCTATTTTTGCAAGTAATGTGTCCCCGGTTCATCAACGCGATAATGATGGTAGCGCTATTGAATTGGGTACCAAATTCCGCGTTACCAGTCCCGGAATAATAACAGCGATCAGGTATTGGAAAGGATCTGGAACAACTGGCGTGCATCTCGGTAACCTATGGTCATCCACAGGTACTTTGCTGGGCACCGCAACCTTTACCAATGAAACGGCTTCCGGCTGGCAAACCGCCTACCTGGCAACGCCGGTAAGCGTGGTCATCAACACAACCTATGTAGCTTCTTATTTCAGTCCTTCCGGAGATTATTCATCTACTAATCCATGGTTCTCTACAGCAACGGTAAATGGTCCATTGCGTGGACTGGCCAGCGGTGAAGATGGTGGCAACGGCGTTTACCGTTATACTACTACGTCAGCCTTCCCCTCAACCAGCGCTTCCACTGCAAGTTATTTTGCCGATGTGATTTTTGAACAGAGCCAGAGTGGGGGATTAATAGCAGAAGTTGCCACGGATGTTACACAGACATTATCGGCATTATTATCAGGCCCTAAGAGTATTGACCTTTTAGATGTAAATGTTTCCGTAGATGCATCCCGATCTTCGACAACTGATAATACAGCGGGAAAACAATTAGTTAGTGCGCCCCCTGCCAGGCAGACAGAATTGCCACTGAATAAGGAGCTTATTATTTTCCCAAATCCAAGTACCTCTCATTTCATGGTCCAGTTATACAGTCGGTCAAATGTTCCTGTTACTATTCGCGTAATGGATATTTATGGAAGGGTAATTGACAGAAGAGATAAAATTGCACCTGTAGGTTCTTTGCAGATAGGACAGGCCTGGAGAACAGGGACCTATTTCGTGGAAGTAACACAGGGAAATGATAGAAAAGTTTTGAAGGTGATCAAAACCAATTAAGCAAGCGGTTTAAAGCAGGTGGCGGGTAGGTAATCTACTCGCCACTTTTTTTTATATAAATCGGGAAGTTGATCTTATTAAATCAGATCCCTGCCATGTATTGTGCCTGGATGTAATCTACTACGGCAGTAAGACTCTTTGTTTTTTCAAATACAGCTAATTGTCTGTCGGCCCCTGTACCTCCTTCCAGCATTTTGTGTACGTAGGCAATGCGATGGCGGCTTCCCAAATGATCAATAACCGGGTCTATGAAATCAAGCAGTTCATAGATAAGTGCGCGTGTATTTACTTCTTCTTCTTTTCCAAAATCAATCAGGTAGCCATCTACACCATAGCGGCTGGCCCTCCATTTATTTTCATTAAGCAGGGCTCTTGAGTATTGAATGAAGTTGAGATTTTTGGACCTGAGCATATAAATACGGGCGCAGATTGCCTGGAACAGGGCGGCAATGGCAATGGTTTCATCAACGGTCATTGGTACATCACAAATCCGGAATTCAACAGTATTGAAGAAGGGATGCACTCGCAGATCCCACCAGATCTTCTTGGCATTGTCAATACAATTGGTCTTGATCAGCAGTTTCACATAATTATCATATGCTTCGATACTTTCGAATGCATCGGGTATCCCTGTACGTGGGAATTTGTCAAATACTTTCGTACGGAAGGATTTATAACCTGTAGAACGACCTTCCCAGAAAGGAGAATTGGTACTCAGGGCATAGATATGGGGGAGGAAATAGCGAGTTGAATTGGCGATATGATTAGCCATTTCACGGGTTTCCATTCCCACGTGAACATGTAGCCCGAAGATCAGGTTACTGCGAGCAGCTTCCTGTAATTCATTCACGATCTCATTGTAGCGAATATGATCAGTGATCAACTGTCTTTCCCAATGGCTGAACGGATGTGTACCTGCAGCTCCCATTCCAAATCCCAATCCACGGGCGATATCTCCAATCGTTTTCCGCAAGGTGGAAACATCCCTGTACGCTTCGTCAATATCCTGACAGATATCAGTACCTACTTCCACCACTGCCTGGTGCATTTCGGCCTTTACCTTATCCTTGATCACCTTTTGACCTTCCTGTACTATTTTCTGTTCATGGCTCTTGAGCTCCCTGGTTTCAGGATCAACAACCATATACTCTTCCTCTATGCCAAGGGTAAATCCTTTATAGTTAAGCGCCATAGCAGTTATTTAGTGAAAACGTTAAGCCAGTGGTTTTTTTGTGCTGCTTCTTTTTACATATTCGCCCCAGGTAAGGTTATCCTTTCCATCACTTGCCAGTGCTTTTTCAATGGCGTAATTGGCAGCGGTTTCTACAACCCATTCAAAATTCTCTTCACCTACACTGGTACGTTCTGCATCCGGGGCAGGATTGCAAAAATCAATCGCATAGGGAACGCCATTGCGAACTGCCAGTTCTACCGTATTGAAATCATATCCGAGATAATGATTGATGCGAAGAACGATCTCTGTCATTTGCTGTAATCGTTCAGCTGAAGGAGCGAAATCGGCTACATACCGGAGATGATGAGGATTGCGTGGCTCATACGGCATAATGCGTACATATTTTCCACCAATGCAATAACAACGATAGTATTCCTCAAAAACGATCTCTTCCTGTAACAGCATTACCAGCTGGCCGGTCTCATTATGCTTTTGAAAAAATTCTTCTGCGCTTCTTAGTCTATAAACATGTTTCCATCCTCCACCGGCAAATGGTTTCATATAAGCCGGAAAGCCAACATAGCTGAAAATTGATTCCCAATCCATTGGATAGGCCAGGTTACTGAAGGATTCATTGGTTGTATCATCCGGCAGATCCCTGGAAGGAAGGATGGCTGTTTTTGGAACGGGTACGCCTACTTTGGTCATCAGGCAATTATTGAAATACTTGTCGTCCGCACTCCACCAGAAGGGATTATTGATAACAGCAGTGCCCGTAAGGGCAGCATTTTTTAGCCAGGTCCGGTAAAAAGGGACATCCTGGGAAATACGATCGATGATAACAGCATAGCCGGAAGATTCTCCCTGCATGGCCTTGTCAATTTTGACCGTTTCGGCCATTACACCGCCAACATTTTTACTGTTTATTCTGCCTACAAATGCTTCTGGAAATGATCTTTCTTTACCGTGCAGGATTCCAATTTTCTTCATTGTAAGAATTTTAGGTCATGTGATGTGTGCGTTCCAAAACCGTCGTTACCAAATGTATTTTTTCGAGTCCACATAAACAAATCATAATTCATTGAATTCTCAGGCTTAATTGATTATTTTTGGAACCATGCAATTGGCAAATGTTTCGGGTGTCCTCACCGAAAATGCAACCCTCAACTCCGAATTTTTAGACAGGGAAATACCCGTTGACTTCTACCTTCCCAAAAATGTAGCTGATCCTGCTGCTATCAACCTGCTTGTTATCAACGATGGCCAGAATATGAAAGAACTGGGCCTGGAAAAAATGCTGAATGGCTTGTATCACGAAAAGATAATTCGGCCCTTATTATGCGTTGGGATCCATGCCGGACCCGACCGGAAAAATGAATACGGGGTGGCTTCACAGAAAGACTACCTGGGTCGAGGCAGCAAGGCCGGTTCCTATACTTCCTTCATCCGGGAAGAATTGCCTGCCTATATTCAAAAAACGTATGCACTTGACCGATTTAGGGAGAAAGCAATCGCCGGCTTTTCACTGGGTGCGCTGAGTGCACTGGATATTACGCTTAACTATCCCTCTGAATTTACAAGGGCCGGGTTATTTTCTGGTTCCTTCTGGTGGCGCAGTATTGATCAAACAGAACAGGAGTATGATGATAATAAACATCGCATAATTCATCAGCTTGTGCGGAATCGCCCTTTTCATCCGGGGTTAAAATTCTTTTTCCAGTGCGGTAATATGGATGAAACCATGGACCGCAATAACAATGGCATTATTGATTCAATTGATGATACACTGGACCTGATCAATGAATTGGTGAATAAGGGATATGACAGGGAGAAAGATATTCATTACATGCAGTTGCCAGATGGCCGTCATGATATTGCCACCTGGGCGCGTGCCATGCCAGTATTTTTCAAATGGGGTTGGG
>JAJKIP010000282.1 GCA_021154405.1 Segetibacter sp. | reverse complement strand
TATCGGCATTAATAATTATACTGACCTTTTATTATATCGCAGAAACAGCAACTGGGTGACCAAGCTGAAAACACTTCTCCCCGGAAAATCACTGGTTGTAGCAGTAGGAGCGGGACACCTGCCAGGAGAAAAAGGTGTGATCAATTTATTGCGAAAGGCAGGCTACACTCTTACACCGGTTGAAAATAAAAGGGAAACGGGCCGCGAGATATGAGTTGAATAATCTGAACCACTAAAAGAAAACTTTGGTCCAGATTATTCAAATAATATTTTGTTCTTCTGAATAATATGGGCCTGTAAATGAAAACTTCGACGCATATTATTCAATTAATTTTTTATGTAGAAGCTTTTTGCGGGTTGTGAAGGACCCGAAGTAGGTACCTAGAATTTCTCCAGGCCCGAGAAAAAGAAATCACCTTCAATTTTGGCATTATCATCACTGTCGCTGCCATGGATGGCGTTTTCGCCAACAGATGCCGCATATAATTTACGGATGGTGCCTGCAGCTGCCTGAGCAGGGTTGGTGGCGCCGATCAGTTCACGGAATGCGGCCACTGCATTATCCTTTTCCAAAATGGCGGCAATGATAACGCCACTGCTCATGAATTCTACCAGTTCTCCATAAAAAGGGCGTTCCTTGTGAACAGCATAGAATTCACCCGCTTTTTCGGCAGGGAGCTTTGTCATTTTCAGGGCTACGATACGAAATCCTTCCTTACTGATCCGGTCCAGGATCGCACCGGCATGGCCGTTTTTCATGGCATCCGGCTTGATCATCGTGAATGTTCGATTAGTCATTAGAGTGTCTGCTTTTGGGCCGCAAAGCTACAACAATTTGGAAATTATATCCAGTCTTAAATATGTTTAAAATCCCCGAATGTCCCCGAAGCTCTGTGAGGGCAATCAATAACCGGTAAACCCCTTATCTTCGCAGCCGTTTCATGAAACCCATACAAGATATATTCCCGCAATTGGCGCAGCCGAAAAAAGTGGTTATCACTACCCATCAAAAACCGGATGCAGATGCCATGGGATCCTCGCTCGCACTCTCTAATTTTTTAAGGCAACTGGGCCATTCTGTGACCGTTATTTCGCCCACCAACTGGGCCCGGTGGCTGGACTGGATGCCAGGTTGTAAGGAGGTAATGGAATATGAGCCCAACCGGGCAAAGGCAGACGTGATTTTTGAGAGTGCAGACTGGTTATTCTGCCTGGATTTTAACATCTTTCACCGTACCAAAACCTTAACCAATAAATTAAAGGCGCTAAGCTGCGTCAAGATATTAATTGATCATCACCAGGAACCTGATGAACCTTCCTTTGATTATGGAATAAGTGATACCGGAAAAAGTTCTACCTGTGAAATGGTCTATGATTTTATAGTTGCTGCAGGCTACCACACAAAGATCAATAACGATATCAGTGAATGCATTTATGCCGGTGTAATTGCAGATACAGGGTCATTCCGTTTTCCGGTTGCCAAAGCACCTGTTCACAGACTTGCTGCAGATCTTAAATCCCTTGGATTGGATCATTCAAAGATCCATGAGAATCTGTATGACAATTTTCTTGAGAACAAGTTGCGTTTTACCGGTCATGTTCTGCTTCATCGCATGGAAGTATTTTATGAATACAACACGGTGCTGGTAGCGATAAGCAAAGCAGATCTATTAAAATATTATGTAAAGACCGGAGATACAGAAGGGCTGGTGAATTTTCCGCAAACCATTACGGGCATCAAGCTGGTTGGGCTGGTGATAGACAGGGATGAGGAAAGAAAATGGAGTTTCAGGAGCAAGGCAGATTTCGACTGCAATACCTTTGCGCGGAAATACTTTGAAGGCGGTGGACATTTCCATGCTGCTGGAGGAAGAAGCAGCGATTCGCTTGAAGTAACAGTTCAAAAATTCAAGCAGGCAATGAAAGAAAACAAATCTTTATTACAATAATAATTCAAATGAAAAAAGTCAATTATCTATTAGGGCTTATTGCATTACTGGTGGTAGTAGCTTCCTGCAATAGTGTCAGCTATAAAAAAACAAAAACGGGCCTGCTATACAAAATAATTCCTTCCAATAGTAAGGAGTCTCTGGCAAAAAACGGTCAATGGTTAAAATTGAATTTTACCTATAAGATCGATGATTCTGTGTTACAAACTACTTATGGGAAAATGCCCGTTTATATTCAACTGGTGGAAAATCCAAACCTGACTTATGATCCCGCTGAAGTTTTCCCATTGGTAAAAAAAGGAGACAGTGTGATAGTTGTTCAGTTTGTAGATTCTTTAATTGCCAAACAGACCAATCCAGGAGCTGGATTGCCTCCTTACATGAAAAAAGGTGGCAAGTTGAATCTCTATTTCACCGTATTGGATGTATTGAAATCAGATACAGCTTATGAGGCTGATGCAATGAAGGAGCGCGAAAGATACGCGCCGATAATGGAAGCGGAGCAAAAAGCAGAAATGGCCAAAAGAAGGAAAGAGATGATGGAACAGCAGGAACAGGCTTATGCTGAATTGAAAAAAACGGGTGAAGATGTCAGACAGATCAAAGTGATCACAGATTACCTGGCAGCCAAAAAAATCAATGCTACCAAAACTGGCAAAGGCACCTTTGTAGTGATCACGCAGCAAGGCACTGGCCCCAAGGCTGAGGTTGGCAAATTCCTTACAGTAAAATATGCTGGGAAACACCTGGGTTCAGATAGTGTTTTTCAAGCTAATACATATCCTGGTTTGGAATTGGGTGTTGGTGCTGTTATTGGAGGATGGGATGAAGGATTACAATTATTCAATGAAGGAGGAAAAGGTACTTTATATATTCCAGGCTTCCTGGCTTATGGCAAGAACCCTCCTCCGGGATCACCATTTAAAATAGATGAACCATTGGTTTTTGATATAGAAGTTGTTAAAGTTTCCAATACGCCTCAATAAAGGTAAATACCTAGTAAAAAAAATGACACGGCTCAATCATTAGGTGATTGCTGTTTCAAAATAATACTGCACCTTTGTACCGTCCGCCTGAAGCGGACGGTTTTTTTTGATTCGCGCAGATTGGCCCCGTTTTTAGTCCAACAATCCATTCTTACCCTTTCGAAATCTCCCAAACCGAACCTTCCCGTACTGAATAAAGCATCCATTCCTTTGAATATCCTGATCCATTGAGGAACTCTGGTTAAGAACTCTTGATCAATGAGAAGCATTTGTTTCGATTTCTGTCGAGCCAAGTGCTTTTTCATTTTAAGCCATTAATCTCAGTATTGGAATAGTAATTAGCTATTGCAAATAGCTTACTTATATAATTCTCCCAGCAGGTTCACAATCTCTGCTGCTTCCTTTACATCATGCACTCTCAAAATACCTGCACCATTTTCAATGCCAACTGTATTCAATACAGTCGTGCCATTTAACGCCTGTTCAGGTCCGGTGCCCAATGTTTTATAGATTGTTGATTTGCGTGAGATGCCCAGCAGGATAGGGCAATCGAGCATTTTAAATGCGGAAAGATTACGTAGCAGTTCAAAATTATGGGCGATTGTTTTTCCGAAGCCAAATCCTGGATCAACAATTATATCCTTTATGCCAGCCTTTCTAACCAGTGGAATCTGATGGATGAAAAAGTCGAGTACTTCCCGTGTCACATTTTCATAATGTGCGCTATGTTGCATGCTGTCTGGCTTTCCTTTCATGTGCATCAATACATAGGGAACATTCAAAGATGCCACCATACTGATCAATGTCTCATCCATGCTGCCTGCACTGATATCATTGATGATGGAAGCACCTGCAGCCACAGTTTCTTTGGCCACCAGCGCATAAAAGGTATCAATAGAAATAAAAGCTTCCGGGAATCGCCTGTGAAGGGCTTCCACAGGTTCAATTACTCGTTGTAATTCTTCTATGGCCGTAAGAAGAGTGCTTCCCGGCCGGGTACTTTGTCCGCCGATATCAATGATATCGGCGCCTTCTTCCAGCATTTTTTCTGCCTGAGCCAGTACGGCATCGGTACCTGAAAACCGGCTGCCCTGGAAAAAAGAATCGGGAGTACTGTTAATTATTCCCATAATCAACGGCTTTTCCCAGACCAGCATCCTGCCGTTACAATTCAGCGTGAACATATTAACAGTTGTTTCTTATTTTTGAAGCTAAAGATAAAGAGAAGAAAGTTCTAATGCCAACAACCGATCAGCAATACGACAGAGTAATCGCATCCTGTAAAGACATTTTCCTCAAAAAGAATAAAGACTACGGTACTGCCTGGCGCGTTTTGCGTACCATATCCATAGCAGACCAGATATTCATCAAGGCCCAGCGGATCCGCACAATCCAGGAGAAGGGAGCTCAAAGGGTAGCAGATGACATCAGTTCTGAATTCAGGGGTATTATCAATTATGCCCTGATAGGGCTGATCCAATTGGAACTGCCTTCCAATTCTCCCGAAGAAATGGAATTGAATGTGGTTTCAGGTTTATACGACCATCACGTTCGCGAAACCAAACTGGTGATGGAAGATAAGAATCATGATTATGGTGAAGCCTGGAGAAGCCTGAGCCAGGAAAGCCTGACAGACCTGATCCTGATGAAGCTTCAGCGAATTAAACAGATCCTTACCAATGAAGGAAAGACATTGATCAGTGAAGGAATAGACGCCAATTATCACGATATTATCAATTACGCAGTATTTGCCCTGATATTGAGGACAAGTGCTGCGGCCAATGGCCTAAAAACATAATATGAAAGCGCTTGTTACCTTCTGCAGGATAGTTGTAGGGTTACTTTTTATCTTTTCAGGTTTGGTAAAAGCCAATGATCCATTGGGTCTTGGCTATAAGATGCAGGAGTTTTTTGAGATATGGAATACAGGTTTGGCCAGTGGTTCTTTCTTTCTGAAAACACCATTGATATCTCTATTTGAATTTCTTCATGAGCATTCATTATTTCTTTCCATTGTAATGATTGCATTTGAGATCATTGCCGGTGCTGCCCTGTTACTGGGATGGCAAATGAAATTGTTCAGCTGGCTTTTATTGCTGCTTATCATATTCTTCACCTTCCTTACAGGATATGCTTATTTATCCGGAAAGTTCAAGAATTGCGGATGTTTTGGAGATTGTATTCCGATTACACCGCTTACTTCCTTTGGGAAGGATGTAATATTGACCATCCTCATAGTATTCCTGTTTGTAAAACGAAAATGGATAAAGCCGGTTTTCAGTGGCAGGATAACGACTGGGATAATGGCATTGGTTACGTTTTTAAGCTTCCTCATTCAATGGTATGTGCTGAACTATCTTCCCGTCTTTGACTGCCTGGCCTATAAAAAAGGCAGGAATATTCAGGAACAAATGAAGATGCCAGCCAATGCCATTCCCGATAGCACGGTTATTACATTCGTTTATGATAGAGGAGGCAAACAGCTTGAATTCACAGCAGACAAATTCCCGGCAGATTTTGACTCTACTTATAAATTCGTTAGTCGCTATGATAAGGTGGTGAGAAAAGGTGTAAACAATGAGCCTCCCATCAAAGGGTTTGTATTGACAGGATTATCTGACACGGATTCAACCAGTAT
>JAJKIP010000281.1 GCA_021154405.1 Segetibacter sp. | reverse complement strand
TTATTCAAACATGGAGACTTGTCCGAGTGGTTGAAGGAGCACGCCTGGAAAGTGTGTATACCTCTAAAGGGTATCGAGGGTTCGAATCCCTCAGTCTCCGCTTAGCGTATAATACATTAATTGTCAATTAGTTATAGGCGTTTTTTCGAGATTGAAAATCTCTTTGAACCCTTCAAGTCAAATTGCCCCAATTCAATCAAAATCAACTTTTTTATCAATTCCCCAATCATCGATTGGGGAATTGAATGACCACCTTATCTGTGTGTAAACTGGGATAGCCGGTTTTCATTTAAAGAATCAGCACTTCATGTTCTTGAGCTAACCTTATGTAGTGATCATAAAGGTCCGGGATATACAGATAGCAAATGAATTGATAAACGACATTTCGAATTAAGGGGATTTCGCAGACACTGTATGCGAAATTTCAATCCGCTGATAACCCAGCTAGAGATTTTGTATGTGCATTTTAGATCGGGATTGAACTTAATTCAAGGCCATCAGTGATTATAGCCTTGTATCTGGTTGAACTTTCTTCCTAATGTCCCCATATATTTACAGTATTAGCATTATAAAAGTTGACCTTACATTTAAATTCTTTTTCGAATGTTTGTATTCTCTTAAAACTATCGTCAGAATAGACCCCGATATAAATGCTGAATAATTTTCCACCATCGTCTTTTCGGTATTTGCAAGCTTTATTGATCGCATCAATTATGTGATGGTCATAGTCGCCGAAGTTGAAGCCGAAAGTGATCAGAGAACCCGTAATTGAACAGAGTTTCTCGTAGCAATATGATAAATATTTGTTGTGCATGATGTGCGTTAATTTCTCTTTGCCGTCACCTGCTGTAACGAACACCGGATACTCTTTCGCTTCCATTCGCCGTTTGATATTCTCCAAGAGATAGTGGTCGGTATCGTATTGTTCTTTTATGATATCGATCCCGGTATCAAATATTGGCAAACTGCCATGTAAATAGAAGATAGTTTGCCCTTTTTTATTTACACCCCAGCGCAATTCAGAGAATTCGGGTTCCCAATCAGGCTCATAATCCGCACCTGGTTCATTTTCTAGCTCTCTGCCGAATCCATCATTTGCATTCTTCGATTGATTTCTCATAAGAACCCAGTACGCCAGCAAATCGTAATTGGTAGAGAAAACGAATCCATTATTGTTCAGATAATCATCCAGGAATTTGTGACACGAGGTGCAGGCGTTTTCCGGAATAGTGAAAACATGCTCGGGGTGAAGTTCCTTAACTGCTTCGATTAAACTCGTCTTTAGTTTATTGCTGGTGGTTTGAATACGGTCAA
Organism: Segetibacter sp.; assembly: GCA_021154405.1. Lineage (GTDB taxonomy): Bacteria > Bacteroidota > Bacteroidia > Chitinophagales > Chitinophagaceae > JAJKIP01. Next base: position 18,386 of record JAJKIP010000281.1, on the reverse strand, counting down.
TAAGTGAAGGATCTGTACTGAAGATTTTTGCCATCTCAGCAAAGTTGTCAAGTTGTTGCATTATCAGTTCGAAATTCTTTGTATTTAAACTTTTAAAAAGTTGTCTTAACAACTCGTCATCTGTTTCTTCGATGAAATGACTCAGTGCATTGTAAGAGAATATTCCAGGATTATATGCCATGCTAAAGCCATTCCCAAAAAGCAGGTGTTTGCGGCGTTTCTTTTCAGTTAAAGAATTAATGACAGTTGTATAAGTTGGGAGTTTTTCTATTTCCATGCTTCTGTATCAGTCTATAAATGTATGAAAATGCAGAGGGATAGCGTTTACTCAGCAACTTCCTACACCTTTATTTTTCTACAAAGATATACCATTACTATACCCGCCTATCTCTTCCATTGCCCGCCTAAACTAAACGTTGTTTATAGACTGCTTAGCTTGCAACTATATTGTACCAACGGTCCTGTTTATGATGCCTTTGCATTGATGAACGAATTATTTCGAGTGATTGGAGAGCCGACCTTGAACTTTGCCTATGGAGAGAACAAGATATCCATAAATGTGTAATAACCCTTCTTTTGATTATCCCTTTTTCAACAAACAAAATGTAACCATCGGTAATTTTATATTTATAAGCTGTCCCGACATTTAAAGGTATATAGGATGCTTTTTTTTGAGCTCGTCATTACAATGATGCAGCGATTAATCTTTTCTGAAACTAGTTATTTTATGGGCTGCCACTTTCCAGTTTCATCATAATTATAGGACCTTGTATAACCACATGCATTCCAGACAGTATCAAACAACGGTTTTAGTAGTTCTGGTATATCTTCTTCATGGCTAGATACCATCACTTCCGGTAATGTAAAGATGTTTTTTTGAATGGACGGGTTATGCAATGGGCTGCGGACATTGTCAGCCGTCAGTTTGTAGCCTGCAACATCAATAAAGGATAAAAATATGAAAGCGGGTAAATCGATACTTAATTCATGATAAGTATCAAGGTATTCGTTAATAGTCTCCACTATCAATTTTTCGTAGTTTATATCACCAGAACCACGAATAAATTTCTCGTCCATGTGTCCAAAGAGTATTTCCGCACTAACCGTTTCAATGATGCCATTCCTGAAAACCTGAGCATAGTTGTCATAATGATCTTTCACAAGGCCTGTCATAGATGACGTAATTAATCCTTCCAAATTAAAGCGGGGTGTTCGACTGCCACCACTTAGAGGCCTGATTTTGCGTATGGGTGATGCTGGGTTTTGAATGTCATACGACTTTGATGTTTGAAAGCTGGATACAGGGATAACGTGAAGGGCAATTTTGCCGTTCGGGAATAGCGGGACAGGGGTTTCTGCAGCGCCAATCATGGCGATTCTATCGGCAATGAAATTTCGAATCCGATTTGCTGTATTATCAGTCAATAGAAATGCAGCGCGCAATTCATCAATGTCCAGGGGGTATTTGCCATTACTTGCCCTTCCAAAGAAGCGGCTACTTCCTTTCAATATTACCTGATGGGGGCTGTTCCAACTTTTGGGTATTCGAATGAAAATTATAATTGTTTTATCGGCGAGGTCAAATGTTTTGGTGACAATGCCATTGATACGTGGAGTAATGCCGTCGCGGATTAAATTATCCATTTGGCGTAATGTAACGTCCAAATTTGGAAAGGTAAGGCCAGCGAGCTTTTCCGGGATTCCGGTTGTCCCGTTTTCGGCAACACCATATATGATATCACCGCCACCGGAGTTGGCAAATGAAGATACATCGGCTAAGAATTCTTTTTTTTCTGTATCATTTGCAATCGAAAGCGCCTGCTTATATTCAATACTACGCCCTTCAGGTATCTCATTCTCAATGAGCGCTTCAAAATCTGTCAGGACAATATTGTTAATATCTTTCGCAATCATTATATATTAAAATTACAAAAATGCCGAACAATAGCGAGGCAAGCCTAAATGACCGGGTGTAAGTGTGCATCCATTAAATTATCCAATTGTGAAGGAGTGAATGCATTTAAATTAACTATACAGACTGTTGTTCTGCTTGCCTAGGACAGCTTTACGGGCTGTGCATGAAAACCGGGCCGGAGCGGTATGACTGACTGCTGCACCATCACCCGGAACTCGCCCTGCGGGTACCGTCGAAATTTATCTTTTCGCTCGGGATGGCGGAGGCGCATTTTAGCGTGGTGAAAGGCGAGGAGATGAAAATTAATGATTTCTTAACCTTGCAGGTTAGTCTTTTCCAACCTTTTGTGAATATTAGTTATAATAGAGATTCAATACGATAATACTTTACTTTAAACCAGCTAACATGAGTGTGAGTACAGAACCGAGGATGTCAGCCAAGATAGCTACCCTTGAAACCGAAATCAAAATTTTTGCTGAAAACCAACCTTACTGGGCAAAGGTATTGGCGGAGAAGATCCTTTCCAATCAACCCATTACTTCTACTGAAATCGATGAAGCTTATGGCGCCCTTCTCCAGGAATTGAAGATTATCCCTGAAACTGAAAAACGAAAAATCGAAATAAAGGTTTCCCCGGGGCAGTGTTCCAGTTACGAAGAGGATATTATATTCAGCGGCCTAGAAAATGCCGAAGGGGTGAATGCCCTGGTTGAAAAACAAATTCTACAGTTTTGCCCACAACTTACGATCCTCTATGGTGGTAATGGATCCGGTAAATCCGGGTACACGAGGTTACTCAAAAATGTTTTTTACTCCAAGTCGCCCGAAAAGATATTATCTAATATATATCAGGTGGGAATGCAAAAGCCCATCGCAGCGCATTTTAAATTTACGAACGGTGCTACCGAAATATTGCTTCAATATCCCACTGATGCCTCTCACCCCGCGTTTGAACAGTTTTCCGTTTTTGATGGTAAAAGTGTGAGCCCTCATCTGGATCAAAAAAATGAGCTGGAATTCAGACCTGCCGGCCTTAGTTTCTTTGGGTTGTTCACCGACGCTGTAAAGCAATTGGAAACGAAAGTGAATGGAGAAGTAAATCTGCGGAATGGTGATAATAACTTTCCTTTGCTGTTTGAGGGTGATTCCCCGGTCAAGGTACTTGTAAGTACCCTTTCTGCAGCTATTAAAATGGCTGACCTTAAGAAGTTTCTTCCCTTCACGGAAGACGATAAAACAAGAAAACAAAAAATTGAGCAGGAGCATGACGAGCTGTTACTGGCCACCAGAAACAAAGACAAGGAAATCAGAAGCCTGGAAACCATCAAGCAGCTGCTTACCAATGCGAAGGTATCGATAGACAAGCTCAATAAATTCATGACCACAGAAGCGCTGAAAAAAGTCACTGACTCCACTACTGATTATATCGCTAAACAAGAGATAGCCAAGGCAGAAGGTGTCCAGGGATTTCAGACTGACCGCCTTCAGGAGGTCGGAAGTGACGAATGGAAACAGTTCATTGTGGCCGCCCACACCTTTGCCAAAAAGCAAAGTGAGGAAAACACCTATCCCGCAATTGACAGTAATTGCCTGTTGTGTCAGCAGCCACTATCTGAGGAGGCAAGTTCTCTTATCTCAAAGTATTGGGCTTTTATTAAAAGTGAAGCGGAAAAAAATGCAACAGCAGCAGCACAGCAACTGCAAAAAATAAAGGAAGCATTCGACAAACTGGAGTACAATATTTTTCCGGATGATGCAGTGCTGACGACTTGGCTGACAGAAAAAAAACCGGAGGTGCTGACCACTTTGCGTGAAACCCTGGAAGTGCAAAGATCAACGGCTGCTTCCATCATCAGTGATCTTGATAGAAAAATTGCAGCTACCTACACTCCTACGCAAATCGCCTTCACGGAAATTGATGGTTTAATTAAAGATATCAATGAAACTATTTTGGGTTTGCAGGAAAACACGGAGTCTGCCCGCCTGAAGGAACTGCTCGCAGAGAGGACGCTTCTTACGCACAGGGAAAAACTGGAAACCCATATTTCCAAAATAGAAAGCTATGTCAATAACCAAATTTGGATAAAGAAGGCAGGTAAGGCAAATTATGGCAAACGCACTATCACTGATGCTGAAAAAAATCTTTCCAGTAAATATTTTAATCAAAAGTATGCTGATACATTTAATAACGAATGTGTCCTCCTTAACGGAAAATTCGGTATTGAAATCAACCATACCGGCGCTGCCGGTACGAGCTACAAACAGCTTATGTTAAAAGGCAATACCCCTTCAGCTATCTTGAGTGAGGGCGAGCAAAAAGTTATCGCTATTGCGGATTTCCTGTCTGAAATGAAGTTATCGGAAATCAATCGCGGCATTGTCTTCGATGATCCCGTCAATTCACTTGATGAAAAAAGGAAGCAGCGAATCGCGGAGAGGATTGTAGAAATCTCCAAAAGTAAACAAGTTATTGTATTTACCCATGACCTGGTGTTCCTTTCAGCTCTTTTGACGTTATGTGAAGACACTAAACATCAATTTCTCTGTCACTGGATAGAGCAGCGGGATGGCAAACCGGGCCATGTGTTCCTGAATGCCGGACCATCATATGAAAAGGAGTACCGAAATAGTGATAAGCCCATGAAATTTTATAGTGAAGCTGGTAAGCAGGGATGCGCTCCGGATCACCGGGAGCATCTTGTCAAGGCCGGATTCACTGCGTTGCGTACCTGCTACGAAGCGCTTGTCATTTTTGAACTTTTTCAGGGTGTTGTTCAGCGATTCAATGAACGGGTCAGTGTCGATTCTTTGAAAAATGTATTTTTTGATGAAGTACTGATTAATGAGCTATTGGACAGTTTTGCTCAATGTTGTCGGTATATGGAAGGTCATACGCACAGCGATCTTTATTCGTATGAGAAGCCCGAAGTAAATAATTTACGGGAAGAAATACAGCGGTATGATGCGATCCGCAATAAAATAAAAAAGTACAAAAAGCAAGCGGTTCAGACCGCGAAGGTTTGATGAGATGGTGTCGATGTTAGAGGTTTCCAATAGATTCTTTAATACTGGCAAGCAGTCCGTCAAAATCGGGTTGGCCTTTGTAATAGAGCTTAGCAGTTGCGATATATCTTTTTTTATATTCTTCCCGCATAGCCTTATCATTTAAGAGGAAAGCCTCATTTTCTGCCACCGGTATATCGCGGTCAGCTTTGGGGAACCTTTCTTCCTTGTGCACTTTGTAATCATCGGTCCCAATGAACTCCTGAATCTCTTTGGTTTTAAGCAAGCACGCCACATCGTAATACTGTCTCATGATATTGGGTCGGGCTACTTTATCAGTTTGTTCCTGCCTGAATTTGGTGGCGATCGTTTGCAGTTTTTCTACAAAGGTGTATCCCGGATTGTAACAGGCTATACCGGTTGCCCTGTTATCGATCAATTCCAATTTCGGATTTTTGATGGCTTTATCAAGCGCCCACGACGATATTTCCAGATTGGTATTGGGTGTGACGTTATCAAACCCCGCTTCTAATAATATACCTTCTTTAACTCCTTCCACTGTATCTGTCTTTGAATCATACAGAAGTCTTATTCCTCCGCTCCGGTAATATTGCGGGTCGTCAAAGTCATGGTCTCGTTTTATTTCCCGAATACCGTCAATTTTTATTTCACTGGCCAGGTAGTCATAAAATTTTTTCCTGGCTTCCACATTTGCCGGTTTTGTATTCTTGGGATTCTCATTGATTCCCATGGCTTCAGGAGGTTTGATATGGATATCGATGTCCTCGGAAAAACGGTCAATTATCTTATATCCTTTCGATAATGAAGTGCCTCCTTTGAGTTCGAACTGGAATCCTTGTTTTTTAAGGCCATATAGCACCTGCATGATCCAGTAATCTTTTTCAACCAGCCCTGCAAGAATTCCGGTTTCATTCTCAATGATGCGTAACAAATCTGGAAAGTCTTTGTGCTCATGCAAATATGTGGCGGCCATTTCTACACTTTATTTTATTAAAGGGGCAAAGAATTTCATCGTCCGGACGTTCCCAAATTCCATCACGGAGTGTCCGAGCTTCTTTTTATCCATGGTGGGAACTTTTGCCGTTACCTTCTGCAATACTTCCTGCTGATCTTCTGCCAGCGAATCCAGGTTATTGACAAGATCCACTAACAGAAATTCCTGCGTAACCTTTTTTGGAAAATGTGGCTTTACCCGGAAATTAAAGGTACGGTTACCTAACTTGAACTCTCCATGGCGCTTGTGATTATACACTGTTCTTTCATTGTACAACTGGGTCGTGCCTACACCCAATGAATTATATACATTGGGTGAGGTCAATAAAAACCGGTCGTCTTTTAAAAAACTGCGCACCAGCTCTTTTTCGTCAGGCGGCGTTTGTCCAAATACACTCTCTTTGGGATAATAGTATAACCCTTGCGACAGCTTCTGCAATGTGCCGTCGTTTACCAGTTCCTCCAAATGGCGGTCAACCGATTTTGACCAATTGATCAGATCGCTCCGCCGGTAAACCTGTCCCCGTCTAAGGTGGTTTTTTACTTTATCCACTTGAGTCATGATTATTAATTTTTTTCAATTACAAATATACAATTATTAATTAAAATAAATGAATTATTATTGAAAATTCATGCAAAATATTTAAATACATGATTGATTATTAATTGATTATGATCTTACTAATATTGTGAAATAGGACGAATAATAAAGGATGGTTTGTATCAATTGTGCGGCGTAGTTGAGCCAAATGGATAAAAAAATTGTAAATTCAAGATATGGAACTCTACAGATTATATGACGATGGTGTTGAAATACTAACTACTAATAACACCAATACCTTTATTAGTTTCACCGAGGAAACCGGAAACATCTATTTCCGCCTCAAAGTTGATACGTTATCCAATGTCAAACATCCAGGCATTGTGCTTGGCGAAAATGAAATGGGAGAAAGGTGCTTTATGCATAATCACTATGCCAATGGCAGACCTTTCATTGATCCCGAAAATAAGTTTAGCAAAGGTATGCCCCTGTTTGTTTATCCCCGCGAAGCAACATCGGATAGATTAGTCATTATCGAAAGAGGCCTGGAAGAATTAGTTAAACAACGCCCTTACAATAAATTTAATTATAACTGCCAGACCTTTGTCAATCTTGTGTGCTTCCAGGAAAACAAATCGGAAGATGTCAATAAGTGGATCGAAAAATTATTCTGGGGAACATTGATCGGTGTCGCCGGTTACCAGGCACTCAAGAAAGGACGTTTGGCCTGACGCTCTGCGCGCAGTCATCAGCTACTTATACGTGTATTCCTACCGAGTCATTGCGTAAAGACTCCGTCGGGATATTATTATTCTATATACTTTAAAAACTTTTCCGCTTCCTTTTTTAACTCCTTCACATAGGATTGATCTCCTGTCAAGCGACTTTTCTTTTCCAGTTTATTTTCAATTTTTTCAAGCCGTTTGAATAAAACGACCTGGTTAGATAATACTTGCAGCAACAATGATTTTATTTCATCCATACGAATAAAGTTTAGGTATGAAAATAAGCAATGAGCGGCATTGCTGGATATTTTATCCTGATAAACTTTAGATTTATAAGCTTAGATAATTTAGTTTACCTGATGCAATCAATATTGTGCCTTACACGCTATTCCGAATTCGTCGCTAGAAAAGCGATAGATATTTTTATTATAGCCTTCACTGCGAAGCCGGAGAAACCTTATTACTTGAGTGCAGGTTATCCCACCCGACAAGTCTATTAGGATGAAGAAGTCGTTATCCGCATTATCCTAACGCGAAATAAGACGGGTGTGGGGTGTGCGGACCTAGACTCAAAAAGCCTGCGTTTTTTGCCAATACTCTGGAGAAATTTCTGCTGAAATTCAATATCTTTTGTAACAAAAGGCTGCGTAAAGTACTGAGTTGTGCGTCATTGTATTTGAGCCTTTATTTTGGACAAAAATGCTAAGAGAAAACTCTTTAGTTAATGCTATTTGCAACAGTTAAGGGAGAAAAGGTTGAAGCAAAACCAAAGACAACCGGGCTTTGTCCATTATGCGAACGGACAGTATTCTCAAAATGTGGCGAAATTAATGTTTGGCATTGGGCGCATCACAAAGACGAGAGTTGCGATAGTTGGTATGAACCCGAAACCCAATGGCACAAAAACTGGAAGTTTGCTTTTGGAAAAGACAATTGTGAAATAATAATTCACAAAGATGGGATTAGACATATCGCAGACATATTCACAAAAGGCAACGTGGTAATTGAACTTCAAAATTCGCCCATTCAAAGACCTACAATTCGCAAGCGAGAAGACTTTTATGGGGAACGTATGATTTGGATAATTAATGGGTCCCACTTTAAAAAGAACTTTTCTGTTTTTAAATCTGGATTAGAGGAAGATGAGGAGTATTATAGACTTCACAACCCCTTATCAAGCCATTATGGCAAAATTGACAACAGTTGGAAAGACGAATTCAATTTCTCATGGAGTTGGTGCCGAAAATCTTGGAGAGATGTACAGCGAGACGTTTTTATCGATTTTGGCGACGAGCATTTATTTTGGGTAAAAGAGGGAATTGGGACGAGCCAGGGAAAAGGCAAAAAAATAACAAAGGAAAAATTTATGATTAAGTATGGAGGAGACCTGAATCTTCTACCAACCCTTATAAACAATTCAAATGAAATGAGTGAATGATAAATTATGAACCCAGGATAGTTCAATCACCGAACTCAGCAGTTGCAGAATCTTTCCTCTTACATTGATATTGCAGAGAAAAGTAATAAAATAAGTATCTTTAAGCTCAGATTTGCAGTTACTAGATGACTAGTGAAAATAGTGAGTAATTCGTGAGTTGGTAAACATGCGTTTTCATAACATATTGAATTCTAGCCTATTTAGGACTAAGGTTCGAATCCCTCAGTCTCCGCTTAATTTATAACTAATTAATTATCATATTGTTATAAAGGTTTTTCCCATTATGAGAATCTCTTTGAACCTTTCTATTCAAATTACACCAATCTAATTCAAATCAACTTTTTATCCTAGGATTGAATTGCCCAATCGCCGATTGGGAAATTAATGAACCTTACCTTTTTGGATTGATATATCCGGGTTCCATTTAAAACAATCAACAATCCATGTTCTCGGGTGAAAGCAAGGTAAGTCCTATAAAGCTTTTGAATGTAAAGATTCAAAATATATGTGGAGACGAATTTTAGAATCATGAATTTGGCAGACAGTGTTTGCGAAATTTCAAGCTTTTGTAATTATGGGTGGTGGCATTATAATTGCTTTTTAGATCGTGATTGAACGTCAGCATTGTGCAGTGAGCCCGAAAATTGAAATTTTATGAGCTATTTTTATTCAAAGCTGATCTCCATTAATCTAATTACACATACTTCAGGTGTGCAAGTCGGTGAGTTGTCATAAGCATATAAAGGCTCACCCAGCTTTACTAAGAGGACTCTTAATTAACATTTAATGAAATGAACTCTTTTTGACTCCGCTGGTCAGATGGTAATTTTATTACTTTAAAAACGAAAACAGCTAAGGATGGTGAGTAAACCTTTAAAATTAGTCATTTGGAGTTCAAATTGTTTTTCAGGAATTAACTTAAGATATATTGGTTATGAAATCTGATTCTTGGAGAATCGATAAACGGTGCTTGTTTTATAAATTTCTCCTGGTTCTAAAACGGTGCTGGGAAACATTGGTTGATTGGGTGAATCAGGAAAGTGTTGGGTCTCCAAACAAAAGGCTATGCGGAAATCATCTTTCCCACCACCCCTGATTATATTCGTTGAATTCAAATTATTACCACCATAAAATTGGAGACCAGGTTCCTCTGTAAGAACTTCCATTACTATCCCGCTTTTATCTCCTATCACCATCGCGGCACTACACAGTGAATTTTCTTTGTTTACATTTAAAACAAAATTATGATCATATCCCCGTCCGTTCTTTATTTGCTCATTATCAGACTCCAAATATTTCCCCAAAACTGTTAATTCTCGAAAATCAAAAGGAGTGTTGACAACCGGTTCAACTTTACCAAGCGGAATTAGTGAAGAATCTACGGGAATATAACTATCGGCATTTATGAAAAGGAGATGATTATTGGCGTTTCCAGAGGCAGGGCCATTCAAATTAAAAAATGCATGATTGGTGAGATTGACAATCGTTTTTTTATCAGTTGTTGCGTAATAAGAGATGTTAAGCTCATTATTATTAGTCAGTGTATAAATTACTTTTACATCGAGGTTGCCAGGATATCCTTCCTCCATATCTTTTGACAGATAAGTAAGTTCCAAAACATTATTCCCGATTTTTTTTGCATCCCAAACAATATATTGAAAACCTTTCTTGCCACCATGTAAAGTATTTTGTCCGTTATTTGGGTAAAGGTTGTATTCTTTGCCGTCTAATTTAAACCTGCTTTTTGCTATCCGGCTTCCGTACCGACCAATAATAGCGCCAAAATATTTCTGTGAAGATTGCTGGTATTGCTGCAAACTATCAAACCCCAATACTACATCTGTTATAGCATCGTTTTTCCCAGGGACTAATAAACTTACTATCCTGCCACCATAATTGGTAATAGCGGCTTGCATACCCTTATCATTATTTAAAAGATACAGGTCTGTTTGTTTCCCCTCAATAGTTGCCTGAAATTTATCCCTATTCAACATATCATTTATTCGTTACCTTAATCAGGTTCAGTGTTAGTTTCTAAAGAGCGGTTAATCCACCATCGGCGGTAAAGTAGGCGCCTGTGCAGTAGGAAGAATCATCAGATGCGAGAAATACGGCCAACCCATCCACATCATTGCTGGCTCCCAAACGTCCCAGCATTGCTGCATTTTCTAAATCGATTTTTATCTTTTTATCTTCAATGATATCTTTTATCATGGGCGTATCCATAGTTCCGGGTATGATAATATTTGCCCTGATATTTTCCTTTCCATACGCTCCTGCAATGACTCTTGCCAGTGCATGCCCACCGGACTTACTGCAACTGTAAGCTGTATCAGAAGAGGAACAGGCTACCAATGCAGTGGGAGAACCAACGATGATCACTGAACCCCCACCTGTTTTTAGCATTTCTGCAATCACATATTTGCAACAGAAAAAAGCACTATTCATGTTTACATTCATCAGCTCGTTCCATACCTCGGTCGATAGCTCATGCACCTTCGCATCCTGTTTGTGCATCTTAGCCACATTATTATATAATACATCAATCCGACCATATTTTTTCACTGCAGAGCTAACCATTTGTTCTACCTGTCTTTCTTCTCCCACATTTACAGGAACAAAAATGGCATCTCCTCCATTACTAACAATTTCAGCTAATGTTTCATTAGCTAAGTCATCATTTATTTCAGCGATCACCACGCTGGCGCCTTCTTTGGCATATCGTATGGCAACCGAACGACCCATTCCGGCTCCGGCTCCTGTTACAATTGCTACCTTATTTTTCAGCTTCATAATTATAATTTGTTTGAATTAATAATTATCCAATGGCGAAAACTTCTTCTACTTTACCATTTTTGACTCCCCACATTCGCCGATGAAGATTTACTGTGCCATCACTATAATAAACATTCATCTCTATATTATCACCCACATTTACATCTTCAGAATCGTTTCCTAACTCTACGATACCATGCTCAGCATGTAATTCTTTCAACGTAGTCCCCGGACAACCTTTTAGTGAAGGCATACCACGTTCTGCACTTATTTCTTTTATACCTGCATTCAATATTAATCGCTCCCCAGGAGTTACACTGATAACTGTTGTAAGCAAGCTCAACGCAGGCTGAAAATCTTGTGCATGAGGTGCATACGAAGTATCCATTAACAAATAATTGCCGGCCTGTACTTCAGTGATTCCTTCAGTAGTTCCTGCAACCGCATAGGTGCCTGTGCCACCCGCACTAATCAAATTTACAGATATGCCATTTTTACGTAACATGGTCCGGGTAAGGATCAACTGGTGCATGGCATCTTCACACAACTTTACCCGTTTTTCCGGGTCCAATCTTTGCAGGTGACCTTCATATCCCATCAATCCTTCAAACTTGAGTCCTTTTCCAATAATTTTTTTGGCAAGGTCAATAGCTGATAATCCAAATTGTACACCGCATCTTTTCAACCCTACGTCGATATCTACCACCAGCTTCAGTTTGTTATTATTACTTCCGGAAAGTCTCGCTACATCATTTACCACTAACTCATTGTCTACTGCCAGTATGATCTCTGTATTGAACGATAACTCTACCAGGTTTTTTATATTTGATTCGCCCGCTATTTCATTAGCGATCAATATGGAATTGAAGCCTGCGTTCACCAGTTTCTCGGTCTCAGTTAAGGTTGCTGTAGTAATGCCAATTGCACCCGCAGCAATTTGTTTTTTTGCTAATGCGATGCATTTGGTATTTTTAAAATGGGGTCGGAGTTTACAGGGTTTATCCTTGAAAAAGACGGCCATTTTTTGCAGGTTGCTTTCCATTATATCCAAATCAACCAGCAATGCGGGTGTATGTAATTCTCTTATCGAAGTACCTTTTATCATGAATGCCTGGTTACAGAATTTTCATTTTGCGGATCTCCAGCGTTTTCGATCCACGCTTCTCTCTTTGTCCATCTCATTATAAAAAGAACAAGAACACCTAACAGCACCCAGGTTACCACTACCCAAAATGCATAACCATACGGGGCTGGGGGCCAAGGAATCAATCCACTCCAAATCACAAAAGCCAACACCACAATTCCAACTACAGGAAATAGAATATGTAGTATGAAATTAAATTCATGTCTTTTTTCAGTGAGATAATAACGTATCACACCTATATTGCCCATTGTGTAAATAATGGCTAACGAGAAAGTTATGACCAGACCCATAAAGTCGAACTCATTTTCGGCGCCTATTAATAAGCCAAGCCCAATACCTACTGCAAACGTTAGGATCAACTGGAGGATTACTGCATTCTTTGGGGTTTGGAAACGCGGATGTATCACGCCTAACCATGAAGGCATTGATCCCGATCTTGCCATTGCATACCATACTCTTGCTGCAGAATTATTTGCAGAAATAGCTACAGCCACCATGGAATTAATAAATGCAAACAGAAGTATGATGTATCCACCACCCCAATATTTCTTTGCTAAAATAAACGCTGGATTTTCATTAGCGTGAATAAATGAGTTGATATCTTTAGTACCCCAACCGATCAATATACTCCAACTGCAAAACACAAGAAAAGTTCCCATAGCAACAATCGAATACATGATCGCTTTGGGAAATATTTTTTTAGGATCCTTACTTTCTTCAGCTAAAGGTGCAACGCCTTCCCATCCGGCCAATGCAAATACAGAGAATATAACACCCATCGCCAACCCTCCGAAACTTGGAGAAATAGAAGGTTTGAATGAATTCAAATTGATGCCACCATTGCCAGGCATGGCTAACCCCCAAAAGCTCAGCAAAAGAACTACGGCTATTTCGGTCAGACCTAATAACACCAGCAACTTTGCGGAAATTTCAATTCCCCGAAAAGAAACGAACGCAACAAAACTTCCAGTTACTAATAAGAAAAGCCACCAGGGAAACACGACTCCATAGTTTATCAGAAGAGTTTTTTCTGTAACGGCTCCTGTAAACGCAAGAGAATAACCTGTGATCACAGGATCATACAATATATATATCCATGATGTAAGAAAACCAGCTCTGGGGCTAATCGTATGACTGATGTAGGTGTAGTATCCTCCCGCTGAAGGAAGATGTTTTGCAAGTTGCGTTAAGGTAATTCCCAATATTATAATTAATATAAAGGCAATAAGGTAACTTAAAGGAGAAGCAACACCTGCTTTTGAACTGATGAAGGGAATTGTGAACAGGATCGCAGTGGCAGGAGCCGTATGCGTGATTGCCTGCATAAAAACATCACCTAACCCCAACGCTCCTTTTTTCAGACCAGGTTGTGATCTGCCAACGGCTTTATCCCGCATTATTTTTAGGATTAATTTTTATTTATTACCACAACTCTAAACCGTCTGTTTTTACATTAAATAGTTCCATTGTCCCATATTCATATTCTGTTACAAGTATCTGTTTTTTACCAGGAAGGCCAAATGCAACATTAGTTGGGTTCATCCCTTTTGTTCTGATTCGCTCCGCAACCTTTCCATTTTTATCCAATACTGTTACATCACCCTGTCCAAAAACAGTTACATACAATTGACCATTTTCGCCAAATGCCATTCCATCCGGCCCTTTAAAGCCAGGAGCTGAAGTTGGATTTATTACATTACCAAACAATTCTCTTTTGCCAACTGCATCACCCTCTACCTTGTAACGAAAAATATTCCCGGTCAATGTTTCATTGACATATAGATAACCATCAGGACCAAAGGCAATACCGTTCGTAAACCGAATGCCTGTATCAATTTTAATAATTTCTTTTGTTTGAGTATGAATTCGGAAAACCCTCCCATCGTAGGCTAATTTTTCATAATCCAGTCTGATTTTTCCACCTGGTTCAAACTCATCAATCAGGATCCCGGAATCGGTAAGATAGAGGTAACCATCTGGGCCAAAGCACAGATCATTTGGAAAAAGGAAAGCTTCATTGTCGCAACCGGTTAGCACAACTTCCACTTCTCCAGTCATAGAAATCTTTAGAAGCGATGGCACCTCTGATTCCGCTACCCAGATAAAACCTCTTTTATCAACAGCCAGACCGTTAGGTTTTCCTGTTTTTGCGATAAGGTTATGTGTTTTTCCATCCGCGCTTATATGGGTAACACAACCGGTTACTCCCCCCTGAACACAAAGCCAGCTTCCATCTTTAAGTGCTACCGGGCCTTCTGGAAGAACAAGATTGCTCGTAAAATTCATTCTGAGTATTAATTCAAATTGCTGATTAAATGGTATCTGCTTCTCTTATTTGTCCTGATTTCTGTTACTCTTTCGCCTTAAATTTGATCCTGCGAATTACGCCTCTCATGAAAAAAAATATGATCTGTTGTGCTTACAATATTATTTATATTTCATTATGGAATGCCAATGAAACAACAAATTATTTACGCAAAGGCTTGTGCGTATTTAGAACAAAAAATAATCTCATAAATAGATAATACAGCGAATTGGATCAAGCTGAAGTTGATCCTGACACTTTATCTTTCTCAATTCATTTTGTTTCCAGTATTAGCACCCAATCATCAAAACTCTTTCCGTTAATGCGGGAGGGAGGTGTAAAATAGGAAGAGGCATTGTTTTTAAAGGTTCCCGGCACAACGGTGTATTTGCCGGTAGATGGATCGAACCATTTTGCTACAACTGGAGACTTAAACCTTTGCATATTCACAGAAATAGTACGGTACGTAGGTAAATAAATAATAGCGAGGCCCTCGTCCTTGCTGAAAGCTCCGGTAGCGTAATCTTCACCACCAGGATAAGTAGAATTATTGAAATTGCCTCGACCACCAGTAAAAACAGTATGCCCCCAATCAGGTTCCAGTTTTTGCCACGGAATAGTTGAGATAAATGAATGGAATATCTGCATACTTTGGTTACCGGGTGTATTCAAAGCATTCGGCCAGTTTTTATTCATGGTCCAGGTGTCCCTGTTTCCAAAAATATGACCCGAAGTTCCGCTTAACAGTGCCCAATATGCCTGCCTGCGGAGAAATTGCGTAGTTTCATTCCATTCATATTCATAAGTACTTTCGGACATAATCACTGGCATTCGTTTATTGCGCAGATTTTCCTGATAGAGTTGAGCATAAACATGCAAATATGGCCATTTGGGATTCATTTCCATAGCGGGAAAATAGGAATAGCTACAACTTAGTGTTAGCCATCGTGCTTCAGGCAACCTTTCCGTAGATGTAAAGCTCGGGTAACCATGATAACAGTGCAAATGACTGCTATCTGTTTCCGCTATACCTTCCGCAAAGGAAATGGATTCAGGAGTTTCATTATGATCGCCCCCACTTACCCATACAATATTTGGTAGTTTTTTATATCGATTCGCGATCCATATTCCATACTCATGGCATTTCTGAACTGTATTTGGCTGTTGCTGGATGATCTCGAGCCATCCATCCTGGCAACAACCAAGGTATAAGGGGCAGAGTAATACAGCAAAGTTCATTTCATTACATAATTGCAAAATGCTGTCGATATGCAAAAAAAATTCTCATTCGGCCTGCTTACATCTTTATCATAAAAGGTAAACTCTCCGTTGACATTAGGTTGATTCGCACCTGCAGATTCCCGCAAATCCGGGGTGATTTCAAGTATCAATGCATTATATCCTCTTGTTTTTCTATCGGCAAGGTATTTTTTCGCTTCATCGAAAGTTACCTGGTAGCTTAATCGCCATGACGCACACCCCTTGAGGAATACGGGGTGATTTTGTTGATCAACAAGGAATTTTTTGTTTTCACTTGCTTTTAAAGGGAATTGTATGGTTTGTGCCTTTGCTCCAGCAAATAACAAAAGGAGGAAAATGATTTTTTTCATTTGTTCAGTATTTATGCATTTTGAATTTGCATACCTTGACGAGTATAATTGAGTATCGATATTTATTGTTCAAATTAATTTCCAGACTTAAATGGTATACATGGCGTTTCTTCGGCCGCTTACTCCTCAACAAAATTCAGGTCCTTATTAAAAGTTTCCTTAGTAAATATGGCGGCTACAATTGTAATGGTCATAATTACAACTGCAGTGATCCAGCCACCCGTATAATAATCAGTTGTGCTTCTTAACCATTGAAACAATGGAAGTATAAAAATTGCAAGTGTACCTCTTACAACGTTCGGGATTGTTGTAGCTGCAGTTGCCCGAAGGTTGGTACCAAACTGCTCGGCCCCCATCGTTACAAAAATTGCCCAAAATCCAGTCCCAAACCCCAGTCCTCCACAGATCCAATACATTATATTAGCAGATCCATTCCATTGTGCGGAAAAGAATAGAATTATAAATAAAATTGTAATGGCATAAAAAATATATAACGCTTTCTTACGGCTTCTTAACTTCTGACTCAATAAGCCAATTACAATATCACCAATAGAGATACCTGCATAGGCAAACATGATAGATTTACCTGGATCAATTTTTTCAGAAATATGCATCGCCTTGCCAAATTCGTTTGAAAATGTGATTAATACACCTATCACAAACCAGGTTGGCAAACCAATTAGTATACTTTGCAGATATCGCTTAAATCTTTCGCGGTTATTGAATAACATCAACAGATTCCCACGCCTTACATCCATCTCCTTTATTTTATGAAACATCCCTGATTCAAATACCGAAATACGCAGTATCAACAACAATGCGCCTAATCCACCACCGATAAAATAACAGGTACGCCAGTCAAAATTTTGTTTGATGATGAAAGCTGCAATGGCCCCGGTCAGTCCTACTCCTGCAACTAATGACGTGGCTACGCCTCTTTTTTCCTTAGGTATGATCTCCGAGACCAATGTGATGCCTGCGCCGAGTTCCCCTGCAAGGCCAATTCCGGCAATAAACCGTATCCATTTATATTGATCTACCGTCTGCACAAACCCGTTTGCAATATTCGCCAACGAATAAAGTAATATTGATCCA
Organism: Segetibacter sp.; assembly: GCA_021154405.1. Taxonomy (GTDB): domain Bacteria; phylum Bacteroidota; class Bacteroidia; order Chitinophagales; family Chitinophagaceae; genus JAJKIP01. Next base: position 821 of record JAJKIP010000281.1, on the reverse strand, counting down.
AAAAGCACACTGAGCCTTCCGCTTTTGTCACCCATTACTCCCCATATAACTCCACCGATCAATAAACCCCACATTTGCCACTGGATAATTCGTTCCCCATCAAACAGTAATTGTTCTGATGATAACTTCAGCGATTGTAAGCTTTCAATACGAATAATGCTAAATAAGAGCATATCATATATATCAACAAAGTAACCTAATGCAGCAACCAGGACTGCAATACTTAAGATAGATTGACTTCTTACCACGTTGCGTAAAAATTAAGACGAGAGTAGAACAGGCTTCTTCGTTTTATTCAAATAGATTGTTAATCCTGCAAAGAATACGATCAGTATAAGCGGTATAAGTAAAGTGGTACGGAGTATATCGGGACCTACAGCTATATGGGCTTCCTCCAAGGTTGCCTTCATTTCAGGGCCTTTGTAGATCGCCAGATTAGCTCCATCAGGCAATTTCCTTGCAATTAGTCTTTCAAAATACCCGCCCATGAATACCAAAAAGATAGTAACACCAAACGCACCCGCTGCACCCATCAAATTGATGCCTAATGCTCCTGTTCCTGGTAAATATTCTGATACAAGACCAAGCATTGTAGGCCAGAAGTAACATATGCCAAGACTAAATACTGCCGCGCCTAAGAAAAGTATCATACCGGATGTATTGCTAAGTATGTATAAACCTAACGAAGCAATAATAGCAGACATTAGTAAAACACCTTGTGGTTTTAGGCGATGAACGATTGGTCCTGCAAGGGATCTTCCTATCATTACTGTAACCGCGGAAACCGTCAGAATCAAAAAGAGGTTTTCAGAAACACTCTT
>JAJKIP010000280.1 GCA_021154405.1 Segetibacter sp. | reverse complement strand
TGGACAAAAATCAATGATTTCCAGCTTGACGTGCCGGGAGACGAATTTACTTTCTCTGATCGTGTTGCTAGAGAAAATGGCTGGACAAAGGATTACACGAAAAGAGTAATCCTGGAATACAAAAAATTCATTTACCTGTGCTGCTTTACTGAACAGGGTGTAACACCATCTGATCCGGTTGACCAGGTTTGGCACTTACACCTCACCTATACTAAATCTTACTGGATAAACTTCTGCCAGAATACTTTGGGAAAACAAATTCATCATAACCCCACAAAGGGTGGTGAAAAAGAAGCTAAAAAATTCAATAATTATTACGAGCACCTAAAAGACATATATAGATACCATTTTGACAACGAACCACCTCGTGATATTTGGCAACCAGCTGATGTTCGATTTAGTGATATAGACTTCCAGCGAGTAAACCTTAAACGGTACTGGCTTATTCGAAAACCTGCAAAAAGGTTTTTTTCAATTCTTGTATCCATTCCCATTGCCATTTTTGTTGCAATTTCTTTTCAGGCTGTAGGTATAGGATGGAATATTGCTTTTTTTATTATAATTGGATTAGGCGCACTGTCTTTTTTCTTATACCCAGAATATTATCAAAGTAAAAAGAAGAAAAAGAAAGATGGTGGATGTTCGGGATGCGGAGGTGGTGGATGTACCGATAGCACAGGTCCGTATTATGCTGATAGCGGTCATCATTCTGGAGGTCATCATCATAATTCCGGTGATAGTGGCTATGATTCTGGACATAGCGGATGCTCCTCCGGCTGTTCTGGCTGTTCCAGTTCCGGCTGCAGCGGTTGTGGAGGTGGTGGAGATTAATGCAATACGGCACTGCAAAATCGGGTATTATACATCAACAACGTTTCCTTTGCTCTCCCCCAAATCCCTTCCCCATTTTGCAATGGCATTTAAAGCAGGTATCAGGGTTTTTCCAAATTCAGTTAGCGAATATTCTACACGTATAGGCGGCTTGGTCCCAAACACCTTTCGTTTAATCAACCCGCTGTCTTCCAGCTTCTTTAACTGAATACTCAACATCTTTTCAGTGATGTCCGGAATGAGCTTTTTCAATTCTGCAAAGCGGTGGGTTTCGTTTTTCAGATACCAGAGAACCACCGTCTTCCATTTTCCCCCAACATAATCCATGGTAATATCCATGGCACAATGGTATATCCTGCCTTGCAGCTTATAAGCAACATTTTTTCCTTTTACTATCATACTTAAAAATAGTTTGACCTGTCAAATTTAACAGCTATTGGCGGACTAATATACTGTACTTAGTTTTGCTACTGTAAAAAGTATAGTTTAAATCCAAATATAAAATTATGCAAAGCAAAATTCATGTTTATACTTCAGGCGAGCCTATGCTAAAGGTAAACGCCTTTATTATTGAAACTGCCAAAGAATTGGTGATAGTGGACACAACACTAACTTCCAGTGATAGCAAAGCCCTTAAGCAACAGGCCGATAGCCTGGACAAACCAATTGCTGGAATTATTCTCACCCATGGGCACCCGGACCATGTTGCCGGAACATATAACCTGGCGCCAAAAGGAGACATTCCCATTTTTGCCCTTTCTTCTGTAAAAAAACTAATGGAAGAAACAGAGGAAGCAAAACATAAACAATGGGCTGCTGTATTCGGAAGCGAATGGATACCAAAATGGGTTTACCCAAATCAACTGGTGAAAGATGGGGATACAGTAAAAATTGCCGGACTGAATTTTAATGTGCAGGACATAGGTTCAGGAGGTGATTGTGATGCTAATTCTCTTTGGTTGCTGGAGGATGATAACAAAGCCGCATTTATCGGGGATTTCATTTATAGTAAGAATCATACCTACATGAATGACGGCAGCATATTACGCTGGATCGCCAACCTGGAAAAATATGCTCCTGTTCTTAAGGATTTTAAGACCTATTATGTTGGTCATGGTGCTTCCTGTGATTTTGCATCGATCTCAAAACAAAAACAGTATTTTCTTAATTACTGTAATAATGTTTTGAAAGCAACCGATGGCACAGGCATTTTTAATGAAGAATCAAGAAAAACGTTCGAGCAAACCATGCTAACAATATATCCGGATTATGGCTGCCAGTTTATGGTTGCTCTTTCTGCTGATGCTGTTGGAAAAGAGTTGATGAGTCATTCACATTAAAATGGAAGATCTTATTAATGCATAGCCCTGTCCATAAAATCCAATAATGGTTTTAATGTTTCAAAAGCAGTTATCGTTTTCTTTAAAAGATTTTTTGAGGTCAGGTCTGAATCCTTAATATCAATTATAGCGATATAACTTTTAAACTTAAGGTATTCGGCTGCAGGATTTGTTGGGTCATACCCTTTCGGTACGCGACTTAGTTTATACTCGGCATCATGGGAAAGGTCCCCATATACCGACTTGAACTTTCTTGACCCAATAATGCCTTTAAATTCCTTGAAATTATAGTCTATCTCCTGTCTTATTTTCTTTAAGAATTCCGGTTCTGGCATCCAGATACCACCACCACAGAATGCCTGTCCGGGTTGTAGATGAAAATAATATCCCCCGGTGGCGGTAGCCTGTTTTCCGCCCTTATTTATGGAAGCTCCCAAATTGGTTTTGTAAGGTGTCTTATCCTTGCTAAACCGGATATCACGGTTGATGCGGAACATGCATTCTTTTGCAGTAAGATGTTTGATACTGCTATCTTTTTTGCCGTAAGTATCAATTATTTTCTGGATGAATGCCCCAAAGTCGGCACGTGCTGCTTCATACTGTGGACGATGCGCATCAAACCAGGGTTTATTATTATTTCTCTTTAAATCTTTTAAAAACTTGAGTGTTGATTGCTGTACCATATTGATTAATGATTGCTGAAATATTCTTTAGTGGCAATATTGCCGTTTGTGATCAGTTCGGTAATCTCTGCTTTCGATAATTTGCGAATTCGGGGTGCAATTTCAGCGTCGCTGATAGAAACAGTGCGCTTCCAGTCGTCAGTTGATAACGATTGACGGTTCAGGTTTTCAATCATCATATTGTAAAAGGCAGCGGTATATTCTTTGAGGTTATTGACCGGCATGTTTACCAGCTCTCTGTCCTTTTTATCACTTTCAATCTGTCTTTCATTATCGATTCGAAATCCAAGAGTGCCCATATTTGCTGCATATTCTTTGCGGCTGTTACGCGTAAAGGAGCTGTCAAAAATATGAATAGGAAAATTGCCGGTTAATCCGCCGTCAACCATAATATCCAAGCCCTGTGTGATGATTGGCCGCCTGATCAGCTTACCCGACGAGTCAATGAATGGCGCTTCAAAATATAGCGGGATACTCATGGATACTCTCACTGCATCTTTGACTTTCATACGTGGATAATTAAACCGTGATAATACCAGTAGTTTCTGCTGATTCAGAACGGTAGCGGTTACATACAGGTCTTTATATCCCTTTGCATATAATTCTTCGAAAGTAATATTCTCATTTCCCGTTTTATCCCTGATGATCTTTTCCAGCCAACCATTCAATCTTTCACCCCTGTACCATCCGAAATATTTTTTCATGCGGTTGATGCCACCTGCAAAAAAGAAACGGCCGTCATTGAATTTTTTGAAATTGGTAGCGTAGAGTAATTGCGCTATTTCATCTGAGTTATAGCCCAATGAAATACATAATGCAGTAACGGCGCCAGCTGATGTACCTCCTACTTTTTCAACTCCCGCTATAAGTTTTCTGCTTTCCAGTTCTTTAATGGCCCCGCAATATGCAATTCCGCGCAAGCCGGCACCTTCAAATACAAGATTTTTTATATCGTTGCCCTGTGCTACTACGAGCTTATGCAAAAACAGTATTATGATAAGGATTGATCCGCTTTTTTTACCCACTTCTTATTTGCCAATTATTTTCAAAAACTCTGCTTCAGATATGATCTTGACTGTATTGATCTTTTTTGCTTTTTCCAGTTTACTGCCGGCATCATCTCCCACCACCAGGTAGCTTAGCTTGGCGCTTACTCCTGTTACCAGCTTTCCGCCATTATCTTCCACCATTGCTTCTGCATCACTTCTTTTTAATGTTGGCAGCGAACCAGTAAATAAAAAGGTAAGGCCTTCCAGGTTGCCGCCTGAAGCGTGGTCTTTCCTGGGATTCTTGAGCTGTAGTCCCATTGACTCCAGTTCTTTCAGCATGTCAACATTCTGTTTGGTGCTGAAGAAATGATGTACGCTCCCTGCTACTTTCGGACCTATATCTTCCAGGTTTGTGAGGTCTTCGGCTGAAAATTTCGTTAGCTCAAGCAGATGATTCACCTCATGAGCCAGCGTTTTGGCTGTTGTTTCACCAACAAATCGAATACCCAGACCAAATATAAGCCGGTGTAATGGCTGTGTTTTTGATTTCTCAATCGCTTCCTGTAATTTCTCGATAGACCGCTCTCCAAACCCTTCCATTTCCCCGATCTTCTTGAAATTCAATTTATAAATTCCGGGAATATCTTTCAGGAAACCGAGTTCGTAGAATTTTCGAATATTGGCCTCTCCAAACCCTCGTATATCCATCGCATCCTTACTCACAAAATGGATAATCCTTTCTACTACCTGCGCGGGACATTCTATATTAATACAACGCCAGGCAGCCTCTCCTTCCTCCTTGAATAATTTGCTTTTACAGACTGGGCAATTTTTGGGGAAGGCAATTTTTGTTTCCTTACCGGTACGCAGCTCTGCGAGCGACTTAACTATATAGGGTATTACATCACCTGCTCTTTCTACCAATACTGAATCGCCGATCTTCAGGTCCTTTTCTCTGATTACATCCTCATTAAATAATGATATGCTCGATACGGTAACGCCTCCTATTCCCACCGGCTGGATCTTTGCAACGGGTGTAATTGATCCAGTGCGACCAACCTGGAACTCTACATTCAATAATTTACTGGTAGCCTGCCGTGCCTTGAACTTAAAGGCAATGGCCCACCGGGGATGATGACTGGTCATGCCCAGTTTTTCCTGCAATTCAATATCATTGATCTTGATCACCATTCCATCGATCTCGTAGCCAAGATCATCACGCTTCACTTCGTATTCCGCGCAAAATTTAATGACTGCTTCTATTCCTTTGCAGATCTTCATTTCTTTTTGTGGACTACGAAATCCAAGGTCCCAGAGCATTTGCAACGATCCTGAATGCGTTTGTAATTCATCAGGCGTCTTCTTTTTAGGCAATAAGGTATAGTCGCTGATATTGTATATAAACGCTTCCAGGTTTCTTTTGCGGACCTCTGCAGGATCTTTGATGCGCATGGTTCCGGAGGCAGCATTTCGAGGATTGGCCAACGGCGCCAGCCCCTGCTCCACTAATTGTTCATTATACTTCGCGAAATTTTTCTTGTTGATCAACACCTCCCCACGGACTTCTATCTGCTGGATTCCATAATCCGAAAATTTTGCAGACAGCGGGAGGGAACGTATCTGTTTAATATTAGACGTTACATCATCTCCTTCCACCCCATTTCCTCTTGTTGCCCCGCGCACCAGCATATCATTTTCATAGATCAATGATAAACTACCGCCATCAAATTTCGGTTCAACGCAATATTCAATGATTTTAAGACCAGTGGCTTCACGTGCCTTTCGGTCAAAGTCGATCAGGTCATCACTATTATAAGAGTTATCCAGTGATAGCATGGGCACAAGGTGCTGAACCGTTGGGAATTCTTTTGTAAGTCCTTTGGCCACACGCTGGGTAGGAGAGTCCGGTGTTATTATTTTTGGATTTTCTGCTTCCAGTTTTTCCAATTCCTTATAAAGCGTATCATATTCAAAGTCTGAAACCAGGGGTTCATTCAGTATATAATACCGGTGCTCGTGAAAGCGTAAAACATTACGCAGCTCTTCTATATTTTTAACAGCAGGCTTTTCTTTGCCTTTCAAAAGCGCAAGGGTTTGTTTTTGAAGTTGCTGTGTTGCTTCTTTGGAATACATTACTATAATCTTTACGGCCTAAAGTTAATACCATGCAATCAAACAGAAATTTTATCCGAAAATAATAATGTGTTGTAAGTACATATTATGTATCTTCGATCTCCCGCTTGCGAAAAATTCTGTTTTATGACCAAACGATTGCTAACACTGCTTATTGCTGTTTCCTGTTTTTCTTTCAGCCTGCATTCCCAATTACTCACGTGGACACCTGATTTCGCCAAAGCCAATGATAATATTACCATTACTGTTGATGCCACAAAAGGAAACCAGGGGCTGAACAATTATGCGAACACCAATGATGTGTATGTTCATATTGGTGTGATCACTAATTTAAGCGCAAATACGGACGACTGGAAACATGTTCCTTTTCAATGGGCCACCACACCTGCTGCTGGAAAAGCCACTTTCCTGGGCAATAATAAATACAGCTTCACCATCAATAATATCAATACATTTTTTCCGCTGGACGCAGGGGAAACAATTCAGAAGATAGCAATACTATTCCGTAATGGAAGTGGATCTCTGGCACAGCGAAATACAGACGGAAGCAATATGTTTGTGCCGATCTATACAACAGATCTTGCTGTTCGATTCACCGTTCCTCCTTTCCAGCCAAAATTCCTTCCCGAGCCTGAGCCAATCGTAAAGAATATTGGAGATAATATTTCACTCACTGCAGTGTCTAACCAGGCAACTACCCTTAATCTTTATCTCAATGGTTCCCTGATCCAAACGGCCTCATCTGCTACTACTATTTCTGCTAATCCTGCTTTGTCAACAGCCGGAAGCAAGACGATAATTGCCGAAGCTACAGATGGAACGAATACACGGAAAGATTCGGTTACCTTCTATATCCCTGCAGCTATCAATGTGAGTGCTTTGCCTGCAGGCGTGAAAGATGGGATCAATTACCTGGCGGGAAATACATCCGCCGTCCTTGTTTTGTATGCTCCCGGGAAAACCAGGGTATCGGTAATTGGAGATTTTGCCGGAAGCAGCTGGCAGGAGCAACCTTCTTACCAGATGAATAAGACGCCGGATGGCAATTACTGGTGGATTCAGCTCAATGGTCTCACCCCAGGAACTGAGTATGTATTCCAGTACCTGGTAGATGGCAGCCTGAAAATTGCTGATCCTTATACAGAAAAGATACTGGATCCCGTCAGTGACGGCGCTATTACCAATGATGTATATCCCGGACTTAAGCAATATCCTTCTGGTCAATCGGGTAATGTGAGTATCCTCCAGACAAACGCGCCACAATATACCTGGCGCAACAATAGCTTTACGGGCAGGAATAAGAAGGACCTGATCATTTATGAATTATTGATGCGGGATTTTACCGATGCGCATAACTGGCAAACAATCATCGATACGCTTGGTTATATACAGCGATTGGGTGTGAACGCTATTGAATTATTGCCACTCACTGAATTTGAAGGAAATGACAGCTGGGGATATAACCCTTCCTTTTCCTTTGCTCCTGATAAATATTATGGAACAAAGAACAGGCTGAAAGAATTTATTGACTCCTGCCACAGTCGTAACCTCTCGGTGATCATGGATGTCGTCCCAAACCATGTTTATAATCAATCTCCGTTAGCTCAACTCTATTGGGACGCTTCATTAAATCGGCCTGCCTCCAATAACCCCTGGCTAAACCCTGTGCAGCCACATGCATTTGGATTTGGGAATGATTTTAACCATGAAAGCAGTGCAACCAGATATTTCTGGCATCGCATGTTTGATTTCTGGTTACGTGAATACAAAATGGATGGGTTCCGAATGGATTTCACGAAAGGACTCACGCAGAAAACTTCTACCAATGATGCTGAGTTCAGCGCATTTGACCAGAGCAGGGTCAACATTTTGAAGGATTATGCGGACAGCATTTGGAAATATTTTCCCAATGCCTATATTATCCTGGAGCATCTTACCGGAAATACGGAAGAACAGACTCTGCAGAATATGGGTTTCCTGCTCTGGGGTGGCAACAGAGAAAACAAGGCTTTTAATGAAGCTACCAAGGGTTTCAATGATAATAATCGTTCCAATTTCTCATCCATCGTTTACAATAGCAATGAACGGGGCTATACAAACCCTCACCTGGTTGGATATATGGAGAGCCATGATGAGGAGAGACTGATGTATAAAACCAAGGCTGAAGGAAATAATTCAGTTCCCAGCTATGATGTAAGAAACGATTCAATAGCCTTGCGAAGAATGGAAGCTGCTACAAGTCTATTCTTAACCATACCCGGTCCCAAAATGATCTGGGAATTTGGGGAGAGAGGATATGATAAATCCATATTTGCCTGTGCCAATAATACCATTCCACAACCTTATGGAACCAATGAAAGCTGTAAGCTCAGTCGTAAAGAGCCTCGCTGGGAATATATGCAGGATGCAAAACGAAAACGACTCTTTGATATAACCGCATCATTGTTAAAGCTGCGAAATACGCAACCGGTTTTATTCAGCAGTACCAATTTCAGTTATAACCTGGTGAATAATGTGAAGTATTTCCGGATCAGTGAGCCCAATCTCAGCGCATTCATCATTGCAAATTTTGATGTGGTCAGCACTGTAACACCTGTTACTTTCCCAGGTGCAGGAACCTGGTATGATTACCTTACTGGTGAGACAGTTGCAGCAACTGGTGCTTCCCAATTATTACCTCTTTTGCCGGGGGAATATCATGTTTATTTAGACCATAATATCACCAATGTAATTACCACTCCAGTGTTTGATATTGATAACCCTGGGAGCCGATTTGGGGCTGTTGTTTATCCTAATCCGGTGAAAAGCAGTTCGGTCCTGGAACTGAATGTGCCTGAAACGGGCAATGCAAGAATGGACCTTTATAGTATCACGGGTAAAAAGGTACAAACAATTTATTCAGGTGGCCTTTCCAGGGGGGTGCACAGGATGCCACTCTTGAATAAAATCGATAATTTGCCGGGAGGAATATATCTGTTGAGAATTCAGACGAAGAACCATACCCGGTCCTTAAAAATCCTTGTTCAATAACATCATTATTTGTATGGCAAAATCAATTGGTCTGAAAACCGCGGAGCTTGAGAAGATCAGCCACCTCGATTATTTTAATATAGCCCTTTCGGTAGACTGCGTAATATTCGCATATGATGAAAAAGAGCTTAAAGTATTATTGATCAAATCGGACCTGGAGGAGTTTTCAGGAATGTATTCATTGCTGGGGGATCTTGTTCGGCTGGATGAGGATCTTGATGCAGCCTCCTATCGAATTTTAAGAGAGCGAACCGGAATGGAAGATGTATTCCTGGAGCAGGTGCATACTTTCGGCAGTATCAACCGTCACCCATCGGGTCGCGTAGTGACCACCGCCTATTATTCACTGATAGATGTAAAGCATCATAACCTTCGTCTTAATAACAATGAACTGCACTGGCATTCTGTAAAAGGTATCAAGAAAATGGCTTTTGATCATAAGACTATTTTGGATACCTGTCTCAATCGTTTACGTGAGCAGTCCATGGAACATCCTGTTGTATTCAATTTATTACCTGAGAAATTTTCACTGCGTGAATTGCAGGAACTATATGAAGCTATCCTGTCTGTAGAACTTGATAGAAGAAATTTCAGAAAGAAAATTGCTATCAAAGACTGGCTGATTGATCTTAACCAGATGGAAGAAGATGTGCCTCACCGGCCAGGTAAATTATATAAACTGAAGCCTGAATTCCGAAAAAAAACAAATCGCAAAAAAAGTAGCGAAAATAACATTGTGTCTGTTTAACACAAAATGCCTTCCCCTAATACTTTGATTTCTAAATAGATATTGACGTATTCAGGAAAAATTCAAATTAAATTTTTCCCGGAAATAAAAATGACTTAACATTGTGTCTCTTATACACATTGCATTTTTAATCATAATTGCTAACAATTAACGACTGCTTATGTTCCGCACAAACTTGCTTAGAGCATTGTTCGTATGTACAATGCTTTTTCTCTTTCAAAGCATCCATTCCCAAGACAAAGTAGTTACCGGTAAAGTGACCGATGCCAATGGTGGAGGCATCAATGGCGTATCTGTAGCAGCCAAAGGCACAACTAATGCCACACAAACCGGTTCCGATGGAAGCTACCGCCTGACGGTTGGTCCTTCTGTTACTACACTTGTTTTTACTTCGGTTGGATTTGTATCACAGGAAGTACTGATTGATAATCGCTCTTCCGTGAATGTTTCGCTTGCCATTAATAATTCTGCTTTAGGTGAAGTGGTAGTAGTAGCCTATGGTACAAGAAGAAGAGGTGATCTTACCGGATCAGTAACTGCTGTTGGGGCCAAAGATTTCCAGAAAGGAAATATTGGTTCATCAGAGCAATTGCTGCAAGGTAAAGTGGCCGGTCTTCAAATTACTTCCGGTGGAGGTTCTGCCGGTGGGGGAAGCAGGCTGCGCATTCGGGGAACATCATCCCTCAATGCCAGTAATGATCCTTTGATTGTGATAGATGGTGTTCCTGTTGAAAGCAACGGTATTGCCGGCTCACCCAATCTGCTCAATACCATTAACCCTGATGATATTGAGTCTATCAGTGTTTTGAAAGATGCATCTGCTACCGCACTTTATGGTTCCCGTGCCTCCAATGGTGTGTTGATCATCACTACCAAGAAAGGAACAAAAGGAAAACTGCGGTATAATTTCAATCACCAAAGTTCTTTCTCCAATATTGCTCAGAAGGTAGATGTAATGACTGCCGATCAAATTCGTTCAGTAATTACAGCTGATGCAGCCACTACCGGCAATAATTCCTATAAGAGCCTGCTGGGCACTGCCAATACTGACTGGCAGGATGAAATTTACCGATTGGCCTATGGTAACAATACCAATGTCAGTTTAAATGGCGCAGTATTGAATATGCCTGTTCGTGCATCTGTTGGTTATTATGGCCAGGAAGGTATTCTGCAGACTGATAAATTCAAACGCTTTTCCTCTTCCCTGAATCTGTCTCCCAAATTCCTGGATGATCATTTATCAGTAAATCTGAATGTAAAATTTAGTCAGACCAATAATGTCTTTGCGGATGGTGGTGCGGTAGGTTCTGCAGTTGCCTTTGATCCTACCCAGCCTGTACACGGCAGCAAATTTGGCGGTTATTATGAATGGTTGCAGGCAAATGGTCTGCCCATTGATCTTGCTTCCCGTAATCCGGTTGCCCTTCTCGAACTGCGTGATAACACTTCCAGGGTAAGGAGGCTTATTGGGAATGTTCAGCTGGATTATAAACTCCATTTCTTTCCGGATCTCCATATAATGTTAAATGCCGGAATAGACAGAGGATGGGGACGTGGTAATGATAATACAGACTCTTTATCTGCTACCCAATATAAAACTGGCGGTCGCAGAGTATTCTATAAGGAAGGAAAAGAGAACACCCTGATTGATGTTTCACTTTTTTATGTAAAGGAATTACCGTCTATAAAAAGCAAGATAGATGTGCTGGTCACACATAGCTACCAGGATTTCCTGACTGATAAGTTCAATTATGCTGCTTTCAGTTATCGCAAAATTGCGGATGCGGCTCACCCGGAGAAAAAAGATACCATTGCTGGTTCGGAGCCCAAATTCCTTACAGATAAACCTGAATACAGGCTGGAATCTTACCTGGGAAGGCTGAACTATACTTTCAATAATAAATATTTGCTGACGGCTTCACTTCGTCGGGATGCGAGCTCCAAATTCTCTCCTGAAACCAGGGTGGGTTATTTCCCTGCTTTTGCTGCTGCCTGGAAATTAAAAGAAGAATTCTTACGGGATGCTCCACTCTTCTCTGATCTGAAACTGAGATTTGGATGGGGTATCACAGGTCAGCAGGATGGAATTGATTATTATTCTTATTTGCCCCGTTATGCACGTAGCGTTAACCTGGCAGCAACTTACCAGTTTGGTAATTCCTTTTATGACTTTTTAAGACCATCAGCGTACGATGAAAAAATAAAATGGGAAACAACCACAACAACCAACCTGGGTCTTGATTTTAGTTTGCTGAATAACAGGATATCAGGTTCTGTGGATGTATATATGAAAAAGACAAAGGACCTGCTGAGCAAAATACCAGTTGCACCGGGTTCAAATTTTGATATCGAGCTGTTGACGAATGTGGGTAATATGGAAAATAAAGGAGTGGAGTTTGTTTTGAATACCACGCCAGTAAAAACAAAAATGGTAAGCTGGGATTTTGGTTTTAATGTAGCGTATAACAAATCGAAAATCACAAATCTTCTGAAATTCCCGGATCCAAATTTCAAAGGAATTTCTGTTGGTAAAATAAGTGGTGGTACCGGAAACCTTATTGGTAAATATGCTGTTGGTTATGCACCTCCAAGTTTCTTTGTTTACAAGCAGGTGTATGATGGTAAATCAGGCAAACCCATTGAAGGATTATATGAAGATCTCAACCGCGATGGAAAGGTGGATGAGCTGGACCGTTACCTGTACAAAAAACCTTCACCGGATGTTTTGCTGGGGATCAATACACAGTTAACCTATGATAAATGGTCATTTAGCATGGCGGCTCATGGAAGTTTTGGTAATTACCTGTACAATAACTTTAATTCAAACAACGGGGTGATCAGGGCTATAAAGAACCCGCTCAGCTTTATCGGCAATGCGTCTTCTGATTATTTTCAATCCACCCAGTTTGTAAACAACCAGTATTTCTCAGATTATTATATTGAAAATGCTTCCTTCCTGAGGTTAGATAATATCAACTTTGGATACAATGCGGGTAAAATATTAGGTAACACTACCAATACGCGCATATCAGCCAATGTTCAGAATGTAGGCGTATTCAGTAAATACAAAGGATTGGATCCTGAGAACTCAGATAATTTCGGAATAGATAATAATATCTATCCAAGACCCATAGTATTTACACTCGGCGTAAACGTTGATTTCTAATTTATTTAAATGATTGAGGATATGAAAAGCAAATTCATTAAAAATATATCGCTTATACTGCTACTGGCAGTAATACTGGTATCCTGCGCGAAGAAGCTTGATCTTTTTCCGCAGAATGATCTCACTCCGGAAACTACTTATTCAAATGTTGCCGGTTATAAAAGTGTGCTCGCCAAAATATACGGAACATTATCGATAACCGGGAACCAGGGCGCTGCCGGTGCTCCCGATATTGCTGGCGGACTGGATGAGGGTTCACAGGTTGCGTTTATCCGTATGCTATTCAATTGCCAGGAATTGCCAACAGATGAGGCAGTAGTTGCCTGGAATGACCAGACCATTCATGATTTCCATGATCTGAAATGGACGGCTGCTGATCCTTTCCTGAAAGGTATCTATGCGCGACCCATCTATAATATCACACTGATCAATGAATATTTGAGGGAGTCAACAGATGAAAAACTGGCAAGCCGGAAAATTACAGGAACAGGCGCCGATGATATTAAGAAGTCGAGAGCTGAAGCAAGGTTTCTGCGTGCATTCAATTACTGGGTTATGATGGACCTGTTTGGCAAGAGCACATTCATTACAGAAGAAAATAAAGTGGGAACTGATCTTCCCGGAGAGATCAACCGTGCAGATCTTTTCAGCTATATCGAGAAAGAATTAAAGGATAT
>JAJKIP010000279.1 GCA_021154405.1 Segetibacter sp. | reverse complement strand
TTACCGCATCAGGTATGCGCTGATAATACCATCTCGGATCGAAGGTGAATACAGAGTTCCGTTCATCGGGACGATCATCAAAGAAGTATTTCAGTGCCTGGAATGCAAAGATTGCATTGAGGATACGCCAGCGCGTATTGTTCTGTTCTTTGTCGATGATCCTCCATCTCCTGAGATCCCACCAGGTCTTATTTTCAAATGCCAGTTCCTTTCTTCTTTCTTTGCGGATAGTATCTACTGAAGTAAGAGTGGCCAGGGTGGCCAGCGTAGCGCCGGCACGTTCCCGAATCGCGTTAAGATTATCCAAAGCATCGGTTTGGTAATTGGCGCCCTGGCCTGCGGTGAATAATTCATAGGCTGCTTCGGCCCGGTTTAATAAAACTTCAGCATACCTGATCTCTATCCAGCTTTGATCAGAACGGTTGTTACCAATATCAGCTGCTGCCTTATTGGGATCAAGGTATTTTCTAATGGAGAAACCGGAGATATTACTGGCAACGCCATTAATGTTAGTATAAAATCCACTGGCACCTGATGCATTAAGACGTGTGCCATTGGGCAAGGTGACAAAGGCAGTTGTTATTTCAGGTCCGGCCTGTTGGATGAAATTGGTTGTTGGATAAGGAGCAGTTGATCCTACTGGTAAAAGCCTTGGAATTCCACCTGCAACCGGGCCAGTGTAAATACCCCTGCGCAGATCTGTAGTTACTCCTTTAAAAACATCCCCGGGAGATAATACAGTTCCTCTGAAACGAGGCTCTGCATTTTTGAAAGGATCATTCAGGTTATCATACAATATATAATTGCCGCTTGCGTCTGTTGTCTGGAAGGTTCCATCCGGATTCTTTGGAAGCCCCTCAAACATCTCCACAAAATTCAATGTAGGATTGGTCTGCGCAGCGCCACCATTATTCCACAATTGCCTGGTCACATTATTATAATCATACCAATGCACTGCATCAGGATATTTGTACATGCGTATGAAAATATTCTCTTTGCTTGTGGCATCCAGGAATAGTTGCGCAAAATTATTGGCCTGTGCTACCCTGTCAGTCGCAGACCAGCTATTTTTATATAAACTGTATTTACCGTTTAACAGGTTGGCTGCATCATAGGCGGCTTTAAAATAGTCATTCGCTTTGTTAGCAGGTATACCGCAGACCTGAACGCCATTCACTATCAGGTTATTGGTATTGTATTTGGCAATACTGCCGGCAAATAACATCGTCCTTGATTTGAGGGCGGCGGCTGCATATTTATTAGCGCGACCATTCCTGTTTGTTTCAGCAATATTGGCAAAAGCAAAATCCAGGTCGGCGCCAATAAAATCATAAACTGCCTGTTCAGAAGCACGGGGGATCTTAAAGCTTTCGATATTGGCAGCTACTTCTTCAATTGCCTGTCCGGGTTCTGTCAACACATGATCTACAATCGGTACACCCCCATATCTTTTTACCAAAGCGAAATAAGTAAAAGCACGAATGAACCTGGCCTCACCCAGCCAGCTTTTTACCTGGGCATCACCAAAGTTGGCAGCATACCTGGGAAGGGTTTCCATGAAGTAATTACAATCCTTAATCAAAATGTATGCATCGGCCCAATAGTTAAATCCTTCAATGCCACCTGCCTGATCACGACTGATTGCCTCTCCGGTAAATGTGGCAGTTGATCCGTTAAAAAAGGTTTTAAATCCTGTAGCAGGATTCCATTTAAAATCTTCGATCGGCGTCTGGCTGTAAATACGCGCCATATACGCTTCTATTCCGGACACACTTGAGAAAATATCGGCGTCACTAATGATGTTGGTTGGCGGCACATCCAGGTCCGGTTTACAGCCGGACTGAACAATGGATGCAATTCCGATAAGCAACAGATATAAAGTCTTTTTCATTTTCAAAAAATTAAAATTTAACGTTCAACCCAAATGAAATGATCCTGTCAATGGGATAAGCATAACCAAATTGCTGGTCAACAGCTGAAACTGCAGAAGGGTGTTCTGGATCCAGGTATTTCAAACCGGTAAAGGTTGCCAGGTTGTATCCAGTTGCAAATGCCCTGAGGCCCCTGATACCCAAACGTGAGGTGAGCTTTTCAGGAAGGGTGTAACCTATTTCCGCACTTTTCAATCTTAAATAGGATGCATTGTGAAGGTTGTGCAAAGTATTGGTGAATGCATTGGTACCGGTATAAGAATAATATCCGGGGATCCATTTTGTGTTCGGGCTATAAGGATCAGCATTGGGGTCTTCAGGATGCCATCTGTCAAGCCAGAAGGTAAGTGCATTACCATTTGCCCAGAGAGGTTCACCTAACTGTTCTGTGTAGGTAGCTTTGACCATGGCAGCTCCGGAAAACAGCAGGTTAACATCAAATCCTTTAAAACTGGCTGCCATGTTCAAACCAAAGGTGATAAGCGGCAATCCAGTTTGTGCGATCGGCTGACTATCATCAACACCTACCTGTCCATCTCCATTCCAGTCTTCATACCGATAATCACCCGTTATGGTAGAACGACCTACATAGATTGGGCTATTTTCAATGGCTCCATAGTTTTCGAATTGGCCATTTGATCCATAACCAAAGTATACACCTGCATAACGGTTATTGGTATTATTTCTCCAGTTTAGATAAGAGTTTCCGTCTTTTGCACGTTCTATGTGCCGGTTCATGATACGGGTATAACCAAAGGTTCCGCGTACATTGTATAAAACCTGGCCGATCTTATTCTCGTGTGTTAATTCAAAGTCAAATCCTTCATTGCGATCGCTATTTAAATTCTCTAATGGCAGATTCGCACCAACAACATCAGGAACAGTCAGCAGGCGATTGGTCAACAAACCAGATCTGTCCCTCCTGAAATAATCGAATGTAAAACCGAGTAATCCATTCCATGCCTGACCATCAACACCAATATCCAGGGTTTTTGCTGTGTACCAGAATATTTTTGGATTGGCGATACCAGTACTTTGAACGGCATTAAAAAAGATACCATCAAACACGGCACCTGCAGGCTGACCAGTAGCGGAACCGCTTGCAGGATAAGTATAACCGGTAAGGAACTGGTAACGCAATGCGCCATCATCACCGGTTTCACCATAAGAAGCGCGGAATTTAAGGTTATTGATAAATGACAGATCACCCAGGTCTTTAAAGAATTTTTCTTCTGAAACACGCCAGCCTACTTCATACACCGGGAAGAATCCGTACTGATTGGCTTCAGCGAATTTGGAAGAACCATCATATCGGAACGCGAACCGTCCAAAGTATCTTCCTTTATAATCATAATTCACGGATCCAACATAAGCAGCATTTTTATAGCTGAATGAGTTGGCGATATTTGAACTCATGCTACCCTGCTGGTTCAAACTGTTACCTGCAAAGAGCTGGTCAATTGGTATTGCCAGTTCACGTTGCGCAAAGAAGTTATCACCCTTACGATCACTCTGCTCATAAAGCGCAAGTGCACTCACATGGTGATCCCTCAGGAATGTTCGGGTATAGTTTATGGATACCTGGCCCAGGTTGGTAGGATAGTCAAAAAACTCTCTCCTGACTGTTGAGGGAGATTGCTGTGTACCTGTAACGGCATACACATTGGTTGCCGGATTGTAGGTATAGGTGTTATATGTTTTATTGAAAATTTTATTATTGTTCAGCGTATAATCGAAACTATATAATGCGCGTACGCTTAATCCCCTTACAAATGGTACTGTATAATTCAACGCTGCTGAAGACTGGAACCATTTATTATTGAAAACCTGGAAGCCGGCTACTTCTGAAGTGGACTGGGCAACAGGATGTAAAGGATTAGGAAGTGAATTCAGGTATTGCGGATTATCATTGGCGTATACAGGATTAACTGGAGGCTGATACCACATGCTTCTGAAAACCCAGTACGCTGCCTGCATCGGCATATCCTTTCTTTCCATGGTGGCAGAAAGGTTTAGATCAAAAGAAAGGTCCTTTGAGATCTTTGCACTTAAATTGGAACGGAGGTTGAATTTTTTATAGAATAGATCATTTGATTTCAGAATTCCGTTCTGGCTGGTATAACCAACGCTCATGAAGTAAGTAACATTATCACTACCACCCGAAGCGCTCAGGTTATGCTGTTGCTGGCTGGCATGCCTGTTAATGGAAGCTTTTTGCCAGTCGGTACTTTTCTTTGTTCCATTGCGATACTCTTCAATCTGTGCATCGGTATAAACACGTGTTCCTCCATTTACATTATGCATGCTTTTTTCATTCACCAGCGTCATATATTCCACCGCATGAGATGATTTTGGAAAACTTACCGGTGTCTGAATGCCATATGTACCAACATAGTTTAATTCCATAGCGCCACGCTTGCCTTTCCTGGTTGTGATAAGAATAACACCGTTGGCGGCTCTTGCACCGTATACAGCTGCAGAAGCATCTTTCATTACGGATATGCTTTCAACATCATTAGGATCTACACGTGCAATATCAGGTCTTGGAATACCATCTATCACTATCAATGGATTGCCCATTCCACGGATATCATAGGAATTATTGAAAGCACCGGGCTCACTGGTGTTTTGAACAACACGCAATCCCGGAACCTTACCGGTCATGGTGTTAAGGATATTTTCATTCTTTGTAGTGACCAGCTGATCTCCACTAATAGTTGATATCGCACTGGTTAGTGATACCCGTTTTTGCGTTGTGTAACCCACCACAACTACTTCATTCATGGAAGAAGCATTGGGCAAGAGCTTTACACTATTGCCTGAAAAACTGGTGATCACCACTTCCTGTGTGGTGAATCCCACAGCGCTGATTACCAGTGTTTGCCCTATACTACCGGTAATAGAGAACCTTCCGGCATCATCAGTTGATGTACCGGCTTTGGACTGTTTAACCATTACAGAAGCTTTTGGCACAGGCGCTCCTGCATCATTGGTTACGGTGCCTGTTACCTCGCCTGTTTGGGCTAAGGCTGACTGACAAACTATCAATTGGACAAATAAAAATCCAATCAATAACAGGGATCGGCTAATCCTGAATTTGGTTTTGCCCACCTGGCTTAGCCCCTTTTGTGTTGGTGAGAAGAAAGAAAATTTCATAAAATGAAAATCTTTTTTGAATAGTTAAGTAGTTCTGGCAATTGTAATCAGGTACAAATCAATTTGCAGTTCAAATTCAATGGATCAGGTTGTGTTGGAATGGCTGAAATAAAAATAAGCGGGGGCTTCATGCATGGATCTACCTGGACATTCGGCAAATCGATTTTCTGATTGCGAGGAATATAGCAAGCTCCCGGTAAGCATAATCAGCGTTTAAAGTTTGGCAGTTCGTTCTATATGTACAAACATATGAACATACTAACAAACTACCAATTTTTTCTACATTTGGTACTTAAGACATACCAATGAAGCTCAGTATTGACCATAAAAGTCATGTCCCACTCCATATCCAGGCAGAGAAATTAATACGTACCATCATTGCTGATCCGCAATATGCTGATGGGAAGCTGATCCCGAATGAGGTAGACCTCGCTAAGCACCTGGCAATCTCCCGAACCACTATACGGCAGGCGCTCAATAAATTGGTATATGAAGGTTTGCTTATACGTAAGAAAGGGGTAGGCACCAAGGTGGCAGGCAAATCAGTAAGTTCCAAGTCCAATAACTGGCTTTCGTTTTCCCAGGAAATGCAGGCGCGTGGTATCCCAATCCGCAATTTTGAATTGCATGTAAGCTGGGTGCTGCCTCCGGACTCAGTAGCTAATTTCTTTGAGATCAATACGGATAAGAAGATATTAAAGCTGGAAAGGCTGAGAGGCAGGCCTGAAGGACCTTTTGTTTATTTTGTCTCCTATTTCCATCCGCGTGTAGGATTGACAGGTGAAGAAGATTTCAAACGGCCCCTGTACGAGATACTGGAAAAGGATCATATGGTAGTGGCCAATCTTTCTCAGGAAGAGATCAGTGCAAAGGCTGCAGATAAATTCACTGCCAGTAAGCTGGAGATCGAAGTAGGAAGTCCGATCTTATTTCGCAAACGGTTTGTATTTGACCAGGGGGACCGCCCTATTGAATATAATCTCGGCTACTACAAGGCAGATTCATTTATATATACCAACGAAAGCAGAAGAGAGTAAATAGTAGTTGCTTCGGTGATTCGTATCTCACGAACAAATAGTGCCAATAAATTTGAATGGTTCGTGAGGCGAATGGATGAAGACGCGTAAACCATCGTTATTGCTTAATTGGGTCTTTATAGTATTGCTGCCAGTGTTTAATCTTTTCTTTTAGCTGACTGATGGTATTCGCATATTTAGGAGCATTGATAAGGTTATGCATTTCCGATTTATCCTTTTTCAGATCATAGAGTTCCCAGGAATTAATGGCACCATAAAAATGGATCAGTTTATAGCGATTGGTCTTAACTCCATAATGAGGCGTCAATCCAAACGACTGCTCATAATAATGATAATAGATCTCCTTACGCCAGTTTTCATCCTTCCCTTTTTGCAATAATTTTTTCATGGATACGCCCTGCATATCAGCGGGAATGGGCAGGCCGATCCAATCCATTAAAGTAGGTGCAATATCAAGGTTAAGGGCAAACGCACTATTCTTCTGATTGGGTTTTACCTGTGCAGGATACCTGATCATCATTGGAGTTCGGAATGATTCTTCATACATGAATCGTTTATCGTAGAGGCCGTGTTCTCCGAGATAAAACCCCTGGTCAGACATATAAATTACGATCGTGTTCTCTCTCATATTATTCCTATCCAGGTAATCCAGCACCCGGCCTACATTATCATCAACATCCTGGATACAGCGGAGGTAATCTTCCAGATATCGCTGGTACTGGAAACGGATCCGTTCGTCATCCGTTTTGATCTTATTAAACTCAACAATTTCTTTGGCATACGCTGCATCCCAAACCTTGCGCTCATCAGGTGTGAGCCTGTCTATTTCCCTTCGCCATTCCGCAGGCGCCCAATTATTGATGGTGGTTACAGTACAGGTATCACAGGGAATTTTTGAATCGTAACGAATATCAAGGTCTTTCGCCATCGTAATGTGCTGCCGTTGCAATCCGAGGCGATCCCTGTAATCGTCATAAAAATTGGCAGGAAGCGGAAATGTTTTATCATTAAACCGATCCAGGTATTTCAGTGGCGGCATGCAATTGCGGTGTGGAGCTTTATGCCATAACAATAAACAAAACGGGTTACCCTTATTCTGCTCTATCCAGTTCAATGAAAGATCGGTGATCACATCAGTGATATAGCCTTTATACGCTGTATCCTTCCCCATTTTGATAAATCCCGGGTTATAATAATTCCCCTGTGCAGGCAATATATTCCAGTAGTCAAAGCCTGTAGGCTGGCTCCATAAATGCCATTTACCAATCACCGCGGTTTTATATCCTGCCTGCTGCAATAATTTGGGAAAAGTTTGTTGAGAGCTGTCAAAGAAAGTTCCATTATCCCGCAATCCATTCACATGGGAATATTTACCGGTTAAGATCACAGCCCTGCTGGCACTGCATACTGAATTGGTAACATAAGCTTTGTCCATTCTAACTCCTTCCCTGGCTATGCGATCAATATTAGGAGTATTGATGAGTTTGCTGCCATATGAACTGATTGCCTGGTAAGCGTGATCATCAGAAACAATGAAAATGATATTGGGTTTCTTTTGAGATTGGGAGAAAGCAGCACAATTGATCAATATTAAAGAAAGACTGAGCAGACTACTAATCAGGTATCCTGGTCGCATATGGTAAGGGTTAAGAAAGCGAAAATAGGGAATATGTACATACATACCTACTTTCGTGGATCAGGTCAGTCAACGAAGCATTCTACATAATTAAAGAGAAAACTACCCTTTTGGGTCAGGTGTCCTTTATCACCGTTAGCGACCTTTAGCAGAAATAAACGGTAAATTTAGCTACCATTTAAACCAAGGCATGAAAGCGATTATCGCAACTATTATTTTTTTGGCTGCTTCCATCAGGCCTGTCAAATCTCAGCCAGTCGATAATCTGCTCAATGGTTTGAGAACCGACAGGGAAAAAGCTGACACGCTATTTTCAGTTGCAATGAAGTTATTTTACCGTCACCGGTTGGATAGCGCCGCTTTTTTCCTGAACGTGGGAAAAGGGTTCGCTGAAAAAACCGGAGATAACGCCTTCATTGCCCGGTATTACCAATTGCTTGGAAATTCGTTGTCTTTCAGTGGAAGGACTGAAGAAGGATTATCCGCTATAAAAAGGTCAGGAGTTTTTTTGACTTCCAGTTCTCCCTACGATCTGCGGATGAAATACCTAATGTTCAATGGGATACTTTTTGAACAATTGCACAAAACTGATTCTGCCCTATCCTATTTCCGCCAGTGCGAGTTATTAAATAACAGGGAAAACCCTTATAAGAACTGGCTGGTATATAGCCAGCTCGCCCAGATGTATGAGCGGGCAGACAACTTTACAGAAGCTGAAAAGTATTATCAGCTCGCATACGATCTTTCCAAATCTAAAGGCATCAGGCTTGATTACGGTCCCATCATTTACCAGTTTGCCAACCTGTATTATAAATGGGGAAAGGTTGAAAGGTTTGCCGCCATGATGAAGGACCAGGAACAGTTTGTAAGATCTGGTAAAAAAGACTACACAAAAGATCCATCACACAGTCTGTATTTTGTGGATTGGGAAAAGCAACCCTTTCAGAAGAAAGTGGCCTTTATGGAAAACGTAAAGCAAAAATTCCTTGCCGAGCAGTCAATATCCTATGCCGGACTTGCAAACATTTACCTGGCAGAGTTCTATGAGCAGGAGAATCAACCTCAAATTGCGCTAAAGTATGCGTTGGAAAATAAGACTTTACTGGCCGGCCATAATGAACTGGTAAACCAGTATACCAGTGAAAAAATAGCTTACCGCCTGCTAAAAAAAACTGGCCAATTAAAAGAAGCACTGGTTGAAGCAGATACACTTTTTGCTCTTAAAGACAGCATCATCAGGTTACAGCATTCTGAAACAATGCTGGATGCTGAAGCCAAATATGAAACACAGAAAAAAGAGAAGGATATTGCCCTCTTAAATTCAGAAAATCAGTTGGCCCTGCTACGCTTAACAAAAGAAAGAGATTTAAAAACAGTTTTGATCAGGGAAAATCTCTTAAAAGATTCAGTGGTAGACAGGGAAAAAGAATACAATAAATTATTGGCGAGTGAGAATGATACCAAAAAATCCCAGTTGGCAATAGAACAGGCCCTCAAGGCAACCGCCTCCCGTGAGAATGAACTAAAGCTGCATGAACTGGTGAGAGAAAAAAGAATCCGACTGCAATTGATTATCGGAGCTGTTTTGCTATTATTTGCCAGTTTGGCCATTTTCCTCCTCTACCGTAGACAGCGATCGAAAAATCTGTTGATCCAGCGTCAGGCAGACGATCTGCAGGTATTGATGAAGGAAATCCATCACCGCGTTAAAAATAATCTGCAGGTTATTTCCAGCCTGCTTGATCTGCAATCATTGACTATTGGAGACCAGCAGGCCTCCCAGGCAATCAAGGAAAGCCGGAACAGGGTGTATAGTATGGCGCTTATCCACCAGAATTTGTACAATGAGCAAAACCTGATGAGCATAGAGATGGACGATTATATCAATAAACTTTGCCAAAGCCTTTTCGCATCTTATAATGCAAGTGAAAATAAGATCTCGCTTGAAACCGATGTAGATCCGGTACTACTGGATGTGGATATGGTGATACCCGTTGGGTTGGTCCTGAACGAGCTGATCAGTAATGCGCTCAAATATGCCTTCTGTGATAAAGAACAGGGTGTTCTCAGAATTACCTTTAAAAATTCAGAAGATGGAATGCTTTTGCAGGTAAGAGACAATGGAAAAGGATTTCCAAAAGGAATGAATATTTACCAGTCCCCTTCCTTTGGATATAAATTGATCAAAACATTTGCGCAAAAATTAAAAGCGAAGCTGGAAGTGTATAATGACGATGGAGCCTGCGTTATGCTTCATATCCGCAAAATGAAAGCCTCCTGAATTCTCAAAAAAGAAAATGAACGAAATAAGGATACTTATTGTAGAAGACGAGCCGGTTATTGCCGAGAACCTCGCACATTACCTGAACAATTACGATTTCAGTGTATGCGGGATTGCCTATGATGATGAAGAAGCAAAAATGTTTTTGGAAAATAGCTCGCCAGATGCTGTGATCCTGGATATCAACCTGGGGAGCCAGATGGATGGTATTGAGATTGCACATCTTATCAATAAGACCTGCCCGGTTCCATTTGTTTTTCTCACTTCCTATTCGGACAGGGAGACCATTGAAAAGGCAAAACAGGTAAAACCCTGGGGCTATATTGTAAAGCCGTTTAATGAAAAAACAGTACTGGCGACGCTGGAAATTGCTATTTCAAATTTTGCGCTATCTAATAATAAAGGCCAGCCTGAGCTCTCCATAACTAAAATAAACAAGCATCTCCTGGGCCCGCTGAGTGACCGCGAGTTTGATGTACTGAAACTTATTTATGTTGGCAAGACCAATCAGCAGATAGCCGAAGAACTCTTTGTATCCATTAATACCATTAAGAAACATATCAATAGCGCATACCTTAAATTAGATGCGAGCTCCCGCTCCTCAGCAATGGTAAGAATACGTGAACTGCTGAATAAATAAACTCTTCCACGGTATACAGGATCCCAAATTAGTCCTTTGTCTTCCTGATTTTTCTTATACCACATACTGGTAAACCTTCACATCTTCTTCTAATTCACCCCTAGGGGTAAATCAGGGCCACTCCTGGCATCGTTTCTTTGAATACTGGCTCAGATAAGTAATCAAACATTTATTATACTATTAAATCAACAATTATGAAAAAAGTATTTTCTATTGGAACAGTCCTGCTGTTATCTATTGCTATCTTTTCTTCACCTGGATGCAAGAAGAAAAAAGAAGACACTAAAGAATGCAAAACCTGTAAAGCCACTGGAGGGATAGATAATGGTACCGTTACAGAGCAGGTATGTAGTGACCAGGCTGAACAGGATTTCCGAAACAAACATTCGGGACAGACTGTCACCTGCCAATAACACAGTTTGCAAAGGCCGATTGCGAAGCCTAACGATCACCCCTGCCAGTTATTACTTTAACCGTCTCAAAAGCTCATCGATCATGAAAAGAATCATTCCATTTATTATTTGTATTATCCTCACAAGCCAGTTATGGGCGCAGAACGTGGCTATCAACAATGATGGGTCTGCACCGAATGCCAGCGCCATGCTGGATATCAAAAGCACCAGTAAGGGGATATTGATTCCCCGGGTAAATCTAATTTCAGACTCAGATGAAGTAACAGTACCCAACCCCCGCCTTTCATTATTAGTATACAATTCCAATAATGGCCTTCCTGATGGTGACGGGTATTATTACTGGAATGGGACTAAATGGACAAAGCTTGCCACAAGAATCAACCTGGCCAATTTGGCCTGGAACGTTGGCGGAAACAGCAATACCAATGCAAACACCGATTTTATCGGCACCGTTGATAACAGAGCCCTCGTTTTTAAAACCAATAATATCCTTTCGGGAAAAATTGAACCTGGTCCAAACAATGTATTCTTTGGTCAATCTGCGGGATTAAATAATAGTACGGGTGTAAACAATAGCATCTTTGGACACGAGGCTGGCCTTGGGCTCGCCGTCGGATCTAATAATGTAATTGTCGGACATCTTGCCGGTTTTGGAAACACCTTCGGCAACGCCAATGTATTTGTTGGAGAGGAAGCTGGCAAAATGAATAATATCGGCAACCGAAATACTTTTGTTGGTGAAGATGCAGGAATAATGAATGTAGGTGGAGATGATAATACCTTTCTTGGTAATGGAGCGGGACGGAACAATGGTGGAGGTTTCGATAACATAGCTGTGGGATCCAATGCGCTTTCAGCCGAAGTGGCGGCCGCAGGAAATGTGGCAATTGGAAAGTCTGCACTTTCCAAAACCACTTTTGGTTCTAATAATATAGCTATCGGCAAAAACGCGTTAATAGAAAATATAACAGGTAATGATAATATTGCCATAGGTGATAATACTGGTCCGCTGTCCTTTGTACCTGACCTGCATAACACTACCTCGCTGGGTCATGACGCTATTTGTATCACTAGCAATACCATGGCATTTGGAAATGAAGATGTAAAAGGCTGGGTATTTGGCCGTACTGCCGCTTCAGTAGGTATAGCGTTGATAGTTGGGGACAATAGTGCAAATGGGAATGGGGCTTTCCTCACTTCCGGTGGCACCTGGACCAACACATCAGACATCAACCGGAAAGAAGATTTTTCAGCAATCAATCCGGATGAGTTGCTTCAGAATATCAGCCAGCTTTCCATTACAAAATGGAAATACAAGGGAACAAACGAATACCATATTGGACCTACCGCCCAGGATTTTCATAAAATCTTTAATGTTGGTGTAGATGATAAAACGATCAGCACGGTTGATCCTGCAGGAATAGCTTTGGCAGCTATCAAGGAACAACAAAAGATCATTACTCAACAGGAAAAGCAAATACAACAACTGGAAAAAAGAATTGAAGCGCTGGAACTAATATTGTCCAGATGAAAACTCACACAATGAAAAAAATTATTATCAGCCTGCTTGTCCTGTCTCAATTCTTACAAACAGATATACTTGCGCAGGAAGTAATGCATGTACAGAACGGAACCACATTAAAGATTGAAGCCGGTGCCTCAATAATTTTGGCAGGAGGAATCACACTCGAGAATGGCAGCCTGTTGGTCAATGAAGGAACAATTACGCTCAAAAGTGGAGCCACGGGTGACGCCGATTTTATTGATAATACTGGTACTGGCAATTTTTACCAGCACGGAACAGGAAAGTTATTGTTCAGTGGGACCGGGAATCATGGAGTGCATACCGTTAATTTATTTGAACAGATAACGATGGATTGCGATGGGCTGGACCTCACCACTAATATAACGGCGAATAAATGGTACCTGGTAAACGGGATCATCAATACAGGAACCCGTACGGCAATTGTTACAGGTACCGATCAGTTCTCCATAGAGGCGGACCCGGCAAATCCAAATTTCAGTAAAAGCTGGTTCAATGGGAACTTAAAAAGAAGTATTTCTCCAGCAACCACCAACACGTACCAGTTTCCTGTCGGCAATAGTACCAGGGTAAACATTGCCAGGCTGGACAACCTAATGACGACGCCACTTAATAACGTGACATCCATAGATGCATCATTCGGGCCAAAACCCGGTAATGATGCTGGTTTGCTCGTTAATGATCTCGGAACTCCTTATACAATTGTAAATAATGGCGGTGTCTGGCATATTACACCTGATGTAGAACCAACAACGGG
>JAJKIP010000278.1 GCA_021154405.1 Segetibacter sp. | reverse complement strand
TACAGAAATAATTTCCAGTCGGCCTGCATCATATAGTGCGATTAACTGTTCACAAGAATCCTGGGGTACAAAAGCTATAATTATTGCAATCAGTGGCATTAACAGCTTTTGGAACCGGATCATATCCTCAGCAGAGAGATGTTTGGCCGGATAGTTAATTAAATGATTTAGGGCAGCGAGTAATTCCTTCCAGTATACTGGTTTTTCCAGAAGGATTGACCTGTTTGCTTCCCTGTATTCAGTTTTGAACAGTTGAAAGGCGTCCGCCTGCTTCCTTGTTTGCATTATGTTCTTTACAAATTCTTCCAGGCTCACGTTCCTGACCTGCTGATAATATTCAGGGTCTCGTGATTTCATTGGCTCTTTGAAATTCTTTTCAAAGAGATAATCCAGTGAAAGGAATCCATCATTTTCCATGATGTGGCGGAAGATATCGTCTTCTGATAACAGTATTTCGCTCTTTAATTGTGGATCATTCAGGTAAATTCGAATGGCTGGCAGCAGGCCTTGCAAAGAATGCATAACCATTTTAAATTCTGGTGCATTCTCATTGGCTATCCAGGTCAATTCCATAGAATGATTTCGTTCAAACCTGCCATGAACAATTGCAAGGGTTACAACGGCATCAATAGCAGTTAATGAACTTCCTTTGATTGCTACGGGATGATTGCACTGGTGCATTAATTTTTGAGGAGGGTAGGGAGAATCAAAATAATCTTTAACTTTTCCTTCTTCCTTTCGTGGCCAGCTATGACCGGTGCAAATGATTACAATATCGAATTCCAGCTCTTCATTATCGACCATTTTAACTAATACCCGGTTAATTTCCGGCTGATCGATGATATCTATTACTTGTGTGGATAAATGCGTATTGATCCTGATTCCCTTTTTAGCGGCTATATCCAGCAATTGATCAAACTGGTTCTCCAGGTATTGACCCAAGAGAAGTCGTGGCACAACTTCATATTCATCAAACTGATTCTTTTTTACTCCGAATTGATTTAAGGTAGAAGCCGGTAATTTTTCAATCCAATGGGTGAGAGGGGTTATTAATTCTGGAATCTCATTTCCAGAGACATTAGCGATATGTTCAGGATTGGCGCCAGCCTTACTATAGGGCATACCACAACCCAGTCGTTCCCCGGCTTCAAAAATATCAATTGTATAATGCCTGGGGTCTTTAGCTGAAAATTCCTTCAAAAGATACAGGGCCGCCGGCCCACCACCAATGATCGCTATCTTTTTAAGGCTGGCTTTTTCTGGCATTCGCATAGATTAGAGTTAATCCATAAACAATGCCGGAAAACAGAAGATACTTTAGAGTAATTCCAGTACCGCAGCTCCTATTGCATCTGTTCCGAGGATTTTATCGGCCGGAGTGGTACTGTCAGCAATATCTCTTGTGCGGTATCCTTTCTTCAATACCTTATCTACAGCACTTATAATACTGTCTGCTTCTTTTTTCAATCCAAAAGATATATCCAGTAATAAGGCTGCCGATAAAACTGAAGCCAGGGGATTGGCAACCCCCTTGCCGGTAATATCATGGGCCGAACCGTGAATGGGTTCATATACACCTGTACCATCGCCAATAGATGCCGATGCCAGCATGCCCATAGAACCTGCTATCTGGGAAGCTTCATCTGTAAGAATATCCCCAAATAAATTGGCAGTCACAACCACATCAAAACGGCGGGGATCTTTTATTAATAACATGGCCGCTGCATCAACAAACTGATGTTCAACCTGTACCTCTGGATAATCCAATGCTACCTTCTGTACCACTTCACGCCAGAGGCGGGAGGTTTCAAGTACATTGGCTTTGTCAACAGAACATAATTTCTTTCCTCTTGTCATGGCTGCATCAAATGCCTTTCGGGAGATACGCTCTACTTCATAGCGACTGTATTCCGCCACGTCAAAAGCTGTATCGCCATTATTCTTTCTTCCTTTCTCGCCAAAATAGATATCACCGGTCAACTCACGGAAGAATAGTATATCTGCTCCTTTGAGAATTTCAGGTTTGATACTGGAAGCTCCCAGCAGTTCATCAAATAATTTGATCGGACGAAGATTGGCATAAAGACCCAGCTCTTTTCGCATTTTTAACAAACCCTGCTCAGGTCTTATTTTGGCTGAAGGATCATTATCATATTTGGGATGACCTACCGCACCAAAAAGTACGGCATCCGACTGGCGCATTTTATTCAATGATTCATCGGGAAGGGGAGTGCCGGTAGCTTCAATGGCTACATGTCCAATTAATGCTTCATCGTAAGTAAAACTGTGTCCGAATTTTCCAGTAATTTTGTCTAATACTTTTTTCCCTACTGTAGTTACTTCCTGTCCAATACCGTCTCCTGGTACAATCAGGATTTTTTTTGTCGCCATTATAATATATTAAATAAGATTCAGCATTTTTTGAGTAGCCTTGATCGCTGATACTGTCTGATCACTGTCCAGTCCACGGGTTTTGAATTCCTTTCCGTCATGGCTCCAGGTGATCACAGTTTCGCATAAGGCATCGCTTTTGCCTCCTGGAGGAATTCGTACCATATAATCCGTCAGTACAGGAAGGTCGCGTTTTTTCTGCTTGTACACTTTCTTCAGTGCATTCATGAATGCATCATATTGTCCATCTCCCTGTGCATGTACTTCAAATATCTCTCCATCAATGGTGATCCGTAATGTAACCGAAGGGTGAAGGTTTTTGGAATGGGTGAGTACATAATTCTCGATCTTCACTTTTTCCTCGATCAAATTGCTATCGAGAATATCTGAAATGATATAAGGCAGATCGGCCTGCGTTACCACTTCTTTGCGATCACCTAATTCTATGATCCGTTGGGTTACTTTTTTAAGATCTATATCAGATAATTGGATCCCAAGTTGAGCCAGGTTATTTTCAATATTCGCCTTGCCACTGGTTTTTCCAAGTGCATAACGACGCTGGCGCCCAAAGCGCTCCGGCATCAGGTCACTGAAATAAAGTTTGTTTTTCTTGTCGCCATCTGCATGGATCCCTGCGGTTTGGGTAAATACATTTTCTCCCACCACGGGTTTATTCGCGGGGACACGAATTCCAGAGAATGTTTCTACCAGTTTGGAGACGCTGTATAAAGATTTCTCTACTACTGATGTTTTTACTGTCGGCAGATAATCATTCATTACTGCCACTGCACTCGCCAATGGGGCATTGCCTGCTCTTTCTCCCATGCCATTAACAGTAAGATGTATTCCATGTGCACCTGCTTTTATTCCTTCCAGCACATTGGCTGTGCCCAGGTCATAATCGTTATGCGCATGAAAATCGAAATGTGTGCCGGGATATCGTTCTACAATTGCCGATATGTATTGATATACTTCAGAAGGAATGAGTATGCCAAGCGTATCAGGAAGCATGATACGTTTTACGGGCTGCTGAACCAGAAAGTCAAGGTATTCGTAAACATATTCAGGTGAAGTGCGCATGCCATTGCTCCAGTCTTCAAGATATACATTGCATTCAAGTCCTTTCTTACGGGCAAGGGCAATTACAGCTGCTACTTCAGCAAAATGCTGTTCAGGTTTTTTCTTTAATTGATGAGTGAGATGGTTGAGGGAACCTTTGGTAAGCAGGTTCATTACTTTGGCACCTGCCTTTATCATCCATTGTACTGAAACATCACCATCCACAAATGTGAGCACTTCCACCTTGTTAAGCAATCCATTCGCTTTAGCCCATTTGGTAATACCCTTTACCGCATTGAACTCGCCATCAGACACCCTCGCTGAAGCCACTTCAATCCGGTCAACCTTTACTTCTGTCAATAAAAGTTGGGCAATCGTCAATTTTTCAGGCGCTGAAAACGATACGCCGCTGGTTTGTTCACCATCTCGCAACGTTGTATCCATCACTTCAATATAGCGGGGGGAGGCTGACATAATGAGGCAGGAATCGCTTTAATAAACGCTGCTGGAAGCGTATGATTTAATATCGTTTTTTAAACTCTGCAAATAATCTATATCATCATATCCATTCATCATGTTATTCTTCTTGTAGCCATTGATGAAAAAGCTTTCGCTTTCACCTGTTGCGACCAATGTGATGGTCTGATCTGGGAGACTGACTTCAATTTCTGTTTTGGGATCAGCTTCGATGGCTTTGAAAAGTTTATCCAGGAATTCCGGACTTACCTGCACAGGAAGTATCCCGATATTCAGGGAATTGTTCTTGAAAATGTCTGCAAAGAAACTGGAGACAACGCAACGGAATCCATAATCGTAAATTGCCCAGGCAGCATGTTCGCGACTGCTTCCGCTTCCGAAATTCCGGCCACCTACCAATATCTTTCCTGAATAAATAGGATTGTTCAAAACAAAATCCCTTTTTGGGCTTTCATCTGCATTATAGCGCCAGTCGCGGAACAGGTTGTCGCCAAAGCCTTTTCGTTCAGTTGCTTTCAGAAACCGTGCAGGAATGATCTGGTCTGTATCCACATTTTCAATTGGCATGGGAACTGCCGTGCTCTTTAAAACAGTAAATTTATCGTAAGCCACTTTGCTTGTTTATATACTAATTAAAATAATTCTCTTGGGTCTGTAACAACACCTGTGATGGCTGCTGCTGCAGCAACCAGTGGACTGGCAAGCATGGTACGTGCACCGGGACCCTGTCTTCCTTCAAAATTTCGGTTGCTGGTACTCACTGCGTATTTGCCTGCCGGTATCTTGTCATCGTTCATGGCGAGACAGGCAGAACAACCAGGCTGGCGTAACTGGAATCCGGCTTCCATTAAAATATCCAGGATGCCTTCCTCCCTGATCTGCTGCTCCACAATATGTGAACCTGGAACGATCCAGGCTGTAACATGATCTGCTTTTTTCTTTCCTTTTATGATGGAAGCAAATGCACGAAAATCTTCAATGCGACCATTGGTGCAACTTCCTATGAATACATAATCCACCTTTTTACCCAACATGGCTTCTTTTTCATGGAAGCCCATGTAAGCCAGAGATTTCTCATAGCTGGCTTTACCGCTACCAGCTTCCTGTGCCTGTGGGATCTTTTTAGTAATGCCTATGCCCATGCCGGGATTGGTACCATAAGTGATCATTGGTTCTATTTCTGCGGCATCATAGGTATATTCGACATCAAAGGAAGCGCCTTCGTCTGTTTTTAAAGTTTTCCAATACGCCAGTGCCTTATCCCAGTCTGCTCCCTTCGGTGCTTTTTCCCTTCCTTTGATATAAGCGAAAGTTGTTTCATCAGGCGCCACCATCCCACCACGGGCACCCATTTCAATACTCATGTTGCAAACCGTCATACGGCCTTCCATGCTCATATTTTCGAATACATCACCAGCATATTCTACAAAATATCCCGTTGCACCTGCTGCTGTGAGTCTGGAAATAATATAGAGGACAACATCTTTGGGAACGATCCCTTTACCCAATTTGCCGTTTACACTTATGCGCATTTTTTTGGGTTTCTGTTGCATGATGCATTGGGAAGATAGCACCATCTCCACTTCTGATGTTCCAATACCAAATGCGATAGCACCAAAGGCTCCATGGGTAGAAGTATGTGAGTCGCCACAAACTATTGTCATGCCTGGCAGGGTAATACCATTTTCAGGACCTACTACATGGACAATTCCATTCTTAGGATTGCCCAAACCCCAATGGGAGATTCCATATTTCGCTGAATTTGTTTCCAGGGCCTTTAGCTGGTTAGCAGACAGAGGGTCCTGAACAGGAAGATGCTGGTTTATGGTAGGGGTATTATGATCGGCTGTAGCAAATGTTTTTTCAGGGAACATTACCTTGAGGCCCCGGGTTTCCAGACCAAGGAAAGCTACCGGACTGGTCACTTCGTGGATAAAATGACGGTCTATAAATAAAACATCAGGGCCGTCTTCAATATGCCGGATCACATGCCTGTCCCAGACTTTGTCGAATAATGTTGTGGCCGTCTTGCTCATTGCGTACAATTTAAATGGATGTGCAAATTCTTGAATTTTAATCAAATAATTCGACTTTTTCGTTGATTTTTTTCAAAAAAAGAGTGATTTATTGATTAATGCAAGATAGAGGGACAAAGGTAAACTATTTGGACGGAAGCAGGGATTTGAAGGGTGGATCTGGCAGATGCTGATCATCATTTATTAGCCAATACATCAAGCAGACCTTTGTCAGGAATGTCCTGCCGCAGTTCCCAAAACATGATACCATTCAGCCCTTTTTCGCGAACATATCTGGCCTTCGCTGCAGCCGAGCGTTCATTATCGTAAGTAATGTATGATTGACGTGCAGGGTTGTAGAGATAGGGTGCCTGGGCTTCCTCGTCCCAATAATAAGAATAGCCATTGGCAGAAGTATAGTTTTTCCGGATGGAATTCATTGTAATGAATCTTTTAAAACTGCCGGGCTGATGAAGACCATGATTTGAATCTGGAACATTAATAAATTCCCTGCCCTAGAACGCAACGCCAATCGCTATTTTATTTCGTGGTATTTGCAATGAATCAAGATACCTGATTGCATTATCAGCAGATTCCTGTTGCCAGGAAGTGGAATAAAGGTTGGCGTGATGACCTGTCAACTTATTTTTGCTGCCAATAATATCATAGGTCATTAGATTCACTCTGTCTGTAAATGGAATTACATTTTTCCAATCGATCGATTGTCGCAGATAAGGAGAAAAACACGCAGCCAGGAAACTGATCTCCTTATCCTTACCCAATTTGGTTCTGAGCATTTTTACCAAGGCTGTAAAATTATCACGGTCCGTAAGTGACCATGGGTGTCCGGGAAAACCCGGAGCTGCAGGAAATTCCCAATCGAGATCAATTCCATCAGATTTAAATCTGGCTGACAGGTCTCTTACTGATTCCGCAAATTCTGATCTGCCTTGGTCAGTTGAAAAAACGGACGAACAGGTTGCGCAACCGCCCCATCCACCTAATGACAATAGGATCTTCAGATGAGGATATTTTTTTTTAAGGCTGACCAGTTTTTTTATGGTGATACTATCTCGTCCAACATGAAGACGATTCCCGTTGAGGTGACAGAAACTGTAAATTATATGAGTTAGTTTTTGTACCGGGTACCGATCAATACTGGCGGCATTACCACTATAGTATGCAATGAGATTTTGGCTTTTTGCTGACAGGCCAGCAACAAAAAATAATGCGAGAATAGATATCCGCCAATGCATATTGAATCTCAGCAAAACATATGCTCGTATTCATCATTAAAAAACAACAATTCAGTTCTTTGAAAAAAGTGGAAGCTATTCCACACCTGAAATAAAAATTTATTGAAACAATTTTACATTATTATCTGCCAGACCGGCAGATTTTGCATCC
Source organism: Segetibacter sp. (assembly GCA_021154405.1). Classification (GTDB taxonomy): domain Bacteria; phylum Bacteroidota; class Bacteroidia; order Chitinophagales; family Chitinophagaceae; genus JAJKIP01. The sequence continues at coordinate 1,613 of JAJKIP010000278.1, read as the reverse complement.
CCAAAATGAAATATTGTCTTAATCTCTGAGAATTGGTATACCAATTGAATAATTACAAATTGAGGCGACAGGACTGTGATACCAGACTTTAAAAACTGACAATCTTTAAAGTTATGACCAAGTCATTCGAAATCAAATTTAATTTTCCTTTAGAGCATTCAATGCACACTATTCCATTGAAAGCGACAGCCGAATTGCACCATTCAGAACCCTATTATGTAATTGATGGATTCCGTTTTGATGGGCATAAGTCAGGGAAGCCGTCGATATCTCTGTTGCCGAGTGTTCAAATCAAGTATAAAAAGATTGCGGGTAAAGGCGTATGGGTGCATAAAGATTCCGAACGGGAATCAGCCCTTAGCCAGGCAATCGGAAAAGCAATTGAAGAAAGTGGGAAATTAGAATATTAAACCCTTATTTTTTCATTTCAAAGATCCCTGAATCTATAGCCGGATTTATTTCTATTTTACTCACTTTGGAGGTCATTGAAAAGTTGCCTCCGAAATCGATACCTACCGTTTGCGTGTAAAGCCAGCCTGCATCTGATTTTACATAATCAGAATAGGTAGTGGTGACTTCTGTTTTTTGTCCGGCAAAATCCGATGTAGTTATTGATTGTATAGGCAGATTGCTGGCTACATCCAGATAATAGGTGGAAGCCATGCCATTGGGATTCGTTACTCTGATCTTGTAAGTATTTGGTCCTCCACCGCCTCCAATTCTTTCCTGCCCCAGCAATTCAGCTTTATCTCCATGGGATGCATAATCAAGGAGGGGAACCAGGTATATCTGGTATTGTCCCATCTTATAAGCGTCATCAGGAAGTGCCTGAGGGTCATTCACGCCTACAAAAGGATTTTGTGTCCATCCGGATTTGTCGGTAAATACCTGGATAACTTTTTGCCCGCCCCAGTCGGATTCATTGCGATAACCCTTGCCGTTTACCACCACTATTGAACCGGAGGCATCCGTACCATTGGCAGAAATAGTGGTGCCCATGCGCACGGAATTAATGGCATTGATCTTATCCTTTCCGCCAATAGCATCAATATATTTGGCAATAATTTCTTCGGCTGTTTGTGCTTTTAGAGAATGGGTGATCGCCATTATGGCGAAGGCTAGCAGGCAATACTGGAGGGATTTCATTTGATTATAGTTAAGGGAATTAAATTAATCAATGGGCAGGTAATTGTCAAAATTATTTTGTGTTTGACCGGGCAGGCGGGTGCTAAATTTATCCTCCATAAAAACTACCTTTAATAGGTAACAATTCCTGTATATAAAAATCGTAATCGCGGCTGGACGTAAAAGTCAATACTTTTAAATGATGATTGCATGAAACCAAGACCCACAACTGTAACAGAGTATATCAATGCGGCACCAAAGGAAACGCGCGTCAAATTGAGAGAGATGCGTTCTATCATTCGTTCAACTGCCAGGGGTGCAACAGAGGGTTTGAAATGGGGGATGCCTGCCTATTCCTACAAGCGGATCCTGGTTTGTTTTGCTGTATTCAAACATCATATCGGATTTTTTCCTACACCGTCAGCGGTAAAGGCTTTCGAGAAAGATCTTACCAACTATAAAACTTCAAAAGGAGCTGTTCAGTTTCC
>JAJKIP010000277.1 GCA_021154405.1 Segetibacter sp. | reverse complement strand
TGTACATGATGCCTGGATTTGATACTAAGTGAACGGGTTTGAAAGAACTCGGTCTTCGCCGGGTCAAATCCTTTCTGCGAAAAGCGCATTTTGAGTATCTCGCGAAACGATATTTTCCGGATCACGATTACTTCAAACATATTGTCGTAAAGGCTTCCTTTGGGGTTAATCACAACGCCGTTTCCATACTGTGTAGCGTTTGCGATGACAACCATGGCAGCCATTCGAAAAACCTCTTCTTTATCTGTTTGTATTTTTACTTCCATTTTCTGGTATTGTGCCAATACCCTGAAGGCAGCTTTCAGGTATCCCCACATGCCACGTGACTGACCACCTTCAAATTTCTTAACTACATATGCGTTGAAACCGATATCACTTAAATGAATGCATAACTGGTCGTTAATCCTGGTAAGGTGAATAGTTTTTACGTTGCCATCCAACAATAATTCAAGGGCTTTGACCGGGTCCGTAGGAATTTTTAGTTCTGTTGCCAGTCCGTTAGCTGAACCAGCCGGTATTATTCCCATCGCCATTTTTTTGTTTTGAAGGCATCCTGCTACCAGTTTAACCGTTCCATCTCCACCCACAGCTATAACCATATCGGGTTGCGCCTGATCAATCTTTTTACAAATAACCGATGGCTCAATATCCCTGGGCAATTCATACAATTCAATGGTATAAGACGGTTTGTCTTTAAAGAAGTCGGGGAAAATATTTCCCCAATCCATTTTTTTCTTTCCAGACCCGGGATTTATGATGAATAATAATTTTAAACCATTGACTGGCATAGTAGCTGTATATTAGTAAGAACCCTGTTTTAATAATATGGCGGCTGAAAAAATAGCGATTAAACTGTATCACGGATATGGGCATACCAGCGACATGGTGCTGTATGGTCATACTTTTCGTAAACTGCCGCCTGCATACAAGTCTCTGTCAAGCAATTCCTTTACCAATCTTTTTCGCCTGTTGCGATTATTTTTTGTGAAGCCGGTTCCTCGCATCCCATTGAAAGTAAAATGGAACCAGCAGGTAATAGATACGGTATCTGAAGATGATGGCTTCTTTAAAGCTGAATGGGAGTCGGAGCATACTGCCGCAGGCTGGCATCCTGTGCTGGTTCAAACCGCCTCCAATAAACCTGAACCTGCAATGGCAGAAGGCCTGGTCTATATTCCGCACAAAACACAGTTCGCATTTATATCCGATATTGATGATACGATCATGGTCTCTTATTCGGCTACCATCTGGAAACGATTAAAGGAGTTATTGTTTAAGAATGCGCATACGCGTGCTGTATTTCCTGATACGGCGCTTCATTACGGACTATTAGCTAACGCGCATACAAGTGAAGAGGAACCCAATCCATTCTTCTATGTTTCCAGCAGTGAATGGAATTTATATAGCTATCTGCGAGAAGTATTTTCCTTTAATGGCCTTCCTGACGGAGCTTTCCTGCTTAACCAGGTAAAGCGCTGGTATCAGCTATGGAAAACCGGAAAAACAAAGCATGAAGGAAAGTTACTTCGCGTAATGCGGATACTGGATACGTTTCCAACCCAGCGATTTATATTAATGGGAGATAATTCACAGAGTGATCCTGCTGTTTACGCTAAACTGACAGAAAAATATGCTGACCGCATCTATGCCGTTTATATAAGGGATGTACATAAGGCAAATTATGAAAGCACACAGGCAATTCTTTCAGAACTTCAAGCGAAAGGAATTTTTACTCTTCAATTTTCACATAGCAGGGAGGCAATCAACCATTCTGCGAGTATTGGTCTGATTGAACTGCCTAAAGCTCGTTCTCAATTATAATTAAAAATCATTTTTATAAACGAACTTTCCCTTGGAGTTCGAAATGGATTTACTATTCAATCTCCCACTGCCTGGCGTCATTCACGAAGTAATTTAATCCATTACTCATATGGTGCAGTGCTTTGCCATCTTTACGGATGCTGCTCTTTATCTCATACACCCTTACTCCATTGTTTTCCGTAGTTAAGTGGTTGATCAATGCGGATAGTGTGGGCGGGATATCATGCAACCACTGTCCATCTTCTTCTTTTACAAATGCCTGACTCATTTGAATTGGTTTAAACCTATAAATTGAATCAGAAAAAATAATGCCACGGTATAAAATACGGGACGCTTATCGATTGTGAGAAATGAGTCCGGCGTCTGTAAATTTTCAATTCATCTTTTCCAAAACTTTTGGCAGTTTCTTTCTCAACTGCTTTTTCCAGCCCATTTGCATGATCAGACTTATGATTACAAGTTTAAGTCCCTTATAACCAGAATGTTCCATAAAAAGTATGGTTCCATCACTGGTTGGTTCTAATCTGAAGCTTAATACCGTGTCCAGCCGGGTAAATATTCCTTTTGTCAACTTATCTGCGGTTTCAGAATGAATGCCTGCACAGGCCAATGCTTTTTCGCCTGTTGCTTCACCTTTATAAGTATAGGAAATAAATTTTTTCGGTTCAACTTCTATTATTTCGCAGTGTGTTATTCCATCCCAGCCTTTCTGTGGTTTCATTTTGAAGGTGAAATAATGCCCTTTAACTGGTTCAATGTTGTTTTCCATAAACCAGCTACTTAACCATTTTGGATCTGTCAGCGCCTGCCACACCTTATCCAGTGCATATGGTAAAACAGTTTTTATTCTTATCGTTCGCTTCATTTTGTTTTTGCTCTACATTTGATATTAATCCAAAATAAGGAATAAAAATTATTCAAAATAAGATGGGGGTACTTTTTTCTGGACATGAAAAGAGCTTAGTCGGGCAGAATATTAATGTAATTCGTTTTGAAAAAATTGGAGTAAAATTTAATAAGAATAGGTAAGAGATTAGTAGATGATTAATTTCTAATGGGTTAGATTTGACTTTATATATTTTGGCAGGAGACCTTGATTTATGTAATCGGGCTATTTATTTATCTGATGAGGTATATTTTACTTTTTTTGTGTTTTCTATTCAGGGTCTATTCATCCAATGGCCAGTTTAGTGATTCTGTCCATCATTATGTAAGGTATGGCCTTTCAGGTATTATCAATAGAACAAATGATGGCCGTTCTTTCGTTTTAAATAATGCCCTCGCTTTTAATGTTAAGAAAACCAGGATAGATTATAACTTTTCCAATTCATGGATCTATGGCAGACAGAACAATAGTCTTTTAAATAATGATTTTTCTTCCATTCTTAATCTGGATATCCTCAAAAATGCCCACCGACTCTATTATTGGGCACTTGGGTCCTTTACCAGCAGCTATTCATTAAAGATCCGTAACCAGTTTCAGTCGGGCGCCGGATTTGGCTATTCCATTATAAGGAAATCAAACGCAGAATTGGTCATCAGCGATGGTATTTTATATGAATCGGGAGATTTGAAACTGGCAAATAGTATGCATGACGCTTACAGCCTGTTTCGGAATTCCCTGCGATTGAAATATCTCTGGCGTATCAGTGATAAATTTGAATTGAATGGTATGCATTTCTGGCAACCTTCCCTGGCTTCATTAAACGACTATATTATCCGGTCCTCTTCCGGGCTTTCACTGAAGCTTAATAAATGGCTCAGTTTAAACACTACGGTGAGCTATAACAAAATATCCCGGACAAACAAAGAGAACCTATTGATCAATTTTGGACTGATAGCCGAGCGTTATTTTTAACTGGGTAAGTGGCTGACTATACCAGAAGGTTTTCTGTGGCATAAATTTCATGCGGCGAAAATTCCTTATATCTTCTGCTGTATTTGCCAGTAATGCCCAAACGGGTCTTTTATCAATCCCTGCCGGTAGCCATAATCATAACTTGTTGCAGGATTAATTTCAATGGCACCAGCTTCTATCGCCTTCTTCATTACCTCATCAACATTCTCTACAAATAACCCAACACATACGGAACTGCCACCTGTTTTAGCCGGGTCCTGAAAGTATTTTTTAGCTGTTACTTCATGCAAATGAAACAGGGCATCACCGATACCTAATTCTGATACATGGATGCTGCCATCATCATTGGAGAATCTTCTTAGTTCAACTGCCCCAAATGCTTTTATATAGAATGATACATCCTTTACTCCATTCGCGATAAACAGCTCGGGTGCAAAAAAGGCCATTGTTTTCAGTTTTACCAAATTTAGAAATATTCCACGGTTATAACTTTCTTAAATTGTCATTTTCATAAACAAGATGAAGAATTATTTAATATTTTTCCCTTATGAAATATCTCTACGTAACCCTGATTCTTTTTTTCGGTACTTCCGTCGTCACAAAAAGCCAGGAACATAAACCTGAAATCTTACTTGGGCCAGCCAACTGGGAGTTTGAGCGATTTCCGCTACCACCTGCCTTTGCACCACAAATAACTTATAAAGGGTTTGAAGAACTTCGTTTTGCACCGGGCATGTTTAATAAGGATTCAACCAATTATTTCACTTATGCTTTTGTTGCACAACTTGACACGCTTACATCCGTGCAGGAAAATGAGATCAAAAATTACCTGGAGTATTACTTCAAAGGTTTATGTGGCAGTACAGCGAGAGATCGTAAACTAACAATAGATACTACCAAAATATTAGCTACAGTAAAAAAGCAAAAGATTGCGAATAGGTATGAGGCGACAGTAAATTTATTCGGTGTATTTACGGATGGCGCACCTGTGAACCTGAATATGGAAATTGGTATTGCAAATAATGTGGCTGCCAAAAAGACCTATGTTTTTTTCCTTGCCTCCCCTCATGATAAGAATAATCCTGTCTGGAAAGAGCTTTATAAAATCCTGGATAAAGGAATTGAAAGGGTTAATAAATAAGGCCTTCAGGGACCGATTCATAGTTATTGCTATTTCTGGATATACAGAGAACCATAACCGCACTGCGGCTGTATCATAATCGAACAGCTACTAACTATGAATTTAAATTAGAGGGTTGAGAACCAATGTGTCACGAGCCCGGCAGATTTTTGGTTGGACATTGGAACATCTTAGAACTTCCTCTATGCTTCGTAATTATTTCAAAATCGCCTGGAGAAATCTC
>JAJKIP010000276.1 GCA_021154405.1 Segetibacter sp. | reverse complement strand
GCCCACTGGCGGATATAGTATGCCTGTACATCTTCACCTACCCTTAGAATAGCGGGGTTCCCAATAATCTCGGTAGCATCATCACGAAGATGCAATACTTTGTTCCTGTTCCATGCACCATTTACCGAAATGCTCCACATGAAATCTTTTGTTTTCACGGGCGTAGCATTGATGGTCAGTTCAAAACCCTTGTTTTCCATAGAACCTACATTATTGGGATAGGTGAGGAAACCGGATGTATTGGACAATGGTTCATTCAGCAAGAGGTTGCTGGTCTTACGCTCATAATAATCAGCTTCAACCAGGATGCGGTTCTGCAGGAATCCCATTTCAGCGCCCACGTCAAAAGGTTTGTTCTGCTCCCAGGTAAGATTAGGATTTCCAACGGTGTTCTGGAAACTGCCTGGTGCACCATTATAGGTAGTAGCGAAGGCAAAGGTGGTTCTCCAGTCGTAGTTGCCAATACCTGCATTACCATTCACGCCATAAGAAGCCCGCAATTTCAATGCAGAGAATATCCTTGAATCATGCAGGAAGGCCTCTTCATCAACATTCCATGCACCACCTACGCTCCAGAATGTTCCATAACGATTATTTACACCAAAGCGGGAGGAACCATCACGACGAATACTTCCGGAGAGGCTATACTTGCCAAGATAATTCAATTGGGCTCTTGACAATACTGAAGTAAACGCATAATCTGAACCGGTAACACTGGCTGTTGTTGGCAAGGCGGGGATTGGATAAACCACACTCCTGTTTTTCGGAACTGTTATGCCATCATTTGATTGCAGCAATGTTTTAGAACGCTGGGCTTCGTATCCAACTGTAATGGTACCGTCCAGTTTATCTTCCATTGCGTGGAAACTATAATCTGCGAGATTGGTCCATACAAAATTGGTAAGACGATTATAAGAATTGGCAGCATATCCCTGGGTTGTGTTGGCATCCCCAAAATAGGGATTCTGGTACAGGTATTCTTCCACATTATTATAATCCACACCGAAACGTGAAGTCAGTTTGAGGTTATCGAGGATCTTGTATTCAATAAAAGTGGAGCTAAGCAGTTTCGTAGTCTGGTTGGTTTGCTTGTCGTATTCCCGGATGGCAATGGGATTGTATATCTGATTAAATACGGAAGGATCATAATTTGGAGTACCATCATCATTGTAGGCTTTTGCTGTAGGCAGCAATCCCATGGCAGCAATGATCGGGTTGCGGAAATTAGCAGTCTCACTTTCTCCCATTTGTCTAAAAGTGGAGAAATTAAGGTTCAGCCCAATATTGAAATGCTTATTTAAAGAATGGTTGAGCTTGAATGTGGAGGAATACCGTTTAATATCCGCTCCAAAGGCCGGACTCTGCTGTTTGAAAAATCCGCCAGACAGGAAGAATTGGGTGCGGCTATCGCCACCTGATGCAGAAAGATTCACCTGCTGCTGTTGTCCTTTACGGGTAACAAGGTCAAGCCAGTCATTATTTTCATCTGTATTGTATGCAAAGGCATCATCCATGATACCAGGCACATCAGCGGGATCAAAACCTGCGTTTACCAGACCCTCTGAGAATAGTTCATATACCTGGTCCCTGTTTAGTGGCTTTCCCATTTTAGGCTTGTACGCTATATCATTGTATCCGGCTTCTGAATCAAGCCTGATCTTTGTTTTACCGGCTTTACCTTTTTTGGTAGTTACGATAATTACTCCGTTGGCAGCGCGTGAACCATAAATGGATGCTGCAGAAGCGTCTTTCAATACAGAGATACTCTCAATATCATTAGGATTGATACCTGCCAGCAGATTGCTGGAGTTTGTGAGGTTGCTGGCATCACCTGTATTTACAGGCATTCCATCGATTACCCACAGAGGCGCAGAAGAAGCGGAAATAGAACCGATACCGCGTATGCGTATCTGCTGGGCCGCACCAGGCTGCCCGGTAGTGGCAACGGATTGAAGACCGGCCACTTTTCCCTGCAGGATCTGATCAACGGAAGTGAGCGGTACGTTTTCAATTTGTTTTGCATTGACTTTGCCAACGGCACCAGTAAGTTTTTTTCTTTCCTGTTCACCATAGGCAACAGCTACTACTACTTCATTAAGTGCCTGAACATTCTTGGCCAGCGTAACATTTACATCGCTCTGACCATTCAGCGCTACCTCTTTACTTTCGTAACCACTAATAGTAATTACCAATGATTTTGCATTGGCAGGAAGGCCTAAACGGAATTTGCCGTCTACATCTGTTGATGTACCTACTTTTGAGTTCTTCACAGTAACGTTCACACCTTGCAATGGCGCTTTGTTTTCTCCATCTACCACCTGACCTTCTATTGCACGCTGGGCAAAAGCCACCGTTCCAAGAAGTAACATTCCCAGGCAAATTAATAATGGTTTCATCTGTTATTTGGTTTTTGTGTTTTGGGGGCTGCAAAACAACCAGCTTGTGTTCCGCAGTAATTTTTCTCTTGCATAACCGGTCTGCGGCTGGTGTTTTCTATGTAAAGCAGGTGTAGCAGGCCGATTTATGTTAATGGACAGTAAAGATTTAATGTATGCTTCAGACTTTTCATCGTTATTAACTGAAGCATGAATATGGGGAACCGAACCGTTTATAATTAAACTTCAAAAAAATAATTGCTTTAGTCATTGATGCTGAGTAATGAATATTTGCGATTGAAGGTTTTTTATAATATGAACAGGAATGCCGTCCCCGGACTGGGACGGCATTCACTTAAGCGGTTTTTCTGGCCGTGGTTCCATTGCCATGGTTCGTGTCTCACGAACCATTTGTCAGTTCGTGAGACACGAACCGAGGCTACGAACCATGATGTTTAAAGCGGGTTTTGCACTGCAGCCGGATTTGCATTCAGCTCATCCGTTGGCAGTAACCATTCCCATCTTTTGTCTCCGGCGGGTACCTGCAGGGTAACTGCAATGGAGGCATTGTGATTGGCACCGGTTCTGTCCAATGCACTATTGGTCCTTTTCAGGTCAGTAAAGCGGAAACCTTCTCCCCACAATTCGATCCTGCGCTGTGTCATGATCTCATTGATTAGGGCGGCACCTGTATTGGTAGAGAGCACGTAGTTCGGGTCCCTTTTGTTTGCAAGCGTAAAAAGTACAGCTGCGGCAGCAGCGTCCTGATTCAGCCTCGCTTTGGCTTCTGCTTCTATCAGGTACATTTCGGCTGAACGCATATACACCACATCCCCCACACTGAAGTTTGGGTCCTTTACCTTGAACTTAACACTGGTATAAGGGAATTTAGTTCCATTTGCAGGAGGTGTTACACCGGCAGGGCTCCACAATTGCTTGCGTACATCAGTGGCACTAATGGCATTGTAGAGGTTGGAGTTGATGGAACGCGGATTGGTACGTGTTGCATTGGCACTATAGTTAGATGCCATGAATGCAAAGAATGAATAGAAGAAAGTTCCCTGATCATTTGGGATAATGCTGCCCCACATCCATTCTGAGTTGGTTGCGTCACTGAATCCTGACAGGTATGCAGTATTGTCCATTAATGGAAAACCGGTCCTTGCCTCAGCAGCCAGGGTTGCCGCCAATGCCCAGTTTTGTTGCGTTAATGCCACCCTGGCCTTGATACCTTTGGCAACATTTACATTGAAATGAGATTTATAGGAGCGATTATAACCCGTAAGATTAGCAATAGCATCATCAAGGTCTTTGTTGATCTGCGTATATACATCTTCTACTGATGCACGAGGCAATCCTTCTGTTGTATTTGCCACCATAAGCGGAACACCAGGCTGCGTATTGGGCTTGGCGGCGGCATCGTATCTCTTTGCAAATAATTGTACAAGATTGAAATGACACCAGGCGCGATAGCACAACGCTTCTCCTTTTATTTGTCTTTTCTCTGCATCCGGTCCCGCTGCCTTATCAATATTATTGATCAGCATGTTGGCATTGGAGATAAGACGATAGTAAAGGAAGTATGCAAAATACAGGTCAAGGTTATCTGCATTCCTGTGCGCTTCCCAGCGATAAATCCCATTGTAAAATGCACCGCTAGAGCTTGCATTGTTCAGCAGGTCCTCTCCCATATTATCGATCATGATCATCATTGATCCCTCGCCTGCCTGACTCTGCTGAAAGTATTGTCTCCAGATGATACGGTGTATGCCATTCAGCGCAATCTGCGCATTGGCCGTTGTATTTAATATGGTTTGTTCCGTTACCTGATCAGTAGGCGCAGTATCCAGGTAAGATTTTTTACAGGAAACAGTTCCTAATATAACCGTAGCTGCAAGTATAAATACAATTCTCATTTTTTTCATGTTGATTCGTTTTTTAGAGTGTCATGTTAATTCCTGCTGTGATGTTCCGTGATGGCACATACACATTGGTAGTAACTCCCGTGAAATTCTGAATAGGATTAAGGCCCTGGCGCTTTGTAAACATGTACAGGTTCTCTCCTGTTACATAGAAGCGCACATTTTGCAGATGTGCTTTTGAAGATACTGATGCTGGCAGATTGTAGGAGAATGTGACGTTCTGCACAGTCAGATAAGAAGCATCAACCAGCCACCTGTCAGACACTGCATTGAACTGGGAATTTCTTCCCGCATCAAGTCGCGGCACATCTGTTACATCACCTGCTTTCTTCCAGCGTCTGGAAATATCTGTATGCAGTGCATAACCATAGGAAGCATTCATCAATGTGGCATAGTTATCATCATATACTTTACCTCCTACCTGGTAGTTCAGCTGGAATGACAAACCAAATCCTTTATAATTAAAGGAACTGATGATGGCACCAAAGAAATCGGGGATAGAGCTGCCTGCATAATGTAGCAACGCATTGTTTTGATCCGTTGTCACAGTGTCTCCTTTAGCCAGCACTTTAGTGGTAGCAGGCATCCATGCTTTTGCCCTGTAAAGAACAGCACCATCTATTGGGTCAACACCATAATAATCACGCACCCAGAAATCATAACGTGAATGACCTACTTCCCATTTCTGTGTGGAGGAGGCTGTGCTTGGAATTTCCTTGACTGGAAGTTTAGTGATCCGGTTCCGGAATGTAGTCCAGTTACCAGTAACGGTCCATGAGAAATCACGTTTACGGACTACTTCACCTGTAATGCTTATTTCAACTCCTCTGTTATACATGGTCCCGATATTCTGCGGGAAGGAAAGGCCTCCTGAAGATAATGGCGGTGGTACACGGAACAGGAGATTACTGCTGCGGCGATCAAAGAATTCAATCTGCCCATTGATGCGGCTTTTCAGCAATCCAAATTCTACAGCAATATCAAATTGCTTATTTACTTCCCAGCCAAGATCCGGGTTACCTGCAACAGTTGACTGTGCAGCTCCTGCTTCAGTATTGTTATTATTTCCCAGGTCATAGAAACTCTGGTATGCATAATAAATGCTCAGGTTATTATCGTCCAGCAGATCATCATTACCAACCAGACCATAAGAGCTTCTTATTTTAAGCAGGCTAAGCCAGCTAGCACCCTGAATAAATTTTTCCTGATCAACTCTCCAGCCAGCGCCTACCGACCAGAAATTACCCCATCTTGTATCCGGGGCAAATCGTGAAGAACCATCTCTGCGGAATGAACCTGAAAGGAAGTAACGGTTCATGAAGCTGTAGTTCAGGCGGGAAAGATAACTTTCAATTTTATACCTGTCTTTGGCAGAAGTCAGGTTGGTAGTGGTAGTAAAGTTGGATAGCTCTGTAATCCCTTCAATTACCTGGCCTGTACGCTGGGTTGTGACAGTACGATAGGTGGCATCATAATTTTCATGACCTACCATCGCATCAATTGTATGTTCACCAAATGACCTGGTATAATTAAGCAGCTGATTAAAAGTCATGGTGAAATTGTTGGTTGTGTTGCGTGCACCTCTTCCACTGGGAGCACCATCTCCCACTATTTTGTTTTCAAACTGGGAACGCAAACTGTTACTTGCATCTCCAGAGAAATTGGTAGTGAGCTTCAGGTCCTTTGTGAAATTGATATCAGCATATATTCTTCCGCTGAACACATTGCGCTGGAGTATATTCTCATTCAGTCTTGTCTCATAAATGGCATGCCGGCCAGTAAGAGATGGCCTGTTAGGTAAACCCAGATTTGCCATGCTACCAATATCATAGATACGGTTACCGCTGGCATCAAGGATATAGGCACCACTATTTACATCATGAGCAAAGACCGGATAGATCGGCCCTATGATGCGGCTGCTGTAAAATGGGTTTACAAGCCCTGTGCTTCCAAGGCCCGAACCATCGTTGGCACCCTGGTTAGCCTTTGTGAAAACGCCGGCCAGATTCAACCCTGTCTTCAACCAGTTGGTGGCCTGTGTATTTACATTCATGCGCGCCGAGTACCTTTTATAATCGGAGTTCAATACAAATCCTTTTTCATTCACATAGCCCAATGAAAAATAATGATCAGTTTTTCCCGAACCACCACTTACTGCAACAGTATAATCACTGCGTGTACCATTGCGCTGAATATCTTTTAACCAGTCAAGATCATCTGCATATAATAACCGCGCATTGGGGTTGAGTGTTCCATCTACCCCTACAATTGCTGTTCTGGCAACATTGAAAGGATTATACCCTAACAACTGGCTTATATCAGAATATGTTTTCCCATTATATACCTGCAAACCGGCACCGTTCCTGGGCATAAGACCGGTTGCAATCTTATTGGCACTATCAATCGGAAGAGCGGCTGTACCTGCGGCAGAAGGATAGACAAGACTATTGCGATACGCTTCCCACATCAATGGGTAATATTGATAGGCATCCACCCGGTTATATTCCTCAATACCGCGAGACATGAAGCCCTGTGCAGCATTCACCTGGATCTGTGTACGGTCTTTCTTTCCTTTCTTGGTAGTGATCTGGATAACACCATTGGCGGCGCGGGCTCCATATAAAGAAGCAGCGGCAGCATCTTTGAGCACACTCACTGTTTCAATATCATCTACATTAATATTGGCGATGTCATAATCATACGGCACACCATCTACTACATATAATGGTGAATTGGATCCGTTTACGGAACCGAATCCACGAATGCGAACAGCAGGTGATGTTCCTGGCTGTCCATTGGTACTATTGGTAGTGACACCGGGGGCAATGCCGGTTATTGCACTCAATAGATTGGTTACAGGTCTGTTCTCCAATTCTTTTGCACCAAATTGTGAAACAGAATTGGTGAGCGCGTTTTTGCGCGCAGTACCATAAGCGACCATCACCACTTCCTGCATTGTTTTATCCTGAGGCCTGAGTGTGACAGCGAATTCTGTGCGACTTCCAATTGATACTTCTTCCGTGGCTCTGTCAACGAAGGAAATAACGAGGGTTTTGGCACGATCATCAGCCCGGATCGTGAAGCTACCCTCTGAATTAGTGAAGACGCCAACCCCTGTTTCCTTGATTGCTACCGAGGCGTTGGCAACAGGACTGCCATTTTCCTCAGTCACTTTTCCTGTAATACTTCGTTGGGCGAAGATCCCGGTAATACATAGCATGCATGTAATAAACGCTACAATTTTTCTCATTTTTTGCAGTTTATAAGTTTTGATATAGTGTGAAAGGCAACAATATGCGCCAAGAAGTTTCAGTTAGTGAAGCGTTTGATACTGAAACATGAAAATGAAATACTGGACACTAAATTTATTTTCCTGAAATTGTAACAGGCCTTAGACCTGCTCAATTGAACAATGAAATTTGATGAATGAAGCAGCGTTCTTAAAAAAGGTTAAACAGTGATTTTCCCGTAATAATATATGGTTTTCGCGTTTGATCACGGTTTATGGAGTTATTTACCACTTGTAACTAAAATCGTCCAAGTGAAACATTTTCCGTTTGGTTAACAGTTTGTACTGATAGTTTTATACCAGAATTGGCCTAAAACAACACACATGAGGAGAAACCGGACAAACCCTGGTAAGGTATTACCTAACCGCTGCTATTATGGTGAAGGATCTTTTGCTAAAGACTTTGTTTATTCCTTTGTTGGGGATCGGGCTTCCGCTTGCCTCTGGCATTATCACGTATCATAGATATTCCTTACTTGAACTCCTCGGAGCCAATCTGTTTTTCATCCTGACCTCCTTCCTGATCTGGAAAGGTTGCAACTGGATCCATATTAAACTAAGGCCTCTTTATCAACCTATATCAAATCCCTTTTCAAAAATTGCTGCGGTGAGTTTTGTTTCCGCATTATATGGAGCCTGCACAGGTGGATTAGCTGCCATTGCCTGGTTAACCAGTTCAAAGGAACAATTTGGCTGGGACGGAGTATTCAGGTTCCTGGTAGCCTGTGTTGCAGCAGTGATCATATTTACGCTTATTTACGAGATCCTGTTCCTGACCAAGGAAAGGGAGATCGATACCAAGATCGTGAATCAGCTGGACCGGGAAAGATCACAGGCTGAGCTCCAGGCTTTGACCAATGAAATGGACCCCCATTTCATCTTCAATTCCCTGAATACGCTGAACCACCTGATCGTTAACGAACCTGAACAGGCGCACCTGTTCAATAACCGCCTCGCCCAGGTATATAAATATTTTTTATTAAATAAAAACAGGGAACTGATCTCTTTAAAAGAAGAACTTGAATTCATTGAAAGTTATTTCTACCTGCTCCAGATCAGGCATGACAACAAACTTCAGCTTACAAAAGAGTTAAATGAGAAGAGCGGCGTAGTAATGATCCCACCCTGTTCGTTACAGATACTGGTGGAAAATGCCATCAAGCATAATGAGTTCACTGCCGATAAACCATTGAAGATAAAAATATCACTGAACGACCATTACCTGAAAGTAAGTAATGCGATCAAGCCGAAACCTTATGCAGTTAATTCAACCGGCATCGGGTTGAAGAATCTGCGGTCGCGTTACAAAATACTTTTCAACCAGGACATAACGATCGAAACATCACGTGAAAACTTTGTTGTTAAACTACCACTTATCGCATCACCCTAAACCCATTTGCCATGTTAAATGCTGTAATTATTGAAGATGAAAGGCCTGCACTGGAAAGTTTATTGAATACTCTTTCCTCCGTTACGGACGATGTTCAGGTCACTGCCCGTCTGGGAAGTGTAAAAGAGAGCATTGAATTCCTTTCACAGCCAAATGCCGTTGACCTTATATTTAGTGATGTCCAGTTAAGCGATGGATTATCATTTGAAATATTCAACAAAGGAAATATCCGAATCCCGGTAATTTTTATAACCGGTTATGATGAGTTCATGTTGAATGCATTTGAGTATAATGGTATCGATTACCTGCTAAAACCGGTAGACAAGGAGAGCCTTGGCAAGGCACTGGTGAAATACAAGATGCTGGAAAAGCATTTTACCAATCATCATTCACTCGCTAACCTGATGCAGTATATCGGCAATCACAAGAAACGCCGGATGATTGTAAAGAAAGGCATGGAGAATATATCGCTACGGCTGGATGATGTAGTGCTTTTTTATACCGAAAACAAGATCGTGTATGTGCTGGACCGCTGGGGAAAGAAATACCTGGCCGATAAAAACCTGGGAGAGCTGGAAGATGAACTGGATGAGGCCACCTTCTTCAGGGCTAACAGGCAGTATATCGTCAATATCAATTTCATCAGGGGGTTCAAATCTTACGAGAAAGTAAAATTGATACTGGACCTGACATTACCCGATATCAATCATTGTATCATTATCAGTCAGGAAATGGCGCCCCAGTTCAGGGAGTGGATGCATAATGCGTAACCATGAGGCTGCAGCCTCTGAGGTCACTATTATCCATTCGGCCTAAAACTTCAAATTGCCCATCGGCATGGAGTCGGCCTAAATCGTCCGTAGCAATAAAGCTGCAGGAATGTATATTACCGAGGTCAATAATATTGATGGCGCCAGTTCCCTGTTGCTGCAGGTGAAAGGGATCTTCCTCATCCCGCACAATGATCTTCATCCATGGTGGAGTATTGAAAACTCCATTCCCAAAAGACCAGGCCTGTGATAGTAACTCCGTCATTCCATATTCTGAATGAATGAAGGGAACCTTAAAGGCTTCCTTTAATACAGCATGCATTTCTTCTCTAACCATTTCCTTCCGACGTCCCTTCATGCCTCCTGTTTCAATAATAGTAGTATGTTTCAAAGGTTGACCACCCTGCACATAAACTTCGGCAAAATCAAGCAGACCAAAGGTCACACCAATCAATAGTGTGGGTTTTGCTTTTTGTTCCAGTTCACCGATCACCTCTTTTAAACGGTCATATTCGTTCAGATAGAAACCACTGGAGGGATGCCCACTTTGTTTGATCAGTTCATCCACCATAAATACCAGTGATGAATTATTTCTTTCCAGGTAAGAAGGCAATAAGCCGATAATACACCAGTCAGCAGGTTCTCCATAAAATTGTCGAAACGCCTTGCTGAAAACATCCTTATATAATATAGTGTCCTTTATATAATGACGGCTGGCGACTGCACCTGTAGTGCCACTGCTTTCAAAGACAACCTCCGGCTCAAAAGAACCGTTTTGAACAGCGTGAGATTTAAAGAATCGAATAGGAAGAAAGGGAATCTGGTATATTGAATTAACGGTAGAAGGTGTTTTCCCCACGGCATCTGCATACTCGCGGTAGACCTGATTCTGGGCGTACTGATACTGGAATATTTCGAGGGCCAGGTCTTCCATTTCGTTGTGAGAAACAGCCAGAATTTTATCTTTCCATTGACGATTCATGCTCGAATTATATGCCTCAAATGGGTTATATTTGTTTAAATTCAATGGTGTGATATGCGACTGATCCCTGTAATTGCAATGATCGTCTTTGCCTGTTACCTGGTATCCTGCAGCAAAGATAAGTTCCAGACTACCCCCCTGATCGAAGTAAAAGATTATAATTCCAAGACAGTTCCACGTAACGGCACACTGGTCATCCGTCTCAATTATTTTGATAAGGAAGGAGATCTTGGCCAGGGAACGATGTATGTATTCCGCAAACGATTGAATAAGATTCCTCCTACGCCGGCACTGGACAGGGGTGATGAACTAACCTATACCATCCCAAAATATACAGACAGAGACAAAGGGGAGTTAAGACTTACACTAAATGAGGTCGATTTCCTGAGTGAAAGTGTTACACAGAATGATACAATGGTCTTCAGGGTTGCTGTTACTGACCGTGGCGGTCATACCAGTGATACACTGACTACAGACCAGATTGTTGTATTATTGCCATAATGGTACCCCTGGCAAAACGAATCTTCCATTTTTTTGTTTTCAGCAACCTATTCATAGCCTGCTGTGCCGTTATGATGGCCTGGCAAACCGATCTATTGCTGATTGGGCAACCTCCAACCTTCAATTTTAGCGGTTTTGTATTTTTCGCCACCATCTGCAGCTATAGCTTTCACTGGTACCTTACTCCTGATATCGAGGATATTGATTCGGTCCGTTTAAAATGGCTGACCAGGAATCGGAGAGTTCACCTGGTGCTGCTGTTCTCCGGGGTGGCAGGAGCATGCTATTTTGGCTACTTCCTGCTTCCGCACTGGAAAAACCTGCTGATTGTGGCCGTGGCCACCTTTTTATATTCAGCGCCCAAGATCCCACACCCCCTTTTTCGGGCTCTCCGGAAGGTGGCACTCGGAAAAACGATTTTCCTGGCCTTTGTATGGATGTTTGTGACTTCCGTGCTTCCTCTCCAGGTTAGTGATGTACCCTGGCGAACAGATTTCACCCTTTTTGCCGTCAGCCGGTTCTTCCTGGTTTATACCATCTGTATCCTTTTTGATTACCGGGACAGGGATTATGACCGGTCAATCGGTATACGAAGCCTGATCACCTGGCTGAGCGAGAAAGGCATCCTTTATTTATATGTATTTTCGCTTTCAGTATTTGTGGTTACCAGCCTGCTTTTGTTAAAATTTGGTTGGAACTATCAAACTGTAGGTTTATTAATACTTCCAGGCCTGGTCCTTTCGTTTACCTATCGATATGCTATTAAAAACTTTTCAGATACACTTTATTACTTCTATCTGGACGGATTAATGGCATTGTCGGCCTTGTTAACAACTATTTTAATTCACAATTAGATACCTAGCATAAAAATTGATGTAATAATCATTCAACTATCCCTCTATGCAAATACTCTTTACTAAAGTGGTTCACTTTACCAAACTGATCAAGGCGGGCGGCAGACTTCGTGAGTTCAACATTAGAAAACTGAAGCATCCCGAAAAAGAAATCTTCTCAATAGATACTGTAGATGACCGTGGTAACCGCATTATCTTTCATAGCGAAAAGATTGGCGGAAACTGGCATAATGTACAGGGTGAACACCCGCTCCCAGTCTGGGTTAGCGAGGTGGAATCCAAGATCGGAGACGCTATTGAAGAAGAACTCCGGCAGGTATAGGATTGGTAGCGTTGGGGCAGTGTTCAGAACGCAGAGTCGAGATCTCAAGTCTAAATAAACAGGGTGAAAGTAACACGGGACGTTATTTTCACCCTTTCTTTTGCAAAAACTTCGGACTTTCGGCCTCTTAATCACCGCCAGATATGAAATACACAGCCATTTTCGCCATAACCTTCCTTTTCGCCTGCACAAGTCCCAAAAAGTCAGGTCAATCCGTCATAAGTGAACAACCCGGACAATTAGTGTCTGGAGGTAAACTCTGGTCCTCACTGTTTGAGCAAAGGGCAGCTGAATATAAGGCTCTCTGCATCCAGGCCTACAATATTGCCAGGTTACGGGTAGATGAGGCTATTCAGCAAAACTCCTCCGGGAAGCCGCTGGCCATAATCACGGATATTGACGAAACCTTTTTGGATAATAGCCCCAGTTCCGTGCACCAGGCCCTGAAGGGTAAGGACTTTGAGCAACAGGCATGGTATGAATGGACTTCCAGAGGCTCGGCCGATACCCTTCCGGGAGCTTTGGCCTTTTTCAATTATGCCGCTTCCAGACATATTACAGTATTTTATATCACCAACCGGGATGAAAAAGACAAGGCAGGTACATTGAGCAATCTGCTGAAGTATCAATTCCCATTTTCAGATAATGACCATTTGATAGTACGTCAGACTGAATCCAGTAAAGAAGAAAGAAGGCAAAAAGTAATGAGCAATTATCAGGTGGTACTTTTATTGGGAGATAATCTGGCGGATTTCAGTTCACTTTTTGATAAAAAAACAGAGGCAGAAAGAGCTTATAACGTAAACCAGGTTGCCAATGAATTTGGAAAGCGTTTCATAGTTCTGCCCAATGCAAACTATGGTGGATGGGAAGATGCCATCTTTGAAAATAAAAGAACTTGGACACTGGCCCAAAAGGATTCCATTATTAAATCAAAGCTTACCGGTTATTGATATATTTGCGTCCCGATTGCTATCGGGATTGATCTGGATAGATGAAACTGTAAATTTCCACCACCTTGACCAGGCTTTCCGTTAATATTAATAAGATCGCGACACTGAGAAATTCCCGTGGCGGTAATAACCCTGATGTGGTTAAAGCTGCCGTGGATGTGCAACGATTTGGAGCCGATGGCGTAACTGTCCACCCCCGTCCTGATGAACGCCATATCCGGTATGATGATGTGCGACAGATAAAAAAGATCATCACTACTGAATTCAACATAGAAGGCAACTGTACAGAACAAAAGTTTGTAGACCTGGTGCTGGAAGTAAAGCCAGATCAGGTTACGCTGGTTCCTGATACACTTGGACAGTTGACTTCAGATCACGGATGGGACACTATCAGAAACAAGGATTACCTGAGGGATATTATTAGTGTATTCAAAAAGGCAGGAATCAGGGTGTCACTATTTGTGGACCCAGTAGTTAATATGGTAGAAGGCGCCGCATTGACTGGAACAGACAGGATTGAATTATATACAGAGAGCTATTCCCGGCAGTTCATGAACCGTAACCAGGCAATCGTTCCTTTTGTTGGCGCAGCCAAGAAAGCAAAGGAACTTGGACTTGGATTGAATGCCGGTCATGATCTGGACCTCCAGAATCTTAAATTCTTCAAACAAAATATATCCTGGCTGGATGAGGTAAGCATTGGGCATGCCCTAATCAGTGACGCCATTTACCTTGGACTTGAGAATGCCGTCCAGTTATACAAACGCCAGTTGGTTTAGCACTCGGGAGTTTCCTGTTTTCTCAACAGAATTTTAACCTCTAAAAAGCAGGGATCGGCGTAACTTTAAAGCTTCTTACCAACTGTAATCGATTAACATGAAAAAGCTCATATTTTCATTCGTATTCCTTTTGCTGACCCTTTCCCTTTTTTCCCAAAAAATGATCGCCCGCAGACAGAATGGACAATCGGATATTGTAGTGGAGCAGCCTTTGATCATTGTTGACTCCATAGAATCCGATTTCTATAATATGAAAATAAAGCCCGACAGAATTGAATCTATAGATGTATTGAAAGACTCAGCTTCTGTGGCCAATTATGGTGAAAGAGCAAAATATGGCGTAGTCATAATTCGTCCAAAAAAAGGAACCGAACTTGTACGATATCCTGCATTACTTAAACTATTCAACATACCCGAATCCCAATTCCAATTAAAGCTGGCCATTGATAATATTCAGGTAAGAGATGCCAGTAAACTGGTCATTGACCGGAATGATATACTAAAGGTGGATGTGATCACAGATGTTTTATGGTATGGCCCACAGAATGCAGGTCCTGAAGAGAAGTATATTAATATTGAAATGAAGAAAGATAAGAAGCCATAGGTTGGAACTGATTATCTCTTATTGATGCCACTAGCCCGGTTGGAAAGCCCTTTTTAATAGTTTATTATAAAAAAATGAACATAGCCGACAAACAGGCTGTTATAAAAGCGGTATTTTTATTGACGCTTTTTTACGAAATGGAACCAACCTCTGATGAAAAAGGAATTTTACCAGATTATTTTTGAAAAACAGCTAAAAATGGAAGCTGTGCCCTCCAATGAGGTCATTGCTTCCTGGGCCCAGGAACTGATCTTTGTTTTATACCCTGAAAAGGCTGAATACCTTTCCAAAACTGTGGAGGAAATGGCGGAGCGGTTTGATACACTGGAAAAACAGCTCGCCAGAATCCTGAATGCCACAAAAGCCTGTGGAAATCATGATAACAGGGAAATAGCAGCAGGCTTTTTCAGTAACCTGCCGGAAATATACCGGATGTTGAATACTGATGTTGAAGCCATCTATACAGGAGACCCGGCAGCGATTAGTAAATTTGAAGTGGTCAGAGCTTATCCAGGTTTTATTGCAATCTGTTTTTACCGGATAGCACATGCCTTACTGAACCTGGATATTCCCCTTCTTCCCCGCATACTTACTGAATATGCTCATTCCAGAACGGGTATTGATATTCATCCCGGAGCTGAAATTGGTGAGTATTTCTGCATTGACCATGGAACGGGTATCGTTATTGGCGAAACCTGCATCATTGGCGACCATGTAAAACTTTATCAGGGTGTTACCCTCGGCGCCATGAGCGTAGATAAAAGCCTGGCATATATCAAGCGTCATCCTACGGTAGAAGATCATGTGATCATCTACTCTGGTGCTACCATATTAGGTGGTGAATGCATCATTGGTCACCATAGTATCATTGGAGGTAATGTGTGGCTAACCAAAAGTATTCCCCCCTACTCTACCGTTTACCACCGCCCCGATATTGAAGTGGTTGAACAAACTAATATTTAATCATGGCGAGCATAATTGATCTGGTTGGCAATACTCCTCAGGTTGAAATAAAAAAGCTGAATCCTAATCCCAATGTTAAGGTCTTTGCCAAGCTGGAAGGCAATAATCCCGGTGGAAGTGTGAAAGATCGTCCTGCGCTGAATATGATACGGTCTGCTCTCGAGCGGGGCGATATAAAAGCCCGTACCCGTTTGATAGAAGCAACAAGTGGTAATACAGGAATTGCCCTGGCAATGATTGCAAGATTATATGATTTGGAGATTGAACTGGTGATGCCGTCAACTTCCACCAGGGAAAGAACGTTAACTATGGAAGCCTTTGGAGCCAAGGTGACTTTATTGGACAGCATTGAGATTTGTCGTGATTATGCCGAGGAAAAAGCAGCCGCTGGTGAAGCATTTATCCTAAATCAGTTTGCCAACAGTGATAATTATCTGGCTCATTATAAAACTACCGGGCCTGAAATATGGAGAGATACTGATCAATCTGTTACACATTTTGTGAGCTCTATGGGTACTACAGGTACTATCATGGGATGTTCACGTTTCCTGAAAGAAAAAAATCCATCCATTCAGATTGTAGGTTGTCAGCCTACCGAAGAATCTTCGATTCCTGGTATTCGTCGCTGGCCTAAAGAATATCTTCCCAAAATATTTGAACCGGAAAGAGTAGACAGGGTAATGGATGTATCCCAAAAGGAAGCAACCGAAATGACAAGACAGCTGGCAAAAGCGGAAGGCATATTTGCAGGCATGAGCAGTGGTGGAGCTGCCTCTGTAGCGTTTCGTTTGGCTAAAGAACTTACATCAGGTGTAATTGTGTTTATTGTTTGCGACAGAGGAGACCGGTATCTGAGTAGTGATTTGTTTGGATAAACAATCATAGCCAGCCGGGGATCTGTTCAAGCAGGTGTAGATTCATTCCCTTTTTCTCCCACCCATAACTGG
>JAJKIP010000275.1 GCA_021154405.1 Segetibacter sp. | reverse complement strand
GGGTTCTGACAAAAGGTTATTAATGAAGGAAACAAAAGGCAGATGGCAGGCAATAGTTTCTTGATCATTTCAACCATTTTATTACTGGCTAATTTACCAAAAACAAACGGTTCCCGGCAAAAGGCATCACCATAAATCCTTAATATTGCCAGTGCTTACTATTAAACGAATTCCAAAGATTCTGTGATGAAAAAATGGTTGTTGATCCTGCTTGCTGTATTAATAATAGTTATTTCCAGCATTTATATTTTTATTCCCGCCCGAATAAGCATCACTGAATCAGTTCCGGTCACCGCAACACAGGAAGGCACGATACGTATGTTCAGCAACAGGGAGAGCTGGAATAAGATCTGGCCTGGTGGTTCAAGGATGAAATACCGGTCAGACAGTTCAAAAGAGAATAGTGACACTTCATTTACATATAGCTCGCTGGGATTTGATTTCTATATAAACAAACTGCTTTATAATGCTATAGAATTCACTATAGAAAGAAATAAGGACAGTGTTGAGAGCACTCTCTATATTCTCCCTTACCAGGTGGATAGTTTTAAGTTACAATGGACCGCGCTATTACCCTCTACCAATAATCCTGTTAAACGGCTTCAAAATTATTTCATGGCTAAAAGGCTTACCCAAACGTTTCAGTTTGTTTTAAAAGGAATGGGGAGTAAGCTTAGCCAGGTAAAAACCATTTACGGTATAGATATCAAAAAAGACAAGATCCCTATCCAACAGGTGATCACTACCAAAAGATATCTGAATAAGTATCCTTCTACAGAAACCATCTATGAAATGATTGATGAATTAAAGAAGTATGCGGATCAACAGGGTGTCAAACAAATCGATCAGCCCATTTTTAATGTCTGGTCAACTGAAGAAGCAGAATTCACCACGCAGGTTGGCCTGTCAATCGACAGGAATATTCCCGGCAATGATCAGTACTCTTCAAAATGGATGATGAAGGGTGGAAATATCCTGACTGCTGACATAACAGGAGATAATAAAAAAATTGAATGGGCTAAATCTCAGATGGATCAATATATAGCTGATAATCATCGGAGCGTCATTGCTGCTCCCTTTGAAATGTTTATTACAGACCGAAGGGCGGAACCTGATTCAACAAAATGGATCACAAGATTGTACTACCCTGTTATTTAACCTGGTTATTTCTTAATGAATAAAGAACAGGGAAATCATTATTACGAAGGAAAAGAAAATACCGCTTATTGTTTTCATTAAATTCAAGAATATCCTTTACTTCCCCCTGAACATTCAGCCCGGTGTGCGCAGGTTCCTGCCACGCGAAAACGCCATGGCCCTGGTTCAATAAAACATCACCAAAATTCCCGTCCAGTTTTTCAAACTGTGGCAGAAACCCAAACTGGTTCCCACCTGTGATCAAATCAGGTTTACCGTCATTATTTACATCAGTAATCAGGATACTGTTGATGCAGGACAACTGGCTCATTACCGGCAGCTTCTCGATCCTGAACTTCCCACCTCCTTCATTAAAGGCAATACAGGAAGGAGCATAGTTAAATTCTTTCACCATGGAACTACTAATGATACTGGAAGAGAAAAGGTCCTGAATTGAACTTTCAGCATATTGCTTATGCTTAAGATTCCTGGTCTTGATACCCGGAAGCTGTTCCTGCAGATCATTCTTTAAAAATACCGGCATATCTTTCCCATTTACCGTATAAGTAATGATCTTATTCTTATGCTCATTTTGATCAAAATCACTTACCCATAATTTCACAGGTTCCGTTTCACTGGGCTTCAAATAGAAATTCTCTCCCACATTACCCAGAACAATGTCCTGTTTACCATCCCCGTCAAGATCCGCTATCGACATAGCCTGCCACCATCCAAATAGCTTGTCCATATTGGTCTCAATTTCTACAAAATGATCTTTCTTAAAAGAGAAGATCCTGGGTGTCATCCATTCACCTGTGATCATCAGTTCTTTTCCAGGGTCCTCGGTTATATCTGCCCAGGCTGCCCCTGTAACCATACCAATTTCTGCGATCTCAGGATTTCTTTTTGGAGCTATATCATTAAAGTGACCCGTACCATCATTTACAAAAAGGAAACTATGTGGATTCATTCCATATTCATTAGGATAATTGCGCCCTCCCAGGAAAAGATCAGGATAACCATCCCCTGTAAAATCATAATCAATAGCTACCGAAATATTCATGCCGGCCCAGGGGAAGCTTTTTGTATCAATTGTGAAATTCCCTTTCCCATCATTCCTGAATAAACGTATCTGCATTTCCGGGGTAACGGGAGGCTGATTATTTCCACCAGGGCATAGCAACAGGTCCATATCACCATCCCTGTCACTATCAAAAAATAGAACAGCATCATCTTCAAAGCTGAAGAATTGGGCAAACGCTTTTTCTTCCTTTTTAATAAATCTGCCGTCTGCTGTCTGAATGTATAATTGTCCCGGGTGACCACTGGCTCCTCCTATATATATATCCTTCAGGCCATCCCCATTAATATCTGCCATGGCTGCCTTAGGTCCTTCCCTTGATAATATGCGAGGGATTCCCCGCTCAGTATAAAAGTCTACATAATCATCCTCCTGGTGCCTGTTAAATGAATTTGGTACAAAGGAGAGTAAAGAATCTACTTTATTAATATTTGCAGGAATAGTTGGCTCGGACCCTTCCTGCATCACCAAATATTCCTTGTTAATGACTGGCCTGAGTATCCTGGTCATAGAACGATCTGGCCAGGTAATAATTATGGAATCAATACTCGTGCTGTTCCCCAATCCAAATATGAGTTTATAGTCTACTGACGATTGAAACCCTCTGCTTGGCACATGTTCCCGGGTTTGTATTTCGTTACCGGAAAACAATTGCACTCTGGCACCAATTGCAAATGGATTCGCGCCTTTGCCCTTAAGATTTAAGCTGATATAATTGTTTTTATTCAGTTCTCTTGCATTATTCCGATAGATAAAGGATGGCTGATTCTCATTATTTATGACGAGGTCCAGATCTCCATCATTATCCAGGTCACCATAGGCTGCTCCATTGGAGAAACCGGGCTGTGCAAGTCCCCATTCATTTTCGATATCGGTGAATTTTAAATTCTTGTCATTCCGGTATATCTTGTTTGGAAGCGGCGTTTGTGGTATTTCTTTAAGCACTTTATCGATATCATCTTTCTTCCCCGTCATCACCATTCTCTGTATTACATCATTCGCAAAGAAGTCCATGAAATCCAGGTTGGTCACATCCCGGTTAACGCCATTGCAAACAAGAAGATCATTCCACCCGTCATTGTCCATGTCAAACATCAAAGCCCCCCAGCTCCAGTCGGTAGCTGCAACACCACTATACCTTGCGATATCGATGAACTTTCCATTTCTGTTATTCAACTGCAAACAATTCTTGGTATACTGGAAATAAAATCCTGATTGCAGTTTGCTGTTGAACAGACTGATATTATCGAAAGAACCAGTGGTTTTTAACCGGTGGTCATCCATTGCCAGCATATCTGTAGTGAAAAGATCGCAATAACCGTCATTATTGATATCGGCAATATCAGCCCCCATGGAGGAAAAACTGGTATGTTGCATCCAGTTTTCAAGTTCATCTTTGAAAGTTCCGTTCTTTTGATTGATGTAGAGGTAATCCCTTTCGTAGGAATCATTGGATACATACACATCCGGATAGCCATCATTATTAATATCCGATACAGAAACTCCGAGTCCAAAACTGATCAAACCTCCGTGAATGCCTGCCTGCTGAGTGACCTCGTGGAAAAAACCATTGTCATTGCGGTATAAATGATCGCCACCACCTCTAAGAAAACCTGCGATCTTCCAGGCACTGTCTGGCAGATCACGACGGTTGGCGAAATTGAGTTGATTAATAGGAATAGGGCTATTATTGATCATGAAACAATCCAGATCCCCATCCAGATCATAATCAAAAAAGGAAACCTGAGTGGTGTAAGCAGAAATTCCCAGGCCGTATTTGTCAGCCTCCTCGGTAAAGCCAAGGTGGTGATTATTAATATATAATTTATTTTTCCTGGTTCCGGTTCCCATATGTCCGGAAGCACAAACATAAATATCCAGCCAGCCGTCTGCATTTACATCCGCAAATACCACCCCTGTATTCCACATATCATCATGGATAATTCCGGCCTTGCCAGAAATATCTTCAAATTGAAAATTGCCCTTATTTAAATACAATTTATTGGCGCCCGTATTGGAGGTAAGAAAGATATCCGGGAGGCTGTCATTATTGATATCCCCGATGGCCACTCCACCGCCATTGTAAAAATTCCGGAATAAGAAACTGTTTTCCAGTTTGCCATCGATCACATTATTGGTAAACTGGATACCTGTGTTTTCCATCAGGGTAAAGAGCGGGGCCTTTTTTTCTTTTTCGTTTCTACACGCAGAAAGGAAAGCAACCATCGCAAACAACAGGAAATATTGTTGGTATTTCATTCTGAAAAAGAAAGGCCATTGAGACAATGACCTTTCGCGAAATTAATAAAAACCTATTTGCTTAGCTATTTAATAACCGGGGTTCTGTTTCAGATTGGGATTAGCGGCAAGTGCCTGTGCCGGGACAGGGAAAAGCAGGTTTTTGGGATCATCGGCTGTTTTGTAAGGCCAGGGCCTCAGGAAGACGCCAAAACGAATCAGATCAGTTCTCCGCACCCATTCCCAGTACAATTCTCTTCCTCTTTCGGCAAGCAGGGTATTTGGCGCATAGTTGGTTGCAGAAACCAGTGTCATGCTTGCCAAAGGAGCAGCACCTCTTGCTGTACGTAACGCGTTCACCAGTGTCAATGCTCCTGCATTATCGGGAGCTGCTTTTCTCATCATGGCCTCAGCTACCATTAACACCACATCAGGATAACGGAAAATGACAAGGTCGTTACCGGCGGCGCCGTCATAATTGGAATAGTCCGGAGGATATTTTACAACACGAATACCTGTTATTTCTTCTTTGGCTGCATTGGTCTCCGTCATATTGGGACTAATAGCCGGATCAAATGCCAGCGGATGAGAAGGTGTTTTCCGGTCTGTAAGCGCCACACCGGCTTCATTGTATTGCTGTCCTACCAGCAAACCTGGGCGCAGTCCTGATACATTGGTTACTCCGGGATAATACCTTCCTCCGATCCTTTTATCTAAAAGAGAATCATTCAGTGTCATGGTAGTCGCAGCAGTAACACCAAATGTGTTATAAAATTCGGCTACTGTAGAAAAGCCATTCCATCCTGCATTTGGGTTCTTGGGAGTATATTGATTATAGTGAAGAGTGCTGTACCAGCGGGCTTTTACATCAAGATTATTCGCAGCCACACCACTTGTGTTTTGATAAGCAAAGATTCCTTCCTTGCATTTTACATCATTATCCACACTGAAATTATCGAAGTAGTTCGCTGTATAGGAATAACGATTGGAAGTCATGATGGCATTGCCCAATGTGATAACCTGTTGCATATCCGCATCCGAAAAAGTAGGCGCGGCCCTGTTAATGAAAGCTCCTTTATTTAAATAGCAACGCATCAGCAACATCCTGGCAGCATCCGGGTTAGCCCTGTAGTTCATATTTGCAACCGCTGGAGGAAGGTTAGGTAGAATAGCGTTCAATTCACTTATAATAAAATCAACTGCCGCTGCACCGCTCTTTACCTCCGGGGCATTCAGCAGGTTATCCCCCGGATTACGGAACGGATATTGTCCAAAAAGATCAAGCAGGTAATAAAGTGACCAGGCCCTGAGAAATCTTGCTTCTGCGGCCTGTACGTCAGAAGGATTAAATGCCAGTACATTGGTGGCATCGAAATTCATTTTGTTCAGACTATTGAAGGTGAGCAGGCATGCTGCCAGGTTTGGATTCCACGTGTGTGCGTGAACGGAACGCCATTTACCATTATCATCCCAGTCACCACCACGCGTTGGAACCAACGATTCATCTGAGCTGTTACCTGTCAGGTTGATCAATTGTTCCACATCATTGAAAGGACCGGTAAAATCAGAATAGGCGGCCTTTAATAACAAGGCAGTTCCTAATGCCCCCAGTGCGGCTGAAGTTTGCTGGTTCGTCAAGCTGCTGTTCAGCTTTTCATCAAGCCTGGTACATCCTGCAAATACAGCAATGATCAGCACCAACCCCACTTTATAATTATTATTACGTATCATAATTTAGTTTTTTCAGATTATAAGGAAAGATTAAAACCAAACGCTACTGTTCTTGGCGTTGGATAAGGAATGTATTCTATTGATCTTGAAGGATAATTGTTACTGCTCTTGTCAATATTGACTTCCGGATCAAATCCACTGAACCTGGTAATCACAAACAGGTTATTACCAGTTATAAACACACTCAGTCCTTTTACATACTTACCAGCATCACCGATCTTATAGGTAAGTGTGGCATTCCTTAATTTGAAATAATTTCCTTTCTCCAGGAACCGTTGGGAAGCTCCTACAGAGCTGGCTGGTTTTTCAGAAGAATTGAAGGCTGCCTTGTCAATATTTCTACCTCCTACTATTGAAGATATATTGGTAATATTTGTGGCAGTATTATTATAGATCATGAATCCGCCAGCACCGCCGGTATTAATGGTCAATGTAAATTTCTTCACACCCAGTGTTGTCCCAATGCCATAAAGGGTATGCGGGTTGGGATCACCTGCAAATTCCGGATCTGCACCGATCTGCTGAATACCGCTTGCGTCAAAGCCATTGAAGGGTTTCAGGTAAAATTCATTTACAGGCTGATTGTTGGTGATGATCTGGGCCAGCGTACCGGATACGCCCTGACCATTGATCTGGCCGGTCAGGATAACGATCGGGTTCTTGCTTCCCAGGCCGAAGAAATCTGTCAATTTGTTTTTGTTATGAGAGATGTTGAAGTTGACGTCCCAGCTGAAATTGGCCTTATTGACAAGATTGGCGCCAATCTGGAATTCAACTCCTTTGTTGGATAAATGACCAGGAATATTAATGAAATAAATGGAGGCAGGAGCTGGTTGAATGGCAGTGCTTTGGAATAGGATATCAGTTGTATTCTTATCATAATAATCAAGACTGCCATAGATCCTTCCCTGACTAAATCCAAAATCAAGGCCCAGGTTAAATGATTTTGTTTGTTCCCATTTGAGATCAGGATTAGCAACATTCTGCTGGCTTGCTGTATTATAGGCAGAAAACCCAAACTGTTCCTGTGAGGCGCCAGAAGGAAATTCCTGGTTGCCAGTTATACCCCAGGATGCACGGAACCCAAGATTGGAAAACACTGAACCACCTTTCATGAAATCTTCATTGCTTATATTCCATTTAAAGGCTGCAGAAGGAAAGTATCCATACCTGTTGTTTTTTCCAAAACGGCTGGATCCGTCTGCACGGATAGTACCTGTCAACAGGTATTTATCATTATAATTAAATATGGCCCTGCCAAAATATGATTGAAGTTCTGTTTCAGGGTCCTGAAAGGTGCTTGGCGGGAACTGTGTATTACCGTTTTGCAGCAGGTTAGTATACGGGATATCAATTCTGGTTTGTTGTGTGAGGTTGGTATTAAAACCGCCAGCTGCAAATGATGAATTGCCGAAATTGGATTTCCAGTATTCAAAACCTGCAAGGGCATTGAGCGAAAGCCTGGGGCTTAGCTTTGCATTATAATTAAGTGTATGCGTAAAGGTTTGTGAGTTTAGCTCAGCAAATGATTTGATGCCATAGCCAATACCAGACAAACCGGCATACCCTTGTAACCATCCATACAGATTGGTATTTCTTTCCCCTGTACTGTTATTGATGGCATACAAAAATTTATATTCCAGGTTATCGAGGATCTTATAGGAGGCGGATATGTTTCCAAGTACACTATTCACTTTTGCCACATCATTGATGCCTTCAAGCAGCGCTAATGGATTGCCGGATCCATTGGTAGGGAATACGAACAAACCATTATTGTCCTTAAATCCTACAGTAGGATTCCAGCTCAGGGCGGCACTTACCAGGTTACCCTGCGAACCGGCTGTATTACTTACGTTTGGAATGTTTTCTGTAATATGACCTGCTATCAGGTTAAAATCAATTGTCAGTTTTTTATCAAGGAACTTGTATTGACCTCCAAAGGTCCCTATATATTTATCGAGACTTGATTCTTTAATGAATCCCTGCGTTCTTGAACCCAGGAAGGATGCACGGAATCTTCCTACTTCATTACCTCCACTGAAAGCAAGATTATAGAGCTGACCAAGATTATGTTGAGTGATCTCTTTCATGGCATCCACATCCTGCTTACCGATCAAAGCTGTATTCAGTCCATATTTTGAAATAGCCTGTTTGAATTCACCAGCATCCAGGGTCTCATATCGTTTCATATAACCAGCGTTAAAACCAAAACTGGCATTGAAATCAAGTTTCATTGGTCCTGATGTTCCTTTCTTTGTAGTAATTACAATTACACCATTGGCACCACGGGAACCATAGATTGCAGCAGAAGATGCATCTTTTAACACATCTATCTGTGCAATATCATATGGATTGATGTATGTAAGCGGGTTGGCATCAGGTGTTGTACCAAAGCCCAAACCATTAGCGCCAAGGTTTACACTTGGTCTGGCTGAACGGCCATCCAGTGGCACTCCATCTATTACATACAGCGGATTATTAACTGCTCTGATAGAATTATTACCGCGGATCTTGATGGTAGTAGCTACCCCAGGCTGACCGCTGTTATTGGTGATCTCAAGACCAGCAACCTTGTTTTGCAACAACTGGTCAGGGGACGTAACAACGCCCTGGTTAAAATCTTTTGCCTGTAAGGTGGCAACTGCACCCGTGAGATCTTTTTTACGGGCAGTACCGTAGCCTACAACTACAACGGCATTAAGGTCCTGACCAATTGCATCCAGTAAAACATTGGCCGTATTATCAGAACCAATGGAAACCTCCTGCCTTCCGAATCCAACGGAAGTAACAACAAGTGTATTGACATTACCTGGTACGGAAATACTGAAATCACCACTGGCATTGGTTGAAGTTCCCTTACTGGTCCCTTTCGGAATCACAGAAGCGCCTTCAATTGGATTGCCACTTTTTGAATCAGTAATTTTTCCGGTAACTGTCCTGTCTTGTGCCAGGAGACTTAGAGATAATAAAATGAAAGAAAGGGTGAGAGGTACCCTCTTGAGGAGTTTTTTGGCAAGCATAAGCATTAGTGTGTGTGGTTAGGAAATTGAACCAATCGTCATGTGTATCCTACACACAATTTAAATGATTTTGCAAACCACCCCAAAAAAAATACCGATTAAGTGTCTGATTTACAATTACATAGGCTAATGCATTCTTTTTGTTTGTGTTATATGTACATATTGAAAAAAAACCGCAAATGACTGTAGCTAATAATAAGTTGAACTGGAATATAATGCTTAGTGTTAACCCTTACATACCTGAAATAAAAAAGGTACGAAGTATATCAGAATCCACCTGCTTTGCTAACTAATGGATTCCTCTATGCTCCGCACCTCTGTTCCTGACTGCTTATGTGTGTGACTACTTTATTGAGTAACAGTATATGTATTCGTTACAAAATTCACTTTGATCTTATATGATCCGGCAGCTGATGGCGTTGGTATCGCATCGGGATCACTACCGCTACCATAATTGGCACCCAATGTTCCTCCAGTTGCAGAACTTCCTCCAAATTGTGGTTGCCATTGATTCTGCGTGGAAAGGAATTTATAATATTTCCCAGGAGCCAATGTTGCTGTGATGCCATATTCAGAACTGTTTAAACGATTAAACTGTTGGGCAACTGGTGGAGTATTGGTCCATCCTGCCGCTGTTGCATCACCTGTCATATACAACTCCTGTGGCAGATCATTGCTTACAGGTGTAACTGTATATTTTCCTGTCTGGAAATCAAGGATTATTTTATACCATCCCGCAACTGAAGGACTTGGGAATCCGGGATCAGCATTTTCCTGAATGAATGATCCTGTTGCTGAAGTACCGCCATTTACCATATGGAACTGGGTGTCCCAATTGCCCTGTGTTTGCAATAGCTTCCAGGCGCCGCTTCCTTTTAGATACATGATCCCCCCCCAGGTTGTTTCATCCAGCTTTGCAAACTCTCTTGCAGCAGGGAAAGCAGGAGCGGGATCATTGGACCATCCAAATGTTGTGGCGTCTCCTACAATAAATACTCTGTTAGATGCAGGTAAGGCAACTTTCGGAGGAATTTTATAAGGCGTCATCCTTATCTTGACAGTATTGGATATCAGACGTTCATTATTATTTGCATACGAAGAGATAACTCTTACGTCCATATCAACTGGAACATTGAATGCATATCCTTTACCGAGTAAAATCGTATTCAGTTCTTTAGCAGTAAAAGAAGTACTAAGACTTTTGAGTACCGACTTGCCAGCAGCATTGGCAAAATTTTTACCGGTAGAATCAATTTCAATCACAAATTTGATGTTCGTGGAATCAGTTGCATAATTCGGATTGGTCCAGCTAAGGGTCAATGCAGTTTTATTGGAATCTGCGGCAGGTGGTGCCAGCGTGGTAGCTGAACTGGTAAGTTCTGGTTTCTTGCCATTTTCATAATAAGGAAGATCGTCTACCTTATCACAGGCTGTATACAACACAGAAACTACAGCAGACAACAGTATTATTTTGATCAAATTTTTCATATCCTTTGATTAAGCATGTTAGAGTTTGGTTACTGTAAATTTTCCGCGCTGGAAGTCTACTGAGATCTTGTAGTTACCAGTTGCGGCTGGTGCCAGGATATCACCGCCATTGGCTTTGAAATCATCACCATTCACATTATTAGCGTTATTGCTGCCTGTGAAACCATATTTTGCTCCCCAATCAGCATACTTTGGTAATAACAGATAGGAACCTCCTCCGGTTAATGTAATACTCGGGAGTTCATATAATGTTGCACTTACTTTGGTAAACTGCTGAGCTGTGTTTTCCGCTTCACCACAGGCACACTGCCAGCCGGCAGGTGTTGCACTACCCGTAATGAATAATTTATTAGTTGCAGGAGGATCAACCTTGGGAGGAATAGCGTAAGGTGTTATCTTATAAGAAAGGGTATTTGAAATAACTGTGGCTGCTCCATTCATGCTTGCCTTCACTCTTACTTCAATATCAGCTGCAACACCAGGCTGTAATTGAAGCTGATTTAACAGGTAATCATTGAGCTGGCTGGTCAGTAATGACAGCGTTAACTCTTTACTCACGGCAACAGTCTGCTTACCGGCACCATTGAAGTTGGCACCTTTCTTATCTATTTCTACCAGGTAAGACACATCCTGTGAGCTAATACCTGTAGTAAACCGATAATCTGGATTGGTCCATGAGAACTTCACTGCTTCTTTATCTGCATTTGCATATGCAAGATTGATGGTAGCTGAGGAAGCAGTTAACACAGGATTTTTGCTGTCCTGAAGGAATACTTTATTCTCATCTTTTTTACAGGAATTGATCACCGTAAAAAGCAGGGAAGAAAGAAAAACAATTTTTAATAGCTGTTTCATATATGATTTTTTTCCGGTGATCATTTTAATATCCATCGTTTTGGGTGAGATTGGGGTTGGCTGATCTGTTCTCAGAGGGAACCGGGAAAATATTATACTTGTCATTCACCGCAGTTCCGGATGATACCCCACCTTTCCATGGCCACAGGTAAGTTCCGGTTGTCAGTAAACCATAACGAATAAGGTCAGTTCTGCGATGCCCTTCCCAATACAATTCCCTTCCACGCTCTTTTAAAATAAAATCAAGTGTAAG
>JAJKIP010000274.1 GCA_021154405.1 Segetibacter sp. | reverse complement strand
TTAAAAAGGTGATTGTACTGGCCGATCGTTTTGGTGGCGGACATAATTTCGGAAGCTTTGAATTTTACCAGGCGCAATACCTCGGTAGTGAAGACAATCTGCGTGGTTATCGCCGTTACCGTTTTGCCGGCAAATCAAAAGCTTATAACAATGCAGAACTCCGCATTGCACTGGCTAACTTCAAAACTTATCTATTTCCAGGCGCATTGGGAATTCTGGGATTCTATGACACCGGAAGAATATGGGCTGATAATGACAAAACCAATAAATGGCTGAGCGGATATGGCGCCGGTTTCTGGATCTCACCCTTGAAACGGATGGTACTGAATTTTACCTGGGCCATGTCTAAAGAAGACAGCTTCCCGTTGGTTGGTTTAGGATGGAAATTTTAAAAAATTATTTCTTACCGTACTGAAATTTCTTTTCCAGGTTTACGGTATCAAATGCCGTTGCTTCGGGTAATACCAAATGATAAGAAGCGAGTTTATCCATTTCAACGTTGAACTGGTGGCCTTTGAATTCCATAACATGCCCTCCTATCTTCTTATCGTCACTTAAGAAATGGAGGTGAAAACCGGCAACATTGATATCACCGATAAAATCAGGACAATAAAATCCCACCATGGTCCCGGAAACGGGGCCATGATCAAATTTTGGCCTGTTGGGCATTAATACGTCCAGTCCCTGCTGATAGGGTTTATCCTGCTTATAAAGACTACCCAGTTTCAGGCTATCAAAGTCTGCATGTATTTTAAATGCATAGAAATAATTCCGGGAAGGGAAATGTTGCTGGATCATTTTGCGGACTGTATCATAGTTCAACTGTCCGCTTAATTCATACGAGTAATCTTTATCAAAGAAAGTAGCATTGAGATAGGGAATATGTGTGCTGTCATTCGCTATTTCCACCACTCCTGTGGATGGCACATGATATATAACGCCATCTATCATGATCAACTCGCCATCCGCTCCGTTAAAGGTACCCAGGCCGATATCGCCTTTGGTTTTTCCTTCCGCTACCGTAAGATTTCCATCATAGACTTTGTTGACAAGGGCAGTCCAGATGGAATAATGATAGAAATCATCTGATTTCTTTTCATTCCCAGCAGTCTCATTGGATAGGTGGTCTGCAACATGATTGCAACCCTGGCTGATAAAAGCACCAGCCAGCAAGATCAGGAGATAACGTTTCATTTCTTTGCAAATTCTTTTGCAATATTATCCAATTCTTTTGGAGTAAACGTTTTCTTATCGTCCTGGATGATGATCCTGTATTTGAAGGTAACTGACTCTCCTTTTTTCAGGTGCAGGTTCTTTGCACTTTTTCCATTCGTAAATACTTTTTCACCAAGCGGGTTAGCTGCAAACAATCCATATCCCCGTGCATGCCAAAAAGTAGGATAATTAGGATTGGATGGATGATCAATAATGGAGATACTTATAGAGTCGGCTCCCATTTTACCATAGGCCTTGCACCATACTGCACGGGTACTCCACGCAGAATCACCTTCCTTTCCTTCACTGGTAATATAATTACCTGTTGCAGTCTTATCTGTGCTGGCTTTGACAGTGGTTACAATTCCTTTATCATCGGTAAACTTCTGATCTTTCATGGTGGGTATCTGTAACTCATGAGCCATTCGAAGCCCCAGCATTCCATCCTTTGCATCGTTAAATGCCACATCATCCATTACACCGGTGAGTGTGGTAGTACGATCAATTATACGCTGATGAGACGTACCACTGAATTCATAGCGGGTCTTTTCAGTTACAAGCGTTTCATTCTTTTGATTGGTCCAGCGGGCACTGTAAGCAAGCACACCTGTGTTGCCGTCTTTTTTTTCTGTAATTGCATCAGTCTTTATCCAGCCGTACTGTGCTTTCTTTTCAGCAGGAATGGCAAATGAATTGTTCCAGAAATCCAGACCATTCACATTCTCATAATTGAACCAGAGTCCCATATGATGCGGGTGATCTGTTGGTTCATCTGCCTTTGGATACATTGGGTATCCCCTTGTAACCATTGTACCAGCAGAAGAATAGATTGGATATAGTACAGGCTTGTACATGGAATCATTGAACAGCAGGGTCGTAAAGAGCCTGCCGCCGATCATGACATCGATCTTGTCCATGCTTTTAGCCGTAGCCAATTTAACCGGTTCGGTTTTTTGAGCATTTACACAGATACTACTACCGGATAAAAGCAGGGCCATGCTTATGTTCATGGCCCTGTTAGAAAAAAGGTTCCTCATGGATTAATATTTAAAGGGTTTTCCACCCACCATAATTTCCTGTGTTTTTTCATCAAATGTGGCTTTCTGACCGGTGCGACATGCGGCATTAGCCATTATTGTTGCAATGGCATGGCTGTAACCAGCTTCAACCGGTGCATTTGGCGTTTTACGGCTGCGGACACATTCCATCCAGTTACGTATATGGTTTGAAGTGAGTTTATCGCCACCAGTATTCGCTGATGTAACAACTGGTTCTACTTCTGAAAGACTCATTTCGGGCAAAAGATTCGGCTGCATATTCATTTCATCAGCCATGCGTTTTGTTAACCCGCCTTCAGGTGTTACTTTATTTGTATTCAGGTTTAATTCGCCGCCATTGCTATAATAGATCTCTGCCGGACGATCATCTCCATTATGCATACGGGAACCAAATGTTACCTGGAATCCCTGTGACAGATCATTAGCAGGACCATAATCAAATACAGCTGTAATCGTATCCCAGTTCCTTCTGCCATCTTTCCACACATAAATACCACCATTGGCAACCACACTACGTGGATGCTGAAGTCCACTGAACCAATGCACGGTATCTATCTGATGGCTCATCCACTGACCGGGCAATCCGGATGAATAAGGCCAGAACAGGCGGAACTCCAGATATTTTCTTGGATCGAATTTCTCAAATGGACGATTCATCAGGTATCGTTTCCAGTCTGTATCCTCCTCCTTGAGCAATGGCACTACATTGGGGCGACGCCAGCGACCGGGCTGGTTCACGTTCCAGGTAAGTTCCACCATGGTGATTGGACCAAACTTGCCTGATTTAATAAATTTATCGGCTGCATGGTAATTGGAACCGCTTCTGCGTTGTGAACCGATCTGAATGATCCTGTCGGAAGCCTTAATGACTTTTAACGCAGTGCGATTATCCTCCATGGTCTCCGCAAATGGTTTTTCACAATACACATCACAACCAGCTTTTACTGCCTCAGTTGCGTGTAACGCATGCTGGAAATCTGCCGTTGCAACAAAGACGGCATCTACTGCCTTCTTATCATACATTTCTTCGTTGTTGCGATACGCAGCAACATCATGACCCATTTTCTCTTTCCACATGGCTGCGCCTTGTTCCCTTCTCATTTTCCAGATATCGGAAACGGCCACGAAATCGAAATTGAGTTCCTTGTAATGGTTCATGAAACAGGGCATATGACTGCTGCGGTGACGGTCAGAAAAACCAACCACTCCTACCCTTACTCTGTCATTGGAACCTAAAATGCGCCTGTAACTGGCGGCAGTGAAACCTGCATTGGCAGCGAGAATACCCGCTCCTGCAAATGTTGTTTGCTTGATAAAATCCCTGCGAGATTTTTCCATACAGCTAGACTTTGTTAGAATTAATAAATGTAGTGTCAGTGAGTGCTGCTAAAGTTAGGGGAATAGTAAATACAAAATTTACGCAATCGTTTGCGGTTCAAAGAATTCATAACAGTACAGGATAGTGATACATGCCTTGATCGGAAGAAAATGCCAGCAATGGAAGCCAGGTTTAAGGGCCTGGTGATAAGGTAAAGAGGTAGGCATCATAGGCAAATCTTCATTAACTTTAGTCAACAACCAATAAAATTTCACTATTGAACCTTGCCAACCTACACAGAAAATGGAGCCTGTCGGCCAAATTGACTGGTATATTACTTCCGGGGCTTATGACGTCATCACTTTTGATATCTATTGTTGCCCATGATCAAGAAGTTTCCACAACAACGAAAAATTTGGGCGATCCAGCGCCTTTGATTCGCACAAAAAATTGGATAAAAGGAACTCCTGTTACTTCTTTTGAGAAAGGAAAAATCTATGTTATAGAGTTTTGGGCAACATGGTGCAGACCGTGTAAGGAGGAAATGCCTCATCTTTCTGAAATTGCGCGCAGATACCGGGATAGCGTTACCATAATTGGACTTGATATATATGAAACTCCAAAAACGACGTTAGGCCAATTAAAATCTTTTGTAGATAGTATGGGCCTGCAAATGGATTATAATGTAGCTGTGGCAGATAGTTATTATATAAAGAAAAATTGGCTGGATGCAACTGGTGAAGAACACGAAGGCATTCCCAGGGCATTTATAGTTGATAGAGATGGAAAACTTGCATGGATGGGTCATCCCTGTGATCATTTTGAAGAGGCTTTATTCAGAATACTGAATGGAACCTGGGATATTCCAAAATTGCAGGAAAAAATAAATCGCGATCGCCGGTTGAAAATCCTGGAAGATACATTATTTGAAGCTTTAGAGTTTGCACCCGATGGGATGTATAGAAATGAAAATTGGAAAAGAGATTCCGCCATGTTGCTTGTTAATGAATTTGCAAAAACTGATCCATCTATAAAATACTCTCCCAGGATAGCTGCCGAGTTATTTTCCATATTGCTAAGGCATGACATTAAAATGGCCTATGAATTTGGAAAAACGGCTCTTGCCAATCCAACGTATGAATCGCCTGCCCGATTAATTCGGGGAGCCATTGAAAATTTACCAAGGAATTATATCGTCCCTCCGGAAATATACGAGTTAGGCATATCCGCCCTTCAAATTGATGTAACTGAACGCGAAAGCTGCTATCCCCTAATCGGGAAAGTATATATGATTTACAGCAGGATAGCAGAATGGAATTGGGCTTTGGGAAATAAAGTTGCCGCTATTGAAGCGCAGGAAAAAGCAGTTGCAAGCCTGAAGTCCAGAAAATATCCTTCAGATTATCTCCCAACAGATTTGCCTATCTATGAAGCGTGGCTAAACCATTATAAAACAAATTCACTCGCTAAAGGATTTTAAAAATACTTTGAGGTCATGCATGTTAAAGTATCCTCATTGGGTTTTTTATATACGGAAATGACTTCAGGCAGCTTCATGAGGGATCGACTCTAAATATTTATTTGCAGCTTCTGGTATATAAGCCAAATCTTTATTACATCCTGGGATTGGCAGGTTTTCTCGGATTGGTGAATGTATTAGCTCCTCTTGTTTTTAATTTGCGGCGCCAGACTTTATCTACAGCCGATACATATAAATAATTAAAATCCGGCCCACCAAAGCAAACATTGGAAACCTGTCCTTTGGAAGCCGGTGGCGTTATGATTCCATTTACACGACCTAACTGATCCAGTATCTGAATACCGATCCTCGAAGTAACAAATACTCTTCCGGCAGTATCACACTTCAAACCATCAGACCATGCATTTTCTCCGGTATCAGGTTCATGCAGCCAGCCATATTTCTGTTTGAATTGCAGCGTGCCATCTGGTTTTACACTGTAGGCCCATACCCAGTGTGAAGTAGATTCGGTAATGAATAGCTGTGTTTGATCAGGTGAAAGAGCTATGCCATTGGCGAACAGCAATCCTGAATCCACTACCTGTTTTTGTCCGTTGGGACGTATCAGCCATATTTTGCTGGGATTGGTATTACCATTAGGAGCTGTAACATAAATATTGCCATTATGTGCAACTACAATGTCATTGCCATTGATACTGTCTGCTACCACAGTTGCCTTCCAGTTCTTATCATAACTGATCACCTGGCGGGTGCCACCGGCTACCGTATACATTTTCCCATCTGGGCCGAATGATGTTCCACTGGCTCTTTTGGAATCAATGTTCATGGTAGTCAGCTTGCCATCCAATCCGATCTTATAAGTTTTGGAATTCGGAATATCCTGATAAAACACTTCACCTGCTTCATTGACAGCTGTGCCTTCAGAAAATCCATAACCCTCTCCTACCAGTTCCCAATCTTCGCCTGGTATTAGCAGATCAGAAAGAAACTGGTTCTTTGTGTTTCCTTTGGCAACAGGTTTTGGCCAATCCTTCCAAAGCCAACGCATGGCTTGCGGAAAATAAGCAGTGCCCATACTTCCATTATGACCACCTTCACCCCACACATGATTTACTTCATATCCTGCAAACTGGAAAGAACGTTCCATCATCTCATTGGCCTTCCACCAGTCGCCGGCATATATATTAAGGTCATTGCTTCCATCCTGTAAAAAGATCCGGAATGGCTTTGGCTCCCATTTACGGATCAGGACCGGATAGCGATCACCTCCCCGTAAACCAGTATAAGTGCCTATTGCACTGAATACGCGTGAAAATTCTTCAGGCCTTTCCCACGCTGCGGTAAATGCACAGATAGCGCCACTACTGGAACCGCCTATTGCACGGTCATTACCATTTTTGGATAGTCGAATAGCGCGGCCATCACTTGTTTTCTTTGTCTCTACTTCAGGTAATATTTCTGTTAGAATAAAGCGGGCATAAGCATCGCCCAGTCCATCATATTCAAAACTGCGGTTGAATCTTGTTTGTGCATTTGATGCGCTATCCGGAATTACGCGTCCCGGTGTAATAAATACCCCAATGGTAATGGGCATCTCATTTTTGGCAATAAGATTGTCGAATACAGTGGGTGCCTTCCATTGAATACCATCCTGGTTTATATACACACAGGCAGGTTTATCAGGCCTGTATTGTGCAGGAACATATATCCAGTATTCTCTAAATGTGCCTGGGAATATGGCAGAATGATCAAAAGTGAATTTCATCACTTCTCCTTTGGGAACGCCGGCCTGTTCTGTTGATGCCGGATCAGCCGGGTATTGTTCTGCAGGAGTCTGTGCTAATAAGGAGACCGAGGCCAGTAATGAAATGGCAAGCAGTAATTGTTTCATGAAGTTTGGTTCCCGATAACCATCGAGTAGGTCCCGATAGCAATCGGGAGGTTTAATTAATGGTCATGAATGTATTAATAATTCCTGACAACCCAATTCAACCGGCCAATTGAACATTGAAACAGCCTTGAATGCCTGCCAGAATCCCTCCCGGATATTTTT
Source organism: Segetibacter sp. (assembly GCA_021154405.1). Classification (GTDB taxonomy): domain Bacteria; phylum Bacteroidota; class Bacteroidia; order Chitinophagales; family Chitinophagaceae; genus JAJKIP01. The sequence goes on along the minus strand of JAJKIP010000274.1, from coordinate 2,582 downwards.
GTCCCTTAAAACCACCATCATGAAATGATCCGGGTTTAAAGAGCTTTGCCAAATATGATTTGAGGTGAAGTAATGATCTGTTGCAAAGAACAGAAGAGTGGAGTTTATTAAAATATAAAAAAAAGCAGGCCGACTAGAAAGCCACCTGCTTTGGTCTTTTTATGACCGTTCACATGAGAAAACTGTTTATGATTCACCGGGTGCGAACCCGGTTTCTTTATTTACTGCCGACTTAAAAGTAAGGAATAACACCTTGTTTAAACCCGCTTATTTACTTAACCATGAATATTGACTACTGAACCTGGGGGGCTTCCCTTTAGTCCTTTATATTATAATTTTGTCAGTTAACTAATAAAAGAACAGCCTGTTAAATCAATATGATTTACAGGCTGCTCAATCGAAGTTCGTGTACTATTTATCTGAAATTAATAGCCAGGATTTTGCTGAGTTCTGATAGTAGGGTTTGCATCCAGCTCAGTCTGTGGGATCGGTAATATCCTGCGGAAATTAGTAGTAGAGATAGTCAAGGGTACGCCGGTATAATTTCCTGCAGTATTTACTCTCGTTACATTCAGGTTATTGCGGGCAAGGTCCCAATAACGATGGCCCTCAAAGGCCAGCTCTTTTCTTCTTTCCAGCAATATATCATTAAGCAATGCAGCCCCTATTGAAGTATAACCAAGGAAAGTGGCGTCTCTTCTGGTAGCTACAGCATTTAAATATTGTCTTGCAACGGGCTCATTGTTGAGATTGTATGCAGCTTCTGCAGCAATGAGATACACTTCAGACAGGCGGATGATCTTTACTTCATCTTTCTCAGGCTGTGTGCTGTTGGGATATTTGTTCACTACCCTGGCATTTGGCCCACGGGTTGGACTTCCAACCAGGATCAGACTTTTACGCACATCAGTTGCTGCATAAATATTGTAAAAAGCATTTGCTGCAAGTGCATCTCCATATCCTGCCTGATCATAAAAATAGGCAAGTGCATCGTTGGCTGCATTGCCAACCAGGTCATTGGCTACCTCAAATAAGGTTTCGAGACCGTCATTTCTTACCGTATTCGATCTCCAGTAATTGTTGAAGGTTGACAAACTGAGCAATGTATAACCACTGTTATTTATCACATCCTGTGCTGTTGCCAGCGCATTTGCCCAGTCACCTTTGAATTGATACATGCGGGCCAACAGGGCTTTGGCAGCCCAGTTGTTTATATAGGCAGTTGAACGATCCAGAGTCAACAGGGGAATGGCAGCTTTGAAATCCTTTTCAATCTGTGCATATACTTCGCCCAGTGTATTACGGCCAGGCTTCTTGAATGGATCATTTGTTAGAATAATGGGAACTCCCATTGCAGTAGGTCCTGCTACAGTATAAGGACGGCTGAAAAATTTTGCGAGCTCAAAGTACATGAGTGCACGGAGAGCCAGGGCCTCTCCTCTGAACTGGTTGGCTTCTGGAGATCCGGTAACTGTTGAGTTAATGATATTATTACAGTTCATGATTGTATTGTACGCTCCCTGCCATATACCTCTTGCATTTCCATTGTTGACGGTAAAGTTTACCTGGAAAAAATCGAGATAACGGTTACTGTTATTACTGGAGATATATACATTATCAGCCATCTCATCACCAAACAGAGGAATGGTGCGTCCAAACATTGCAGGAGAACGCAGTCCGGCATAAGTGCCATTCAGGGCTATTTCCATATCATCTACATTCTTTATGGCCACATCATTTGGCAAACTTCCATAAGGTTCCCTGTCCAGGAAGGACTTCTTGCAGGAGCCGGTAATCAACAGAAGAAATACAAGAACCGGTATAAAACTTTTATTTATGCTGAGTTTCATTTTCATTTTTTTTAAGGATGTAAAGGATGATTACAGTTCAATTGTTAAACCAACCGTATAAGATTTTGGATTAAAGAACTGGAGATCGCTTATACCACTGATAGGCTGTTCCGGATCCATGGTGATATTCTTGTCGAATGTCTTGGTCCAGATATTTGTACCACGAACATATAATCTTGCACCAGTCAAATGAGCTTTTTGCACCCAGCGTGCAGGAGCATTGAAGCCCAGGCTCAGGTTACGCAAGCGAAGGAAATCTCCTTTATACAGATAGCGGGTAGACACTTCATTGGAAGATGTCTGGTTATTATAAATGAACTGGGGAACATCGGTAACATCACCGGGTTTTTGCCAGCGTTGCATTGCCTTCTGGTTATGATTGATTCCCAGGAAGGCGCCATCACTGATAAAGAGGAAATCCCACTGGTTATAGATCTTGTTGCCATACTGGTAATTCAGTTGTGCATCAAGCGTGATCCATTTCCATGTAAGCGAAGTGCTAACACCACCAAATCCTTTTGGATTGGCGCTGCCATATATTATACGTTCTGCCTGGCTGAAATCAGTGGTTGTACCACTTTTTGCCTTGTCCTTGAACCAGAGCGGTTCACCTGTCTGAACATCAGCACCTGCCCACTGGCGGATATAGTATGCCTGTACATCTTCACCTACCCTTAGAATAGCGGGGTTCCCAATAATCTCGGTAGCATCATCACGAAGATGCAATACTTT
>JAJKIP010000273.1 GCA_021154405.1 Segetibacter sp. | reverse complement strand
TTATAGGCGTCTTTCATCATTGCCACTATGTACTTTCCAAAAGGCTGAACGCCCAATTGCCCTTCAATAGCGAGAAGGACCTTTGACAATTCCTTATCGATCTTCATTCTTCCCACTGCACCTTTTTGCCTGGTTTCCCAACTCAGTCTGGTGCCTTCAAGGTAAATATGGTTTAGTTCGGCAAGATCAGCATCTTCTGAACCAATATAGAATACCGGAACAAACTGGTATGCAGGAAGGGATTGCTTCAGGTATTCACTCAGGCGTATGGCATGAAGGATCTTATAGATAAAATATAATGGACCGGTAAATAAATTATTCTGATGAGCAGTTGTAATAGTAAATGTTGAGCTGGATGAAAGGCTTTCTATATTCGCCAGCACCTTTGGTGAGGCATTGACCCCTGTGTACTGCTTTTTGAGTTCCCTGATCAGGGTCTCCCGGTCTGTATTAAAATTCTTTCTTGCTTCAATTGCCTGCGTTATTCCAGTCAGGGAAGGAGGCTGAGAATAAAATGGTCTTATTGCTGGAACCTGGTCAATATAATCCAATACCGTCTTGCTAAAATAACCGGTTTGCCGGTAAGGTAATCTGGTTGCAGTACAATCCATATCGGGCAACAAAATACTCGATCAGTGAAAAAGAAATATTATTACGCTGTCAATTTAACTTTACTTTACCTGATAGGCAATTACTGAATTCTTCCAGAACGTTGGAACAAAAATGGTCTTGGTCTTTGGATCCAGGCCCAGGTCTGCCGAATTCCATTTGTCCTGTCTTGTATCTTTCAGCATCTCCTTGGTTCCATTTGCATTCACATAATAGATGACACCGCCCCAGCAGGAAACAATAAAATCATTTCCCTGCACATTCTCGATACCATCTGTGCCACCCTCCATTCCGTCTGCAACCATAGTAAGACTCTTATCAGCATTTACTTTATAGGCCGTGCCATTATCCAGGATATAAAAATCCTTCCCACGCATTAAAACGCCATTGGGACCTTTCAGGTTATCGAGGTACAATTCAGATTTGCCATCTTTTACCTTATAAATTTTCTTTGCTTTTGAATCGGAAACATAAACAGTTCCATCACTTCCCACGCTTACATCATTCAAACCCTGCGCATCAGTTACCGGGATCTTTTTATCAATTTTGCCTCCGGCAATATCAATTACCACTATGTCGGTAAGATCAGCTACATATAATTTTCCATTATGAATTCCAATTCCTTTTGGAGCGCTTAAACCCTTTACCCACTCAGCTGTAATGGACTTACCATCAGCGCTCATTTTGCCAACCGAGCCTTTGCCATCATTTGCCCAGGGATCAGTACCGTCAATATTGCTTACATAAAGTGTGTTTGTCTTTGAATCAAACAAAACCGACTCTGGCACTTTAAACACTGAATCTGTTTGCCAGAGTTTAACCAGTTGATGTTGTTGGGCATTGGCAAAAGATACACCGCAAAGCAGCGCAAATAAAATTAGGAAGCTGAGCAAGGTCTTTTTCATATCGACAGTTTGGGGGTTATAACAATTATGTGAATGAATGGTTTAGTCCAAAATTTAACGAGAGGCTAAATTAAGGGTTTTATCAGTAAGCACCCGAAAGGAGGAAATAGTCCGGCGGGCCCACCGCTGCAAATCAGCTATCTGGATAAAGTGGCTATTTTTTATTCCGCATGATCCAGATAGCGCCTTCGCCCATTTTTTGTAAATTTAGGATGCTCAACTTTTGCTATATGGAACAATATGGAAAAATCCTGCTGATAGCCATGCCGGCTTTCCTGTTTTTGGTACTATTTGAGAAATGGTATGGATGGTTGCGGAAAAAAGATACGGTTCGTAATCTGGATATGATCTCCAGCCTTAGTTCAGGAGTAACTAATGTTACCAAAGATGTATTAGGACTTAGCCTCGCCATTATTACCTATCCCTGGCTGGTGGACCACCTGGCCTTAACCCATGTTCAATCTTCCATCCTATTATATATTATTGCCTTTTTTGCACTTGACTTTGCCGGCTATTGGGTTCACCGGATCCAGCATATCACTAATTTCTTCTGGAATGGTCATATCGTTCACCATAGCAGCGAAGAATTCAACCTGGCCTGCGCTCTCAGGCAAAGTATATCCTCCATTGTCAAAATATTCATTGTATTCCTGCTACCGGCCGCCCTGTTTGGAGTACCGGGCGAAGTAATTGCGGTGGTAGCCCCTCTTCATCTGTTTGCCCAATTCTGGTATCATACGCAGCATATCAATAAAATGGGTTTCCTGGAGAAAATAATTGTTACCCCTTCTCATCACCGGGTACATCATGCCATTAACCCGGAGTATATCGATAAGAACTATGGACAGATCTTTATTTTCTGGGATAAATTATTCGGTTCGTACCAGGAAGAATTGCCGGATGTAACGCCGGTATATGGCATCACAAGACCCGTAAGGACCTGGAATCCCATCAAGATCAATTTTCAGCATGTATGGCTATTGATGAAAGACGCATGGAGGACAAAGAGCTGGAAAGACAAGGTTCGTCTGTGGATCATGCCAACTGGCTGGCGGCCCGAGGATGTTAAAGCGAAGTACCCCATTTACAAGATTGACGACGTTTATGATTTTGAGAAGTATGATAGCAAGGCTTCCCTTGCATTACATATCTGGAGCTGGATACAAATGATAGTGATGCTGCTTTTCATTAGTTATCTTTTTGGCAATATCGCCCTTATCAATAACCTGGATAAAGGATATATCTATCTGTATGGAGGATTCGCATTCCTTAGTATATATGCCTATACAGAACTGATGGACCGCAACAGGTATGCACTCGCATGGGAAATGGCGAGAGCTGCATTGGGAGTATGGATCATATACAGCCAGGGCGACTGGTTTGGTGCATCTACCCTGATTCCGAATGCTCACTATATTATTGCAGGATACTTTATGGCATCCCTGGTTGTCACCGCCTGGTTTGTAGTTAAACATTACAGGGAAGATCATCAGGTGTTCGCAATGACAGCGTGATTGAATTAAATGGGCCTTTTAGTCAGTTCATTATTCACTGTTCTCCAGATTCCCAGGGGATTTCCATTCTTTAATTCATCTGGTAAAAGTTCATCTGCCCAGTTCTGGAAAGACAGCGGTCTTGCAAAACGTTTGATGCCATCAGCTCCAACAGAGGTAAACCTTGAGTCAGTTGTTGCGGGATAAGGCCCACCGTGCTGCATACTCATACATACTTCTACACCAGTGGGAACGCCGTTAATAATAAACCTACCGCAAATATTTTTGATAGCTTCCTTAATGTCTTCGTTCCTGGTAACATCATTCACAGTGGCCATCATCGTTGCTGTAAGCTGACCTTCCAGTTTAGTGACCACTTCCAGCATCTCGTTCAGATTCTTGCAACGAACAACGAGTGAATATGGACCAAATACTTCGCGATGCAATACAGGGTTGTTCAGGAATGCCTGTCCACTTGCTGAAGCAACAGTGGGTGCGCCCTGATTTAATTGCGGCTCTGTTTCTGAAACAGCAACTGTAACTACTTCCTCCTGGGCAAGCGCGTTGGCTCTGTTCTCTACATAGCTTTTGAAGATACCGGGATGTAGCATAGTGCCCGGGTTCACCTTCCTGATTTCTTCACCCAGTGTATCTATAAAAGTCTGTAAACCCTCCCCTTCCACTCCAATCAAAAGACCAGGGTTGGTACAGAATTGTCCAACGCTCTGTGTAATTGAACCTGCATACAGTTTTGCCACATCTGCAGCTGATTCTTTTATTTTCTCAGGCATCAGGAAAACCGGGTTGATACTTCCCATTTCAGCAAACACAGGAATGGGTTCCTTGCGCTGGTTAGCCCAGTCATACAAGGCTTTTCCTCCAAAGAATGAACCTGTGAATCCAACAGCTTTAGTATGGGTATGCTGCACCAGCGCTTTACCAATATCATGAGAGGATGTTTCCACGTTGGCAAATATGCCATCAGGCATATTGCATTTCATGGCTGCACGCATTATTGCAGTAGCTACCAGTTTACCTGTTTTCCTGTGAGCTGAATGCGCTTTTACAATTACAGGACAACCTGCTGCAAATGCACAGGCTACATCACCACCAGCAGTTGAAAAGGCGAAGGGAAAATTACTGGCGCCGTACACCACAATAGGACCCAGGGGGACCAGCATCTTGCGCAGATCAGGTTTTGGAGGATTTCTATCGGGCATGCCGGTATCTATTCGGGCATCCAGTAGCTGTCCACCTTCAGCTATATCAGCATAGGAGTTTAACTGGAAGATGGTTCTTGTTCTTTCTCCTCTGAGACGGGGATCAGGAAGATTGGTTTCTTCATTTGCAACTTTCAATAATTCATCTCCCAGCGCTTCAATTTCTGTGGCGATTGCCCGCATAAATTCTGCTCTCGACCCAAGTGGTAATTTACGATATACGTGAAATGCTTTCCAGGCTTTCTGAAGGATCTCATCTATTTGTTCTACTGTAGGTTCTGTGTAGGTCATAGCTTTCTTTTGAATGGTTTAAATATTATCCACTTTCAATTCGGGGTTGTAAAGTTAATTGAAAAATACCGTTAGGACGGTATGTGAGTGATACGCTGTGTCCCTAATTTTAGTACTGCAAACTATCGTTCATAACCGTCGCATGTTTGAAATATAGGGAATCCCGTTAAGTATATTCTTTGCTGACACATTTCCTCTACCGTCAAACATGAAAAGCCGCCGACCCGAAGGCGGCTTTTTTATTTTTACCTTTCTGAACAGATATTATACCAATCTGAACGGATCTCCGAGTTTAGGAGGTGCCACGGTACAATAGGCAGTTGTCAATGCGTCTTTGTACATCAATTTTCTCACCTTCCTTAATTCAACATATGTCGCCCCCTTGCGGCCCCACCCGCCGGGAACCGGATAGATAACCTCACTATTATAGGAACAAAAAACGGACTGGTCTTTGGGGGATAATTTTACCATCATCCGACTGGCTTTCTCATCCAGTGTGGCGAATATTTTCTTCTTTACCCGAAAAGCCTTCCTGTCGAAATGCGGATGCTCATCTGTTTCAGGAAAAGAAAGCGCCAGCCTGCGGGCTTCTTGAATGGTTACCATGGTATTAAAGTTACTGACTGAATCGAAGCTGTCTTTCGTGAATTTCTGGCACAATAATTATTTTCCATACTGTATAATGATGACCCATGAATAAGAAGGCAGGAAACCCTATTAATAAAAAAGAAGAAATAAAAAAGAACCCTGATCCGAAGATCGACCAGGACTTTGAGGGATATCCCGATGGACCCGCAAAGAATGAAACAATCAAACCAAAGACTGGCCAGCAAAAAAGAACAGCAGACCTGGATAATAAAGACGGTGAGAAAAAATTTAACGGTAAATTCAAAGAGCATGAAGAAACTGATGAACAGGAATCTGATGGATCAGCCAATGCATTTGATGATAAATAATTAAGGTTTTTTATTCCTGTCAGGATCCCTATGGTGCCACCAGCTGGCTAGCGAAGATCCGGTCACATTCATCATGGTACCAAAGATCACGGAAGCAAGCCCGGTTGTAGCCACTTTTCCCATTGATTTGGCAAGAGCAGCAGCAAGTCCGGCATTTTGCATGCCCACTTCCAGTGCAATAGTCCTGCAATCCCGTTCAGCAAATTTCATGATACGGGCAGACCAGTAACCAAGGAAATAACCGGCCATATTATGTATGAATGTTGCGATCATCAACAATCCACCCACTTTTAAGAGATTATCCCTTCCATTTGCCGTAATGATCACCAGTACCAGACCAATTCCTATCATGGAAAAAACAGGCATGGCCTTGTCAAGCCATTTCATTTTTCCCCTTACCAGGTAATGAAATGCAAGACCGGCAACAATTGGGATAATAACAATTTTGGTAATATCCCATACCATAGCCCAAAAATCAACATTAACATAACTGCCGCCCAGCAACTTCATTAACAAAGGGGTAAGAAACGGTGCCAGGATGGTTGAAATAGCTGTTACGCTAACCGATAAAGCAAGGTTTGCTTTTGCCAGGTAACACATCACATTGGATGCAAGGCCGCTGGGGCAACAGCCGATCAGGATGATCCCTGCAGCGATCTCAGGCGGAAAATTAAAAAGATGCGCCAACCCAAACCCTACAAATGGCATTATGGTATAATGACAAAGTATACCGATAATCACACCTTTCGGCGCACGCAGTACCTGTCCAAAATCTTTCAGGCTAAGTTCAGTTCCCATACCAAACATGATCACCTGCAACAAATAAGGAATAATAGAAGAAGATTCAAGCCCACCTATCGACTTAAAACTGCCAGGGTAATACATAGCCAGGCTTACCACGGCAAGTATCATTACGGTATAAGAAAAACCTTTTAGAAAAGTATGGCCTCTGAAGGCAATCGCAAGGGACAAAAACAAAACGGATAGTATGGCCCCGCCCCAATGCCCCGCGGGAAGATTCGCTGCCACCAATAATGGTCCACCTGGCTGGGAGCCACCAGAGGAAGATCCATTCATATCAATGAAATAAAAGATAATGTACCCAATAAAGCACAGGATTGCAGGAATATAAAAATAATTGAGACGGGAATTTTTAACAAATGGCATGGCTGTAGTTAGTATGGAATTTTACAGCAATGAAAATAAAGGAACCACGCGGATAATATGTACAAAATATTGCGGCGGTGAAAATTATCCCACCTTCGCTAAAGCTTCGGTGGGTAATACGCGCCTGGGCTAATCGCCACAGTACAATGAACAATGGAACCCGCCTTCGCTAATCTTCCTGTAATTGAAACGTTATAATAGCTGGCTTCGGTGGGCAAAGAAAAAACCCCTGTAAAAATACAGGGGCCCACTTAACCATTAACCTTAAACTAAATTTTTCTTAGATGGAAATCAGAAGCCTGTTTCGGTTTTTAAAGGGATAGGATTTCTATTGTTTGTTTTCACGGGATAATTTCGTCGTTTTGCTGATACAAAGAAACTCCAAATGAACCCTTTAAAAAATAGTACAAGACCTTAATCATTCGTCATTATTGGAAAAGAGACAAAGTAGATTTTCAACTACATCTTTACAGCTTCATTAAGGGAAACACTTACCTGTACCAGGGTACCCCGGTCCTGAGCGCTGAATATTTCATAATCGCCTCCAATTACAGCTGCTCTTTCCCGCATTCCCAATAATCCCAGCGAACCTTTTTTGGCCGCTTCCACTGGATCAAATCCCTTTCCATTATCCTTTATCGTAAGCATTAGACGGTTCTCATGCGTTTCCAGGTCTATCATCACCTTAGTAGCGCCTGAATGGCGGCCTACATTAGTGAGCGATTCCTGAACTATTCTGAAGAGGTTGATCCGATAATCCTTTGACAATACCGGATCTGTTTTTATTCCCGTCAATTCTATTGCAATGCCCGATCGTTTTTCAAATTCCGTTGCGTGCCATTCAATAGCAGCTATCAATCCCATATCATCCAGCAGGCTTGGACGAAGATCAGAAGCAATTCTTCTTACCAGCTTCACTGTATCATCCATCATGTTCTTCAGATCATTCATCCTGTTCTGGATCGGTTTTTCAGCACTTAGCATTTTCTTGTGCAACCAGGAAATATCCATTTTCATTACTGTCAGCTGTTGACCAAGCTGGTCATGAATTTCACGAGACATATTTGTTCTTTCCTCTTCGCGTATTTCACGAAGATGGGAAGCGAGTCTTCTGACCTCTTCATAGGATGAGCGCAACTTGTCTTCAGCCTTCAATTGTTCGGTTACATCCTTTGCCAGGATCAGTCGCACTTTTTTGCCATTGTACATGGTGTCCTGTACATATATCTCGATATCGATATAAGTATTGTCTTTTCTCCTGTGCTTCCACACTCCCCTGTTGGTTGGGTACGGCATTTCTTTTTCAAACTCTTGCATGAAAGATTCGATTTCATCCGGGTGGCGCAACGAGGTTGGACCCAATTGAAGGAATTCTTCCTTGCTATATCCATAGGCCATGCAGGCAGCATTATTTACATCGATAATAGTCTTGTCCTCCATGGAGCGCATCCACATTGGCATGGGATTGCTCTCAAACAGCAGCTTGTATTTTTGTTCTGATATGCGTAGTTCTACATAGCTTCTCTTGATCTCTTCCTCAGCCCGGATCCTTTCAGTGATATCCTGCACCAATGACAGAATCGTTATTACCTCTCCCTTCTCATCCTTAATTACCGAGTTAAACCATTCGCACCAAACCACCCTTCCGCTCTTGGTATATCCTTTGTGCTGAATGATATTTCTTTCGGCATCACCTTCTATCAACTGGCGGGCAATTACAGTGAGGCGGGGGATGTATTCTTCAAATATCTGGCTGATTCCACTACGCTGATGATCGATAACTTCTGCTTCCGTCCATCCAAATATCTCAGTTGCACGGCGTGACCAGGAACGCACCTGCAATTTGTTATCCCATTCAATAAAACCAAGCGGTGCTTTTTCAACGTGAAACAGGAGACGCTGGTGAGCGGTCTGCAGCTTCTGTTCAGTTTTCTTTTTATCTGTAACATTACGTATGAAAACAGACCATCCATCAGGTGAAGGATAGATATATAATTCATACCAGATATCCAATGGTTCGTAATATCCTGTGCTGATTACCTGTTCCTGCGTTTGCATGGCTTCCAGGAAAGCCTTATCGGTTTCAGTGCCAATAATTCCCGGAAATACCCTTCGAAGATTTTTGCCGATCACGGTGGAAGGTTCACGCTGCATGAGCATACCGGCCTTCCTGTTGGCATAAGTACACATAAAATTCTTATCAATGGAAACAAACGCATCAGTGATCCTTTCCAGCATTACCGTTAGCTCCTGCGTTTTTCGCTTCACCTGTTCTTCCAGCTCAACATTGAACTGTTTGAGCCTTTGCTGGAATTTTTTCTGTTCAGTAATATCCATATTTACCGATACATAACCGGTAATGGTTCCATTCTCATCTTTTATGGTAGTAGTGGAAGAGCGAACTACAATCTCACGTCCTGATTTTGTTTTTCGGTTAATTTCACCAGTCCAGTAATTATTGATCGTTAACTGGTGAAGGGCATCATCCAAAAATCCAGGTTTGACAATTGATTGCAATAATTTATTGGGATCCAGGTCAAGTGCTTCCTCCTTTGTATAGCCATAAAGGTCTTCAGCTCCTTTATTCCAGGCTTTTACCTTGAGATCCGTTCCCGTAGCATAGATAACATCATGGGTTTGCTCAAATTGCCGGGAGAGAAGAACAAACTGTTCGTCTTTCTTTTTTTGCCCGGTAATATCTCGTGTGATCTTTGCAAAGCCGGTCAGGATTCCCTTATCATATAGAGGGGTGATCACTGCATGTGCCCAAAAAGAAGACCCATCCTTACGAACACGCATTCCCTGGGTTTCAAAATGTCCCTGCCTGATTGCTTCTTTCAAATTGGTTTCCGGAACTCCAGCTGCCACATCAGCAGGAGTATAAAAGAGTGAAACAGGTTGGCCGATTATTTCTTCTGCAGTATACCCTTTCAGTAATTCCGCACCCCGGTTCCAGGTTTCAACTATACCTTTACTATCGATCATATAGATAGAATAGTCCTTCACGTTATCTACCAGAATGCGGAAACGTTCCTCACTTTTACGGAGTTCCTCTTCTTTCTTTCTTCGCTGAATAATATAACGAACATCGGACCTTACCTTGTAGATAAGCCTCATACTAAGCAGGAATATAAAAGCCAGGATAATATAAAGCGTTATCGTAAGCTGATTAACGGTATGTGCATTTTTGTTTTTTCTTGCCTCAAGTGTTTTATCCTGATCCTGCTGAAGTTGCTCACTGAACTCCCTCACTTTGTCAGTATAGAATTTTCCAACCCCTGCCGTTATCAGGGCTACGGCTCCATCGATGCCTTCGGCATCCCGTTTGGCCACCATTTGCCTTGAGAAGGAAGCACGATTATTGATGTAAAAACGAATGGAATCGATAAAATGATTATTGCTCTGCAATTCTTTTACAACTGTACTTAATGCAGCCAGTTCCTCCTGCAGTTTCTTTTCACTTTTATTAATTGATTGCAGGAAGCTTTCCTGTTTGGTGATCACATAACCACGCGAAGCCGTTTCATTGTCAACAACGGCCAGTTCCAATTCCTTCAGATGATTGAGTATCTCCTGGGTTTGAGTAACACCTTCGGCAGTATCTCTAACCCGTTGCGACTGACGAACTGAAATAAACAAAACAGTCACAATGGTACCTATCACCATTGCGACTGCAATTCTTAATATTATATTGGTTGTAAGCTTCAATTATCCTGTTGTTCAGGCCGCAATCGGAAGGTTTGGAAAACTAAAAGATATGGTAGTTGTCTTTTCCTTATTGAGGCTAATGGTAAGGCATCCGCCAATTTTTTCCGCAAGGGTTTGGACATCCTGCAACCCACAGGCCATTGCATAAGTGCTGATGCAGCCAGATTCTTTGATCTCAAGCACCACTACATGGCCATATTTTCTGGCGGTGAAACGTATGCATGTTTTCTTTGCATGGATCACCACCGCGCTCAGCAATCCGCTGATGATGGAGGATATCCATTCCTGGTTATGTTCCACTCGCAGGGATTCAGGAATATCATTCATGAAAAAGCTTTGGTTGCGAACAGCAACGGGGAGGAAATTCTCTGCGAGGCGACTGGTTAAATGTTTTAAGGAATCCATACTAGGTAATAATTTGGGTGATATACATATTGGGTTAGCATGGTCCCGATAATTATCGGGATGCGCTTCAGAAAATATTGGACAAGCTTCATGGAGTTTTGGATTAGTCCCGATAGCTATCGGGATGGTTTTCATTGGATTTGGTACTGCAAAGAAACGATCACCGGGAAGCGAAAAAAATAGAGGAACCTGCCTTTAGATCGTAATAAAAAAAGAGGAAACAAAGTAGAATATCGACTACAGAGAGGAAATTAACGTGACATGTAAGTCATTTATAGCCAATAAGGAGACTAGATTATCTCCCCTTCCAGGTCATAATCATAGGCCTTTGTGATCTTCACATTATAGAAATCTCCAATATTGAGCTTTCCAGGAGATTGAATGACAACTTCATTATCAACTTCAACACTGTCAAATTCAGTGCGTCCGAGATAGCGTCCGGCTTCTTTTTTATCGATAAGTGTTTTAAAAACCTTTCCAGTTTTCTGCTCGTTCAGTTCAAAACTGATCTCCTGCTGCACTTCCATAATTTCCTGTGCCCTTCTTTCTTTTTCTTCAGATGGAATTGTATCCGGTAAGGAAAAAGCCGAAGTTCCTTCTTCATGAGAATAGGTGAAGATCCCTACTCTGTCGAACCGCTGCTTATTCAGAAAGGTTTTCAATTCTTCGACATCATCCTGTGTTTCACCTGGGAAACCAGCAATTAATGTGGTGCGTAAACAGATACCAGGCACTGTTTCGCGGATAGCCTGCACCAGGTCTTCCATTTCCTCACGGGTGATCTGTCTTTTCATCGCCTTCAGCATATTATTTGCAGCATGCTGAAGAGGCATATCCAGGTAATTGCAAATATTTGAGCGCTGCCGCATCACATCAAGTATTTCCAGAGGAAACTTGGACGGGTAGGCATAGTGCAATCGGATCCATTCAAGACCTTTCACATCAGCAAGGCGATTGAGCAGGTCAGGTAACATTCGTTTTTTGTAGATATCCAGTCCGTAGTAGGTAAGCTCCTGCGCAATCAGCATTATTTCTTTTACGCCTTTTCTTACAAGCCCTTCTGCTTCTTTTACCAGTTCTTCTATGGGTTTGCTGATATGCTGCCCGCGCATAAGTGGAATGGCGCAGAAAGCGCAGGTGCGGTTACAGCCTTCAGAGATCTTCAAATAGGCGTAATGTTTTGGAGTGGCTAACAGGCGCTCTCCAACCAATTCGGTTTTGTAATCGGCATTGAATTGCTTTAGCATCAAAGGAAGCTCCATGGTGCCGAAAAAGGCGTCAACTTCAGGGATCTCCTCCTCCAGGTTATTGCGGTAGCGCTCACTCAGGCAGCCAGTCACATAAACCTTATCCAGCTTTCCCCGACGCTTCAATTCTACCTGGTCCAAAATGGTATTAATGCTTTCTTCCTTGGCTTTATCAATGAACCCGCAGGTATTGACCACCACGATATTATGGTCAAGCTTCTTATTCTCATGAACAACGTCTATCTCATTGGCTTTCAACTGTCCACTGAGCACTTCACTATCCACCATGTTCTTGCTGCACCCCAGAGTGATGATGTTGACCTTATCCTTTTTTAGAGACTTTGTTTTCATGAAGGCGCAAAGGTACGGTTGTTCTACGATTAGGGAATAGCCGGATTTTCCTCAGCCGTAGCGGAACTGCGGCACACTAAGTATAAATACCTAATTATTCAGGAGTTAGTACGGTAGTCTTGCATATCCGGAACCTCTATATTTACCCGGTCATTTTTAACCTTAAACAATCTAATTATGAAAAGTACAAGGACCCTGGTAAGAGTAGCCGTAATTGTTTCCTCAGCCTTAGCATTTTACAGCTGTAATGGCGGGGAAAAAGGAGGTGACATACCGGTTGATAAAGAGCGGGCTAAAGTCCATATCATACCAATCAAAACCGCCGATGCGTACCGAGATATTTATGGCAAAACCAAGGCAGCATTGTACAGTCAGGTCAGGGATTCCGCTTTTCTGGACAGGGAATTTGATCTCCCGGTAGCTGAAATGTTCAACCGTGATGCCATTGCCCTTTTATTGAATCAAAAAGGCGCTGATGGTATCAGGATCTATCTTGGACGGGACGATAAAGGCCAGGTAAGACTGGTGCTCCTGCCGGTAGACAAGAACGGAAAGGATATCCGCGTAAAATTATTGGATGATAAAAGCATAACGCAAAAAGCAGCCGCGGCACCACCAGATGATATAGATGGCGAAGCTGTAGAAGCAGGTCAGCGTTGCCCCACCGTTTGCGATTAAACAATGAGCCACCCCTATACTACAATTGATGAACAACAAGGATTTCCTTTTTCTGATGAGCATGACCGTACTCTTCCCTTTTATATCAGGGCTGGTGCGAATTAGAATGATAAGTAGACTGTACCGGCCCTTTTTAATTTTAATAGCTACAGGCGTGCTCTCGGAAATAATCAGCCGGATTGCGATCAATTACTTTCGAAACAATGCTGTAGTGCTTAATATCTTCAGCCTGACCGAATGCTTATTGATCATTGCACAGTTTTATTACTGGAGATATCACAGCCGCACGCGGAGATGGTATCCTTATTTTGGAATACTATGCATTGGGATATGGATTTGGGAAAACCTGTTTTACAGGGATGGATTTGTTGAAGTAGGAACCGTATTCAGAGTCAGTGAAGCCTTTATACTGGTGATACTTAGCATCAATGAAATAAATTTTCTATTGATCAATGATAACAAGAATTTATTGAAGAATGCCCGTTTTTTAATCTGTGCCGGATTTTTGATCTTTTTTTTATACCAGATACTTCTTGAAGGGTCTATTTATATCAGCAGCCAGCAGCAAAACCAGCAGGAAGGCGGTATCACTGCGAGGATCATTGAAGTATCATCGTATATCAATGCTTTTGTAAACATTATTTATGGTATTGCAGTATGGTATATTCCGAAGAGAACATCGTTACAATTCAAAGACAGGATAGAACATTGACGAATGTCTGATCCTGGCTAAAAAGAATCGGTGAATGGAAACCAATATTTACAATATTACTATCCTGATTGCCTGCCTGCTGGCAACAGTGCTGCTATTCTTTATCATTTCCATTATCCGGTATCACAGGAAGTACGTGAAACTGCAAAAAGAACGTATCCATGCCGAGATCACCATCCAGGAAAATGAAAGAAAAAGAATAGCTACAGACCTGCATGATAGCCTGGGACCCCTGCTTTCTTCTGTGAAATTGCAGATTAACAGCCTTGACAGTACCAGTGAAAATGACCAGCACATCATCAATAAGGCCGGCAGGCACCTTGATGAGATCATCGCCAATCTGCGGGAGATATCCCATAACCTGTTGCCCAACACCCTCCAGCGAAAGGGGCTTACCGAGGCAATCCGGGAGTTTACGGGTAACCAGACCAAGCGGAATGGTACCAAGATCGATTTTTACCAGTTACAGCAGGTGGCGATTTCTCCCGAAATGGAAATCCACGTATTCCGTATGGTGCAGGAGATCATACATAATTCCCTTAAACATGCACATGCAAAAAATCTTCAGGTAGGATTAGGTAAAGAGAATAATGAAATCATAATTTTGACTAAAGATGATGGTGTCGGGTTTGACTACGAAAAGATGAGAAAGGGCTCCTCGGGGCTGGGATTAAAAAGCATTGAAAGCCGGATTGAAATACTAAATGGCACTTATATACTCAAATCTTCACCAGGCAACGGCACCAGCTATTTTATTAAGATACCTGTCAAAACCTAGAGTATGATACATTCGATCCGTCTTGTAATTGCAGATGATCACGAGATATTCAGAGACGGATTGGCCCTGATGTTATCAAAGCAGCAGAACATAGAATTGATAGGTCAGGCAGGGAATGGCAGGGAACTTGTCAGTCTGGTAAACGAATTGCAACCAGATGTAGTAATGACAGATGTAAAAATGCCAGTCATGGATGGCATTGAAGCTACCCGCACTCTTCTTACAGAAAATCCCGATCTCCATATTATTGCCCTGTCCATGTTTGATGAAGAGAACCTGATTGTAGATATGCTGGAAGCGGGGGCCAAAGGGTATTTATTAAAGAATGCCGACAAGCAGGAAATTCTCGATGCCATTCATAGCGTGTCCCAGGGCAAGCCTTATTATTGCCATCACACAACTTCCCGGCTGGCATCACTGATCTCGAAAAGCAGGTTCAATCCGTATAAGAAAAAAGATGTGCTGGTTTTTACCGAGCGGGAAAAGGAGATCATCAGATTGATCTGTCAGCAGCTAACTGCACAGGAAATTGCAGACAAAGTGTTCCTAAGCAAGAGAACAGTGGAAGGACACAGGACCCGAATACTGGAGAAAATGAATGTAAAGAACACAGCAGGTGTGGTCATCTATGCATTGCGCCACCGGCTGGTTACAGAACAGGAAGTAATGTAATTGGGATTATTGTCCGTTCAGATTAAACAGGCTGTCAACAAACTCGTGCTTGTCGAACACCAGCAGGTCTTCCATTTTTTCACCGACTCCAATAAATTTAACGGGTATCTTAAACTGGTTGGCAATCGCCAGTACCACTCCGCCTTTTGCGGTACCATCCAGTTTAGTGATGGCTATGGCAGTAACATCAGTAGCAGCTGTAAAATGTTTGGCCTGCTCCAGAGCATTTTGTCCGGTAGAACCATCAAGTACCAGCAACACTTCATGCGGAGCATCCGGTATCACTTTTTGAACTACCCTTCTGATCTTGGTAAGCTCTTCCATCAAATGGGTTTTATTGTGAAGACGGCCGGCTGTATCAATCAACACTACATCTGATTTACGTGCCAGGGCACTTTGCACGGTATCAAAGGCAACAGAAGCAGGATCGCTACCCATGTCCTGTTTAACGATCGGCACTCCTGCCCTTTCACTCCAGATAGTCAATTGATCCACTGCAGCAGCACGGAATGTATCAGCGGCGCCAAGTAAAACTGATTTGCCCGCCGATTTGAAGTTATGAGCCAGTTTACCAATAGTGGTAGTTTTTCCAACGCCGTTTACTCCTACTACCAGTATCACGTAAGGTTTTACGGGAAGATCAGAATCAAAGGCATAGCTATTGGAATGCGGTGCATCCACCAGCATTCCTTCAATTTCTTCCTGGAGCAGTTTATTGAGTTCGGAGGTGTTCATGTATTTATCACGGGACACCCGCTTTTCAATGCGTTCAATGATCTTGACGGTGGTATCAATACCAACGTCTGCGCTTACCAGGGCTTCTTCGAGATTATCAAGTACTTCTTCATCCACCGTTGTTTTTCCTGCAATGGCTCTTGAGACCTTTGCAAAAAAACCTTCTTTGGTCTTTTGCAGGCCCTGATCAAGACTTTCTTTCTCTTTCTTTCCGAATAGTTTATTGAAGAATCCCATAGAGGGTGCAAAGGTAAGCTATCGGGCTTTTGGCGGAAGATGAAATATCGCCAAAAGCCCGATAGCAAATTTGTAGTGAAAAGATAAGGATATAAAAAAAGCTGCCCCACATAAGTGAGTCAGCTCAAATTATTTTTAATACCGATACTATTATTACTTCTGCGCGAGAAACTCTTTCACCTTATCCTTATGCACCATTTGCTCTTTAAAGGTATAGGCGCCGGATTTGGGACTACGTACAGCTCTGATCACTTTGGTGTAGTTTTTCGCTTCTGCTGCCTGTTTAGGGTCTTTCTTAATCGCGGTTTTTGCTGCTTTTGCCATGATAATGCGTTTGAATCAACGAGTTTGAAGAGTTTGAATCTTTACTTGATCTCTTTGTGAACAGTTACCTTTTTCAGGATGGGATTGAATTTCTTCAACTCCAGTCTTTCGGGATTGTTCTTTTTGTTTTTTACCGTGATATAACGGCTGGTGCCAGGCTGACCACTTGTTTTGTGCTCAGTGCATTCCAGGATCACTTGTACACGGTTACCTTTCTTTGCCATTGTTATTATTTTTGGCTCCGATAGTTATCGGAGTGATTAGATATGTTGTCCTTTTGCTCTCAATTCTTTTACCACTGTATACAACCCATTCTTATTGATGGTGCGGATAGCTTCAGTAGAAACTTTCAGCGTTATCCACTTTTCTTCTTCAACCAGGTAAAACCTTTTAGTCTGCAGATTGGGAAGGAACCTGCGCTTTGTTTTGATATTCGAGTGAGACACTTTGTTCCCACCGATCGGTTTTTTACCTGTAACCTGACATACTCTGGCCATAATAATGGAATTTTATCCCAGCGAACCTGGCAGGAAGCCAGATTTTTCGGGACGGCAAAGGTAGGGAAACTCAGCCAATTAGCGAATGCCAGCAGGGGAAATTTTGGCAATTTTCTTCACAGCATAGTGGCCGGGCTTAAAACTGACAAAAGATAGGCAGAATTGCTCAGCTCTCTGAATATCAGACATTTGAAAAGAAAAAGTCAGGCATCTACCGCCAGTTCCAGCTCTTTGCGGAGTTCAGCTGTTAATTTCTCAGCTTCTTCCGGGCGGCCATGGAAGGCAGC
>JAJKIP010000272.1 GCA_021154405.1 Segetibacter sp. | reverse complement strand
GCAGTTGACGGGAAAGGAATTACAGGGGAGATTCCCGCGCACTACCATTCTTACCCATGCCTGCGATCTGTCAGTTAAAGAACAGGTTAAAAAGTTTGCAGTATGGGCAGTAGAAAAGGATCGCAGAATTGATATGCTGGTAAATAACGCCGGTACTTTTATTCCTGGAAATGTGTATGATGAAGCGGAAGGTGTAATGGAAAAGCAGATGGATGTCAACTTCTATAGTGCGTACCATTTAACCCGGTTGTTATTGCCTTCGATGATGAAACAGAAAAGCGGCCATATTTTCAACATTTGCTCAATTGCCTCGTTACAAGCCTACCCCAATGGTGGCGCTTACAGTATCAGCAAATTTGCCCTTGCAGGGTTTTCCCAAAACCTTCGAAATGAAATGAAACCTTACGGGATCAAAGTAACTGCAGTTTATGCGGGGGCCGCCTACACAGACTCCTGGAAAAACAGTGGAGTTGACCCCAGGCGGATCATGCAGGCAGAGGATATCGCCAAACTGGTCTATGCAGCTTCCCAGTTATCCCCGCAGGCCTGCGTGGAAGATATAGTGGTAAGGCCGCAGCTTGGCGACCTGTAAACCTTTCAAACTCAATCCCCGCCTGTCATAACTTTGCACCGGGCCTTTGCCCGTTGAGTTATATTTTTATCTCCCGGGATGAAAAAAACAGTTCTCATATCAATATTGCTGATCCTGACCCTTGTAGCAAGCTCTCAGTTTGTTTTTCAAACGGAATTTAACCAGCGTGCTGTTGAAGTTGGGGAATCCTTTCGCATACAATACCTGCTGGAAGACCGTAGCGATATTGAATTCTATGCACCTGATTTTAACGGCTTCAGACAGGTCAATCAACCAGAAGTTCATATTGCAGTCACTTATGGTAGTAAAGGTGAGAAGAAAAACCTCAGAAATATCATTTATACATTAGAAGCGCTCAAGCCTGGGAAGTATACCATACCCGCAGCCGGAGCCAGGGCTGGTAATCAATTTGAGAAGGGTGATGATGTGTTGGTAGAAGTGATCTCCAAAGAAGAAGCAGCAAGAAGAAGTATGCAGTCCCGTTTCAATTCCTTCAATAGCGAAGCTTTCTTTCTCGCACCCGGAGAAGATCCACAACAGAAGATCCGGAAGAATTTATTTTTAAAAGTACTGGTAGATAAAAGGAATTGTTTTGTTGGAGAGCCCGTGACCGCCACTTTCAAATTATATTCAAGGCTGGCCTCCCGGTCTGATATTGTAAAAAATCCCGGATTTTATGGTTTCACCGTTCAGGATGTAATTAACCTTGAAGATGGTCAATCTGATGTTGAAACTATTAACGGAAATAAATTTGATGTTCACACTGTCCGCAAGGTCCAGCTGTATCCATTGCAGGAGGGAGAATATACAATTGACCCAATGGAAGTAGTTACTAAAGTTGATTTTTCAGGAAGCAGCGTAAATAAGAAGCCAGAGCAGGAAATAAGAGAAGGCGTTTTACCAGATGATCCTGCACCTCCCGCAAAGGGAGTTCAAACTTTTACAACCAGTATGAGTTCTACTTCCATTCCCATAATAGTAAAACCTGCACCTGCTAAAAACAGACCATCAGATTTTGCCGGAGCTACCGGTAATTTTTCCATAACATCTGCATTCAATAAAGGCGAATTGGGAAAAAATGAACAGGGTGAGCTGATCATAACTATATCCGGGAAAGGAAATTTTACCCAATTGGCTTCCCCCTTAATTAAATGGCCAGAAGGATTGGAGGTGTTTGATGCCAGTGTCAGGGATGAATTGGACCATAAAGTTTCTCCCATGAAGGGCAAGCGAACCTTTCATATACCCTTTCTATCCGCCAAACCAGGGACGTATACTATTCCATCCATTCGCTTTTCTTTTTTTGATCCAGACAGCAACGGATTTAAGACCGCAGTAACCCAACCGGTCCTTATTAAAATAACCACAAAGGAAAAGCCGGCTGAAAAGGCCATAGAGAAAGCAAATTTATTGACAGGTCATGATTACAGGGGAACCATTCTTGCAATGCTGCTTTTAGTGATGGTGTCAATAGGTGGAATAATATTATGGAGAAGGAAATTGCAGGAGGCGAGGGTTGAAAAACTCAAAGTAAATAAGGATCCATTACCTCCAACAGTTGCTGAATTACTTAAACCTGCATATGAGAATCTGGATTCCGCTAATAAAGAATTCTATACCGTATTTCGTCAATGTATCTGGAATTTCTTTACTATTTACCTCGGTCTCAAAGGAAGCGCCATGAGCCGTTACAGTTTATTAATGGCCATGGATCAGAAGGGCGTAGATGCTTCAGCACAGCAAACAATTCTGACTATTCTCGAAGATTGTGAAACCGGACTTTTTGCTGATGTAGATATGCAGGGCGATAAGAAAGTATTACTGGAAAACATCACTCAGGTGCTCGAATCTATTCAAAAGACGGCGACTGTCATTCAGTCTTAATTACTCTGAGTATTTATATCCTACTCCTCTAACGGAATGGAAATATTTTGGATTGCGACTGTCTTCTTCAAAATATTTACGAAAGTTAAGTATGAAGTTGTCGATAGTCCTTGTAGTGGGATATACATTATAGCCCCAGACAGATTGCAATATTTTTTCCCTTGGAACCACTTCATTTTTGTTTTCGATCAACAGCTTTAATAACATGGTTTCCTTCTTGCTCAGCTGGATCTTTCCACTGGAACGGGTTGTAGCTTCCTGCGCCTTAAAATCGATTATATTATTGCCGAATGTATAGCTATTGCCTACGGTTGATTTATCCTGTAGCTTCTTGTTCTTATCGATGAGTTTGTGAACACGCAGTAACAGTTCTTCAAGGTTAAAGGGCTTGGTTAGATAATCATCTGCCCCTTTTTTTAGCCCTAACACCCTGTCTGCGCTACTATTCTTTGCACTTAATATCAGGATTGGCACTTCATTATTGCTGATACGGATATTTTCTGCTACGCTGATCCCGTCAATTTCAGGGAGCATTACATCAAGGATGATAAGGTCAAAATATTCTTTTTCAATCGTCTTTTGAGCAGTGGCGCCATCAAATGCGGAGGTCACATCATAGCCTTCCAGTTCCAGATTTAGCTTCAATGCTTCATGGAGATTCTCTTCGTCCTCAACCAGTAATATCGATGTTTTTTTCGTCTCGCTCATTATAACCTGCTTATGAATAGAACCGGACCACAAAGGTACTTCCGAATGGAGTATTGTTTGTCACCAGAATGTCGGCATTGTGATCGGCTGCTATCCTGCTGCAAAGATACAACCCAAGACCGGTACCCTGAGTTTTGCGGGTTGCCTCATTGCCGATGCGATAAAACTTCTGAAATATCTTTTTTTTCTCCTCATCTGGAATTCCGGGGCCTTCATCCGAGATGTATAGCTTTACCGTTTCATTATCCATTTTGAGCGATGCCTTTATTGGGCTTTCCCGGGGTGAATACTTGATGGCATTTTCAACAAGGTTATTAATCAGCATCTGTAATAAGAGCGCATCCCCCTTTATTGCAGTATCAGGTTCAATTTCCGTGATGAAATTGCGATCGGTGAATCTTGTCCTGAAATCTTTAATGCTTTCATCGAGCAGGGTAGAGAGGTCCAATTCTTCTTTGGAAATAGCATAACCTCTTCCTTCCAGCTGGGATGAGATGAGAATATTATTAGTAAGAAAATTTAGCCTTGCTGTTTCCTCCAGCGTTGTATGGATCAGCCTTTTTTGTTTCTGAGGGTCCAGATTATATTTCTGCAGGGTTTCCAGGTTCAGTTTCATAACCGAGATGGGAGTCTTTAATTCGTGGGTAACAGCCATCATAAAATTCTGTTGTTGCTGTTGCACATTGAACTGCCGCTGCACAGAGCGGTATACAAAGAGAGCGCCAAGGGCAAGCAGGCCAAGAAATACGGTTCCTTCACTTACATACTTGGTACGATTTCTTCTAAAGACCTTTTCAATTTGCTGGTATTCTGTTGCATATAAACCTGGTGAAATAGTACTATCAATGGTTGCGTTTAGCTGGAGGACCTTATAATCCTTCATTTGATCGTTCTGCCTTTCCAGTGAAATAAACCACCATACCAGGGCTGCTACAATATAGGTGAGAAGCATCCAGTAAATAAATGTTGCCCGGGCGAGCTTTTTCCTGGTTGAGTCAGCCATGATGCTACCTATTTTTCTTTTTCAAGCCTGAGGCCCACATTCAATACTTCCTGGAGTGGATCTTCCCGCATTATCTGTTCAATGGTAAAGGTATAAGTACCTGCCTTAAGTGGTTGCCTTGCAGCCAAAGTGCTGCGGTGTTCATATACATCATCCATGCCTGTGCCGAGCCACCCTTTTTCATTAGTAGCAAGCAACACGTCCTGCTGGATCTTTATGGTGGAATCCATACCCGGACCTTTCACATAGAGGTTACTGAAGATATTATTGAAATTGTACTTCTCCGTGTGCCTGAGGACGAGAAATACATTATAGGTTGTAGTGGTGTCGGTAATATTGAATTCAAAAGAAGGCCTGTACGATGATTTCCACTCATGTCCGGGGATAGCTACGCTCTTCTCAAAAATATCAATAGTGGTACAGGAAAACAATATTGAAACCAGAAGGATTAAATAGGAAGTATAAACCAGCTTTTTCAATGAGGATTTTTTTGCAAATTTAATTACTATCCCGATCCCGAAAGTAATCTCTAATTACAATACGTTCAAGACCTGTTCCTTTGCCTTTTCCAGCTCATCTTTCATCAATACCACGCATTTTTGTATGGTGGAATCATAGGCTTTTGATCCTGTTGTATTGATCTCACGGCCAATCTCCTGAAGGATAAAAGATAGTTTTTTGCCTTTGGAATCATCGGGATCAGTTAGCAATGACTTGAAGTATTCGCAATGATTTTTCAGGCGTACCTGCTCTTCACTGATATCAATTTTCTCTATATAATAAATAAGTTCCTGTTCCAGGCGATTGCTGTCATAGGCTTCCTTACCTACATTATCTTCCAGGAGCTTGGTAAGGCCCTCTCTAATCTTCTGTTGACGCAATGGTTCCAGTTTTATCACCTCCTGTTGCTGGTGAAGGATATTATTAATTCGAAACAGCAGGTCTTCTTCCAGGGATCTACCCTCATTAAGCCGATGGTCATTCAGGTTATCAATTGCTTTACCTATTACCTGTTGCAATTTTCGCCATTCTGAATCATTAAGGGTTTCACTACTTGGCGTAATCACCTCAGGCAGCTTTACCAGGGTACTAAGAATATGGGAAGCATCGAGGTTTAAAGCCGCTGATAACTCAGCCAGGGGCTTATAATAGGCTTTGGCAAGATCAGTATTGATAGTAATGGGCTTTGCAGAGCCCGTTTCCTTAAGACTGATGGTACAATCAATGCTGCCGCGACCTAATTTTTCGGAGACCAGTCGCCTGATATCAAATTCAAAAGGCCTCAAAAGGGCTGGAAGCTTCAATTGAAGTTCGAATTGTTTGCCGTTAAGTGATTTTACATCAACCAGGAAGGTCTTATCTCCAACATTGTCTTCGGATCTTCCAAAACCGGTCATGGATTTGAGCATGAAAGGGTTATTTGATTTGTATAAAGGTATTTTAAATCGTCTTATTCGTACTTACTTATTTCTATAGCCATTAGGCACAAAGTATTGGCCCCTGATTAATCTATCACAAAGAAAAATTTCCGATGGCCAACTGAATATAGGTAATGGCTAACAACTTGTCTCTAATTAATCTTAAAATAAACATATCAGGAAATGGATTCAGGCAGTTGCCTTTCGTTGGAACAGGTTTTATTAAACTAAAAATCCCCTCGAAACATCGAAGGGATCAATATAAAGATGGGTTAGTAAGTACAGGGAAACGAATTTCCCATCACAATATTAAATATATTTTTTACTATCCAAAAAATTTTTTAAAAGAATTTTATTAACATTTTGTCGGACGTTGTGGATAAGGCAACCACTTTTTTGAATGCTGGAAATAAAATTTATCATCGTTTACTCAATTGAAGGATAAGTCCGCATAATGCATCTGTTTTCGCCATCCTTTGAAAGCCTTACCCAGCAACGTTTTCATTGATTCAATTTTTCTTTTTAATAATAGAGTTTTCTAAATTTATTTTCAATGAATGATGATAATAATAGGATTGACGTTAAAAAGATCATTGAATGCCAAGTAAAAAATACTTTTAGCGAATAATCCTAAAATCTGGCTGAAAGCGTAAAATACGGCGGAATTACCCGATCCGGGCATTGCTATTACCTTTGCGCAAAGAATAAGATATGCGTTTTGACCAACCAGTTCCTCTAGCCCTGATCGCTAAACTCATAAATGCTGAGCTCATTGGCAATACTAATGCATCTGCAACGGGTATCAATGAGATCCATAAAGTGGAGGAAGGGGATCTTGTATTTGTAGATCATCCCAAGTATTATGATACCTGTATAAATTCTTCTGCCAGCTTTATTATCATTAATAAAAAAACGGATTTTCCGGAAGGAAAAGCTTTATTGCTCACAGAAGAACCATTTGAAGCCTATCAGACTATTGTCAATCATTTCAGGCCTTTTGCACCTTCCATGAAAATGATCAGTGATTCTGCTACCATTGGCCAGCATTCAACCATCATGCCAGGTGCTTATATTGGCAATCATGTGCAGATTGGAAAAAACTGTACAATATTTCCCAATGTTACCATATTGGACCATTGCATTATTGGCGATGATGTGATTATTCAGGCAGGTACTGTTATAGGGAGTGATGCATTCTATTACAATAAGAAGAACAATCGGCCTGTTCACTACAGGAAAATGCTTAGTTGTGGCAGGGTTGTGATTGAAAATGCTGTGGAGATCGGAGCAGGTTGCACTATTGATCGTGGGGTAAGTGCAGATACATTTATTGGTGAAGGTACCAAGATTGATAACCTGGTACATATTGGTCACGATACAGTTGTTGGAAAAAATTGCCTGTTTGCCGGACAGGTCGGTATTGCCGGCGCAACCACTATTGAGGATAATGTTATCCTTTGGGGACAGGTTGGTGTAAGCAAAACGCTTACTATTGGAAAGGGAGCCATCGTTAATGCACAAAGTGGTGTAAAGGATTCCCTTGAAGGCGGTAAAGCCTACTTTGGATCACCTGTTGAAGAAGCACGTCAGAAGGTTAAAGAATTGGTATGGATCAAACGAATCCCTGAACTATGGGAAAAAGTAATGGGAAAAAAGTGAATCCTTTTTACGGCAAATAATCATATGGTAACTGATCACCAAGGTTTTTCCAGCTCATATAACCCTGGTTGATCCAGTCTTTTTGATCAAAATAATAGCCACTTTGCATGATTCCGATTGGATTCAGGATCTCAATATAAGATACCTGGACTCCTACATTCATGGGCAATTTAAATTTCTTCAGGTAATCATCTTCGGGAACCGCCTTTAGATAAGTTACACTGATCTTTCGGGGAAAATAAAGCTGAACATAATCCAGCGTGTCATTTGTACTGTAATAGTCTCCAGCCAATGGCTTTGAAATCAAATGGAACTGTGAATTATCCTCCTCTCCCAGAATACTTACCGTAAATCCATCTTTGCTTAAGGTGCTATCAAATACTGAACGCATGAAATGCATCCTGGAACCGAGATATGCTTTTTTTCTGGTAGTCTTCCAGGCAAGCTGCTGTGGAGCGCTGGCGGGTTTTTCACTAAAGAAGCAGGTACCACGGTATGAACTAATATCATTCTTGTAATAGTATACAAAAGAATCAAGCTGGTACCGCAGGTCATATCCCAATGCGTCATTACTGATTTGAATAGGCTCTGTAGCCAGGACTTTCAGCTTATCACTGCGGCGATAATAATAAAAATGCACAACATCTTTGTTGATGATGGAACATTTTTTAGCAATACTGGAAGCGCCAATAAAATTGCTGATGAAGAAATCACCATATTTTTCCCAACCATCCTGCACTTCATTGCTGCTTTGAATAACTACTTCACCTAATGTCTTGTCCTCTTTTAGCATCGCAATCTCCAGATGCTGATTTTTGTTTTCAGTAACCTGAAGAGTTTGGACCACATAGCCGGTAAAGCTAAAGATCAATTCAAATCCGGTGGATTTAAGCGTTAGTGAGAATTCGCCATTTGAATTGGTAACCGTTCCCTGTGTGGTGTTCTGGGCAAATACGCTGGCTCCTGCCAGGGGCTCTCGGGAAACAGAATCAACAACTTTACCAGAGATGGTAACCTGGGCTATTGCCGGAACAGCGAGGCCCAAAATAATAAAGGTTAGAAAAATAGTTATTGGCTTCATAGAATAGTGTGTATCTGATACTAACGTAAAGATACATATCATGTTGCTTTTGGTTGCAATTTCTGGGCCTCCGGGAGCGCTGCAAGGTATTTTTCACAGGCTTTTTGAATACTTTCCTGCAGAGGAGTGAATGAAAAACCCTTCAGGGCCTCTAGTAATTTAGCATTTTCAAAGTAGGTTTTACTATGGGCAATCCGGGCACTTTCTTTGGTCAAAAGAGGCCTGTGACCATTTAACATAAATTTTAGTTTTTCCATCCTCCACGCAATAGCAATCAAGGCAGGCGTTGTCTCTTTATATGGTTTCTTCTTATGAAAATTGGATGCCATGGTTTCCAGCAATTGTTTGAAATGCCAGTTGTCGCCATTAACAATATAACGTTGGTCGCTGATATTACTTTCCATTAGTAATACTGTTGCTTTTGCTACATCTTCAACATCCACAAAGCCATTTATACCCGGACTATACCATTTGAATTCATTATAAACACTTCGGAATATTGCACAACTGCTGCTGTTCCAGTCCCCATAACCCAATATGGTGCTGGGATTCAAAATAATAGTATTCAGACCTTCCGCGCTACCACGCCATACTTCCAGCTCTGCCTTGTATTTGCTCTTCGCATAATGGGTATTTATCTTATTGTCCTCCCATTTTCGGTCTTCGTTTACACTTCCTCCATGGGCTGTTCTGCCCAGTGCCGCTACTGAGCTGATATAAACTAATCGCTTTACGTTTTTTTCGATGGCTATATTCACCACATTGGCCGTACCCTCCACATTAACCAGGTACATGTTCTTGCGGTCTGCTTTTAAAAATGAAACAACTGCAGCTGCATGAATTACCTGGTCAATACCCTCCATAGCTTCCTCCAGTGATACTACATCCAGTATATCACCTGTTACCCATTCAACCTTTTCAAATATTTCCTTTGGGATATAAAATGGTAAAACAGCCTTTTCGCGCCGGATGGCGCGCACCTTGTATCCTTTTTCCACGAGGTGCTTAATTATATATGAACCGAGAAAACCAGTTCCTCCTGTTACAAGAACCATAACTGTTATTTACCATCAATATTCATAATAGCCTTTGCCTGATTTCTTTCCCAGTTCTCCTTTTTGCACCTTTTGTTGCTGTATGGGAGAAGGCCTCAATCTTTCCGGCTTTCCTAATTGTTCATAAACAGAATTGCTGACTGCATAATTTACATCATTGCCAATAAGGTCCATCAATTTGAATGGTCCCATTTTAAATCCACTTGCTTCAAGTAAGCGGTCTGCCTGGGAAAAGGATACTAATCCTTCTTCAGCCAATCTTAATGATTCGATGTAGTAAGGCCTTGCAACTCTATTTACAATGAATCCAGGTGAATCCTTACAAAGCACAGGTGTTTTTCCCATCAATTTGGCTAATTCATAGGTTGTTTGAACCGTTATATCACTGGTTTGATTTCCTCTTACTACTTCTACCAGTTTCATCAGTGGAGCAGGGTTGAAAAAATGCATGCCGATCACGCGTTCAGGGTTTTTTACCGGCCTGGCAATAGCCGTCACAGATAGGGAAGAAGTATTGGTTGCAAAAATGCAGTCACCATGATTGAGCTCTGCCAGCTGATTAAAAATAGCAGATTTTATCTCCTGCTTTTCAACAATGGCCTCTATAAAGAAATCGGCAAGACAGGTCTGAAGATCACTCGTAAACTGTATGTTTCCTTCAATTCTTTCTTTTTCAGCGGTTGTGATCTTACCTTTTTCTATTAGCTTATGGAGGTCCTGGCTGATGCGTTGCTGCGCATTTTCCAGAACAGCAGAGTTCAATTCATACAGAAGGGTATAAATTCCAGCCTGTGCAGCCACCTGGGCAATTCCGCTGCCCATGGTACCGGCTCCGCAAACGCAT
>JAJKIP010000271.1 GCA_021154405.1 Segetibacter sp. | reverse complement strand
GTGGTAGTCCATTTATTTCCAAAGCAGGTTAGAAAATACATGCCTTTCCCCAGTACAGGAATATTCACAGAAATATAATCCTTCTGACCATTCAGGTCTTTAATAAACGCAACACCCCCATCCTGCCTGGTGAGCGTTATCCTTTCAACCGGTAATGTGGCATTTATATTCACATGATTCCCCGTAATAACAGTTGGATAAACCTTTACAGGTGAAACCACATCCCCAGAAAGCCTGATCGTTCCCGAATAAAGAAATTTGCCATCCAGCTGTTCAGCCTGTAAACGGTAAAGCATCGGACGGGAATCTCCGGTATAATGCCTGAAATCATAAGTGGATCCAGGTAAAATTTCACCTGCAGTCTGATAATCGGTGCCGTTTAAGCTATACTGTATTACGTATTTACGTGTATTGCTTTCCCTGGAAATATCCCATTGAATTTCATTGTAACCGGTATATCGTTCTGCAGTGAAAGTAGATAATGTAGCAGGAGTATTACCATTAACATCACGGAGCGACAGGTAATTCGCGTCATTGCTTCGGTAATATTGTTGTGCGGATGGTTTAGGTATCCAGGCGCACATCATCAATATCATCAAAAGAGGTAGGGCGGCCGGGCGAAAATGATTTGTCCGCATACCATTTTATTTTATATGATATAAAAATCAAAATGGGTGCCTGCCCCTTTGAAGGCTCCGTAAATGGAAAGGCGCTGGAAAGCAAAGAGTAATGTTTTAGATTCTATTTCCAAGTAAGGGAGAATTGTATCTTTACAGGGAAAAAATTCCCTTCCAGTTTATTTTTCTGCGATGAATTCAATCTTAAACTTTACGATTGTCCAAAGCCAGCTTCATTGGGAAAACAGAGATGCCAACCTCCAAATGTTTGAAAAAAAGATCAGGAGCATCTCCGGTAAAACCGAAGTAATCCTGCTTCCCGAAACCTTTACCACCGGTTTTAGTATGAAGCCGAAAGCCCTGGCGGAAACAATGGAGGGTGAGACGGTGCAATGGATGAAGCGCATGGCCGCAGAGAAAAAAGTAATCATTGCAGGTAGTGTTATCATAGAAGAAGAAGGCCATTTTTATAACCGGTTGATCTGGATGTTGCCCAATGGCCACTATGGAGTATACAATAAACGTCACCGTTTCGCATATGCAGGAGAAGACAAAGAATTCTCTTCCGGGAATAAAAGATTAATTGCGTCAGTAAATGGCTGGAAGATAAACCTGATGGTGTGTTATGATCTGCGCTTTCCTGTCTGGGCAAGACAAACAGATAACCAGGAGTATGATGTGCTGGTGTATGTAGCCAACTGGCCGGAACGCAGAAGCCATGCCTGGAAAACCCTGTTGCAGGCAAGAGCTATCGAAAATCAATGCTATGTAATTGGCGTTAACAGGGTGGGCAATGATGGTAACCAGATCCACTATGCAGGAGAAAGTATGGTAATTGATCCATTGGGTGAAGTGCTCTATACAAAAAAAGACCAGGAAGATATTTTTACTGTCTCCTTAAATAAAGAACAATTGGATTGTGTCAGGGAAAAGCTCCCTTTTTGGAAGGATGCAGATCGCTTTATGATACTTGGAGATGAGGAATGAGAAACTATTTGCGCGATCTTACTTCAGTTTTTTGTTTTGCCGGATCAATTCCATTGCTTTATCCAGTTTGTAATCAGCTCCATTTTTAATTGCCTCAATTGAAGGAAATGCCTCTACTTCCGGTTGAACCCCCTTGCCCGTTTTTGGATAATCTTTATTGATCACTAATCTGAATAATGGAAGACGGAAGCGAACTTTTGTCTCCGGCAGTTTGACATCAGGGATCAACCAGGCGGAATTGCCATAAGCGCCCCCACCGGTTTCTTCACCTACTATAGTAACATTATCCTGGTGTTGAAGAACGGAAGCGAAAAGAGTTGTGGCGGAAAAAGAGTTACCACCCGTTAGAATATACACCTGACCTTCAAAATGATTTTTCTTCAATGGCTTGAAATAATGTCTTTCAAAATATCTGAAATGATAGAATCCATCTTTTTCTTTTCTGGTAAAGAATGTCATGAATAGCCTGTTCCAGAAATCATCCTCGATATATTTGCTATACCGCTTTCGCCTGGTAACGGCATAAAGAGAATCTCCCACTTTGAAATTATGGTCTGTAATAAACCGGGTTAACAGATTTGAATTAGTAACACTTCCTCCGCCATTATTCCTGACATCAATGATCAGATGATTGATATTATTTTTTTCAAGAGCTCTGAATGAACGTCGGAAAAATCCTTTTAGTCCATAACCTCGGCCAAAGGAATTCAGATCCATCATGGCAACATGAGTAGCAGAATCAATTTTCAGGAGCCTCACCGAGTTTTTCTGCATTGTCCTTCTTTCTCTTTTGGAAGGTTGAGGTGTTCTGGTTGCAGGCCTTTGCCCCCGATTGGTAGTATCCCGTGGCGGCGGAAAAAAAGGAGTGATCATTGTGGTTCTTGCATTACCCGCACTATCCAGGAACCCAATGGTGTAATTGCGGGTATAACCAAAGATGGAAGAATAGAGGGATCCAAAAAAACCTCTGTTGCTAAGGGTCTGGTATTTATGGGTTGTATTATATCCATCGGTTGATAAGAAACCAAAGAGTGAATCAATGATCACTTTCATGGGTCGGTCATTGATACTGGTCAGGATCGTACCGCGTTTCAACAATGTATCCCGGCGGTTAATATTGGCAGTCACAACAGCAGTATCCTTCCACAGTTTAAGACTGAGTGGAAATAAACGGGAGATACGCACAGTATCCAAATAGCGGCCATAGTGTTTGGATGATCGTACCGAAGTATGGCCACAATTAATTTTAGCGGTAACATAATTCAGCACTTTTCGGAAATCGGACTCGGTCATGGAATCTTTTAACTGTTGCCGTCCCCAGGCAAAATACATATCCATGCTATCCTTGGTTGTATACCAGTAAAGTCCGGGGTGTGCCTGTTCCAGTGTTTCCTGGTAGATGGAATAATCTTTCTGGAGCTGTTGCGGTGAATATTTCCTGTTGGGTGAAAAGGAACGGCTGTTCATTCCACAGCTGCCCAGGACAATTCCCGCCAACAATAAAGTCAATAATCTCCGCATAGTCCTATAAACGAATGAACTGTATTCTTATTTCCTTAAATGATTCCAGCCCTGGGCGGTTAATGGGTAGGTGCTCCCCCCTTTGGTAATGATATTGGCGCCTTTTTCGGGCTCTGTCATGTATCCAACAACGCTGATCTGCTCATTCAGCACCAGCTTTTCATACTCTGTCTGGGAAATGGTAAAAAGAAGCTCATAATCTTCGCCACCACTCAGGGCACAGGCTGTTGGGTCAATTTCGAATTTGAAAGCGGCCTTTTTCATTTCTTCCGCAACAGGTATTTTTTCTTCGTAAAGGACCGCACCCAGGTTACTGTCTTTACAAATATGTAATACTTCAGAACTTAGCCCATCACTGATGTCCATCATGGAAGTGGGAGTGATTCCTTCTTTTGTAAAAAATTCAATGATATCCCGGCGAGCTTCGGGTTTTAATAAACGGCCAATCACGTAAGACTCATTTTCAAGGTCTGGCTGAACACCCGGACTTTCCATAAAGATCTTCTTTTCTCTTTCCAGGAATAGAAGACCAAGATAAGCAGCACCAAGATCTCCGCTAACACAGAGCAGATCGCCCTTTTGCGCTGTGCTTCTTTTCACATATTGGTCCGGAGCAATTTCCCCCATTGCAGTTACCGAAATAATAAATCCTTTTTGAGAAGAGGTGGTGTCTCCGCCTACCAGGTCAACATCATATTTTTTGCAGGCTGCATAAACGCCTTCGTAAAACTCATCGATCGCTTCCAGGCTAAAACGATTGCTTAGTCCAAGAGACAGGAGTATCTGGGTTGGGGTGGCATTCATGGCATATATATCACTAATATTAACCACTACACTTTTATAGCCAAGATGTTTTAAGGGAGTATACATCAAATCAAAATGCACTCCTTCCACCAGCAAATCAGTTGTAACAACTGTTTGCTTCCCGAAATGATCGATGATTGCGGCATCATCACCTACTCCCAACAGGGAGGATGCATTTTGCAGCTCAATATTCCGGGTAAGATGTTCTATCAGGCCAAATTCTCCAAGAGAGGATATTTCAGTTCTTTCACTCATAAATAAAGGTTGAGAGATTAAAGCTCTTTCCTTTCATTGATCACGTCCAGTATTTCATCATGTATTTTCCCATTGGTAGCTACCAGCTGTTTCTGGTAATGCGAGAATTCTTTGCCAGCAAAATCCGTAACTCTGCCTCCAGCTTCCTTCACGATCAGGTAACCTGCCGCACTATCCCATGTTTCCAGCTTATGCTCATAAAATCCATCAAATCTTCCGCTCGCGACCCAACAGAGATCTATGGCTGCTGATCCCAGGCGGCGAACCGGAACGCCCTTACGAATAAATCGGCCAAATATTTCCAATGGACCATTCGGCAAATTGATATAGGTATATGGAAATCCCGTAACCAGACATGCCTTGATGGCCTGTGTTTCATCACTTACCCGGATGGGTTTATCATTCAGGGTGGCGCCCTTTCCTTTTTCTGCAATGAAAAATTCATTCATATGCGGATTATATACGGCTCCCATTACAATTTCACCCTTATATTCAATACCAATGGATACACAGTTCAGCGGAATTCCGTGGGCAAAATTTACCGTCCCGTCAATTGGGTCAATGATCCATTTGTAACTCGAATCCTGAACAATTTCCCCCGCCTCTTCGCTCAGAATATAGTGGTCGGGAAAGGCTCCTTTGATTACTTCTATGATGGCTTTTTCTGAAGCATGATCGGCCTCGGTTACGAGGTTGTTAACGCCTTCTTTATTACTGATCTTGAAATTATTATTGAAAAACCGTTGAATCTCTGCAGCACCAGCCTTTGTGGCTGAAATAAGTGTGTTTTTGAGCATGCGCAAAGATAGGTCCCTTGGAACTATTCTTAAAAACGTCTTACTTCGTAGCTTATACCTGCTGCACCCTTGGAATTATCCATTATTATAGTTAATTACAATGTCAAGCATTTCCTGGAACAATGCCTTTGTTCGGTGCAGAAATCTATGAAGGAACTGGTAGCGGAAGTAATAATAATAGATAATAATTCCTCGGATAATAGCGTAGGCTATTTAAAACCCAGGTTTCCGTTTGTAAAGTTTATTGAAAACTCTGCCAATACTGGTTTTTCCAAAGCATGCAATCAGGGTCTTGCAATCGCTAAAGGGAAATATATCCTATTCCTGAACCCTGATACCATTGTGCCAGAGGACTGTTTTAGAAATTGTATTGGTTTTTTGTCATCCCATCCGCAGGCAGGTGCCCTCGGTATTAAAATGCTGGATGGAAGCGGTAAATTTTTGAAAGAATCCAAACGATCATTTCCATCGCCCATCACATCCCTGTATAAACTATTTGGCTTATCGCGTTTATTCCCCCGGTCAAAAGTATTTTCAAAATATCATCTTGGCAATCTTGATAATAATGAAACCCACCAGGTAGATGTGCTTGCCGGGGCATTTATCATGGTCAAAAAAGAGGTACTGGACAAGACTGGCGGATTTGATGAAACATTTTTCATGTATGGCGAAGATGTAGACCTCAGCTACAGGATACAGGAAAAGGGATTCTGCAACTATTACTTTGCGGATAGCAGCATCATCCATTTTAAAGGCGAAAGTACGCGTAAAGGAAGCATGAACTATGTTCGCATGTTTTATAAAGCCATGAGTGTTTTTGTAAATAAACATTATGGCAGTGGCAGGGCGGGACTTTTCAATTTCTTTATACAATGTGCTATCTGGGCAAGGGCAATAATGTCAGCAATAGCCAGGTTTATTCGCCGTGCAGGATTGCCGATGCTGGATGCAGGTTTAATACTGCTTTCTTTTTATGTAATGAAAAATATTTGGAATGCCTATGTAAAGACAGATACACAATACGAGGACCGCTTATTGTTTATTGCTTTTCCATCTTTCACTTTTGTTTACTTGCTGGCAGCCTGGTATGCAGGGCTGTATGATCGATGGTATAAAAAATCCGAATTGATAGGCTCTACCATAATAGCCACTGTGGTAATGCTGGCTGTCTATGCCTTATTGCCGGAACAATATCGGTTTTCAAGAGGTATAATATTATTCGGGGCAATTCTTGCATTTATATTAATAGGCATTTTGAGATGGGTTTTGGTCAGGGGGGGTGTTATTTCAAGTGGCAACGAAAAAAAGGACCATGCAAATACACTGGTTGTGGGATCTGCCGAAGAATACAAAAAAGCATTGCAATTAATGGAAGATGCAGGAATGAAAGAAAAAGTATTGGGAAGGATAGCGGTAACCGAGAATGATCAGGAGGCGATTGGCTATTGGTCAAGACTTGATATAACTTACCAGTCTGTTCCATTCAATGAAATCATTTTTTGTGAGGGGAGCCTTTCGTTTAAAAATATAATAGGATGTGTTCAACAGATTAACGAAAAGGTCAAAATAAAAATACATGCAGCGGATAGCCAGAGTATTGTAGGAAGTGATTCGAAAGATACAGCGGGTGAGTCATTATCGAAAGAAAATGGCTACAGGCTGGCCAATCCTTATAACAGGCGATTGAAACGATTGATTGATGTTTGCATCGCGCTGGCCGGACTGGTAAGTTTTCCCATTCAACTTGTTGCCATAAGAAAACCAGTTTCATTTTTTGGTAACTGCGTTGCTGTATTAATTGGAAGCAAAACATGGATAGGCTATGCTGCATTCGAAAACAATTTGCCCCCACTTAGAAAAGCTGTTATTGCCTGTAATGGAATACCCGTAAGTATAAAACAGGAGCTACCGAAAGAAAGTCTGCAGATGGTAGATTACTGGTATGCCCGGGACTATGAACCTTCAACAGATCTGAAACTTGTTTGGAAGATCTACCATAGATTGGGAGATTGATAAAGAGTAACCAATCTTATTGTTTTTATCAATAATCGGACTTTTACTATTTTGTTCATTCGCGCCCTCCTTTTAAAGGAGGTATTTTCTGATATGGAATTGGCCTTATATTCGCATTACCACCAAATAACATCTTAACTTTATAGAAATACCTTCGTTCTTTTTAGTGCATGGCAACCATCATAGATATAAAAATACCGAAGGCAATCGCCGCCGCTCTACGGATCCCACCGAATGATCCCCGTCGTCAGCAAATAAGAGTGTTGAAAAAACTATTGAAGAAAGCCAGGTTTACAGAATTTGGCCAGCGCTACCTTTTTGATGAAGCATTATTAAGCAGACATCCCGCAAAAAGATTCCAGGAACTGGTGCCTGTTCATGATTATAACAGGATATATGAAGAATGGTGGAAAAAAACCCTGGATGGTGTGCCGGATGTGACCTGGCCAGGTAAAATAAAATATTATGCCCTCAGTTCCGGTACTTCCGAATCAGCCAGCAAGTATATCCCCGTAACAAAAGACCTTCTTCGCAGCAACACCATTAATTATATAAGGCAATTGATCAGTGTATTTGGCTATGAAGATGCCAATAGAAAAGCACTCACAAAAGGCTTTTTGATGCTGGGTGGGGCTACTGATCTGCAAAAAGGCAAAGCTGGATGGTATGCCGGGGACCTGAGTGGAATATTAGCTAAAAAACGGCCCTTCTGGTTTCAGACTTTTTATAAACCGGGCGGTCGTATTGCTGCTATCAAAGACTGGAACCAAAAACTGACTGAGATTGTAGAACATGCCAAAGAGTGGGATATTGGATATATAGTGGGGGTGCCTGCATGGTGCCAGATGTGTATGGAAATGGTGATTGAGCACTATAAGGTGAAAAATATTCATGATATATGGCCGAATTTCGGTGTATTTGTGCATGGAGGAGTGGCATTTGAACCCTATAAAAAAGGATTTGAAAAGCTGTTGGGAAAACCAATAGTATATATTGAGAATTATCTTTCCAGTGAGGGGTTCATCGGGTACAAAACAAGGGAGCATGCAAAAGGAATGGAACTGATATTAAACAATAATATCTTTTTTGAATTTGTTCCATTTGACGACAAGAACTTTGATTCCGATGGTAAGATTGTTGCTAACCCTGAAGCAAAGATGATACATGAGGTGGAAGAAGGGAAGGAATATGCTTTGCTAATGAGCACTAATGCAGGGGCCTGGCGTTACCTGATCGGCGATACACTAAAGTTTGTAGACCTGGAAAAAAGTGAGGTGGTCATCACTGGCCGTACCAAGCATTTCCTTAGTCTGGTAGGCGAACATCTTGGCGTGGAGAATATGAACAAGGCAATAGAACTTGTAAGTGAAGAGTTCAATATCAGTATCCCGGAATATACCGTAGTAGGGTTCCCGCATGAAGGCTTCTTTGCTCATAGATGGTATATAGCTACCAATGATAAAGTAGATCCAGCCCAGGTAACAAAAAGAATTGACCAGATTCTCCGGATACTGAATGATGATTATGCAACGGAGAGGGACAGTGCCTTAAAAGAGGTATTTTTGGAAGTGTTACCGGAAGAGAAATTCATGAAATTCATGGAGCTTAAAGGGAAACTTGGCAGTCAGCATAAATTTCCACGGGTTATGAAAGGAAAAATGCTGGAAGACTGGAACAGGTTTTTAGAGACCGGCAATATATAATCTTACAAGTACGCGGTACTTTTCTATGCTGGAAGCCCTGATCAAAGGAATCACTTTAGGATTGTTGCTGAGCATTTCGGTAGGTCCGGTTATTTTTTCCATCATTAAACAGAGTCTGAATAACGGCCACAGGGGCGGAATGGCCTTTGTGTTTGGCGTCTC
The DNA here is from genome assembly GCA_021154405.1 of Segetibacter sp. Lineage (GTDB taxonomy): Bacteria > Bacteroidota > Bacteroidia > Chitinophagales > Chitinophagaceae > JAJKIP01. The sequence goes on along the minus strand of JAJKIP010000271.1, from coordinate 3,571 downwards.
TGCCAGCGATATTGCACTTGCAACGGTAAGCAATATGTTTACCCAGTTATTCAGGAGCATCAGCACCCACCAGACCTATATTGGTATAGTCGGAAGCATTTTCCTTATTGTTATGGGGTTCTATTTCCTGTTCTTTAAAAAAGTAAGCGTAGATGCCATGGGCAAACAGGTATTTACCCAGTTCAGAAAGCGGGACATGGCGAGAATCTTTTTCTCGGGGTTCTTCATGAATATTCTGAATCCTGCTGTGTTTTTGTTTTGGCTGACCACATCTACCACTTTTATTAATCATACCACAGAGGAAAGACTGGTTATATTTATTACCTGCCTTTTACTGGTGTTGACAGGAGACATAGCAAAAGTAATGCTGGCCGGAAAGATCAGGAACAAGCTTACGCCTCGCAATATTCACATCATAAACCGCGTGAATGGATTGATACTTGTATTTTTTGGAGTGGCCCTCATCTGGGGGCTTCTTTGGTATAGCAGGCATTCCTGACCTCCTTGATTTTAACAATTTTCACCCAATTATCGTTGTAAGTTTAGCCCATGAACCGACTGTTGATGATACTGCTTATTCTTTTCTCCACTTCATATGTTCACGGGCAAACAGGATTTCTATTTGTAAAAAAGGGATATAAAAAGAAAAGAACATATACGGAGGGCGACCGGGTCATTCTGCAAATTCAACAGGGCACTATTTATGATGGAGTAATTACATTGCTTCTAAACGATACGATTTACATTAACGGCCTTCCCATTCCCCGTCCGGAAGTCAGCAAGGTTATACTGATCAATAAAAAGAAGAAAACTTTTCACCTGGAACCCAAAGATTTTCTATTGATCACAGCAGGAGTGGCCCTGACTACAGCAGGATTAACGCTCAGCAAGCAGGCAAAATTCAAAGAAGCCTTAACTGCAGGACTTGTCATCGGCTATTCACCATTAGCGATCAATTATCTTGGAAGCAAGATCTCATTCAGACGCAGGAAATTCAGAGTAGGAAAAAAATTTCGATTACAGGTATTGGAATTTCATCTTGTTCCTAAAAGAGGGTTTTAATCTCCTGATAAATGTTTTATATTGGGCGCTGAATGAAAACTAAAGGACTGTTTTCCAAAATATGGCGATGGACAAAAAGGATATTCCTGATTATGTTCATCGCACAGTTTATCTACATTATCCTTCTGAAATGGATGGATCCGCCCATTACGCTTACGCAATTCTTTAGCTGGATTACTGGACATGGATTGAAACGTGATTATGTTGACCGCGATGATATTTCTTACAATGCCAAACTCGCCGTTATTGCTTCAGAAGATCAGTTATTTGTTGATCACAGTGGATTTGACTGGAAGAGCATTAAAAAGGCAATGAAGTACAATGAGAAAAAACCGGGGCGTACGCATGGTGCCAGCACCATTAGTCAACAGGTAGCCAAGAACGTATTTTTGTGGCAGGGAAGAGACTGGGTAAGGAAAGGATTGGAAGCGTATTTTACTTTTATGATCGAGAAAATATGGGGCAAGAAACGAATCCTTGAAGTTTACCTGAATGTTATTGAAATGGGAGATGGGATTTTTGGAATAGAACGGGCCGCCAATATTTATTTTTCCAAATCCGCGAAAGATCTCACACGGCAGGAGGCGGCAATGATAGCTGCCTGTTTGCCAGCACCTAAACGCTTTAAGGTAAAACCTCCATCAAGATATGTTTCATGGAAGGCAGGAAAGATCATGCAGCAAATGAATTTCCTTCAGCCGGACCCTGATATTCAAAAAGTAATTGACAAGTCGAGAAAGACATAATATTATTCTCCAGCAATTATCTTATCAACAGCTTTTATAGCTAAATGTACCCTTTCCTCATTCTGCCCACTGATCTCAACCCAGGGCACGTCCTGGTTAACCAGGATATCTTTATAAATAGCAAATAATTTTTGGCGTGAGGCGATATCGGGATATTCCCGTAATTCATCCTTTACCCAGGGAAGATCATTGTTACAAAGCAGGTAAAGGTCATACTTCCTCTCAACAATCTGCTCAAGGATAAAGCGATGGCAGTTATCAAAAACAAATTCACACCAGACCTTCATTACATACATGTCCGTGTCGATAAAGCAGGGTGTGGGGTAAAGGAGGTCCTCATCCTTCCTCGAAGAAATTTTAAAAGTCAACTCATCCAAAATACTCGCTTCAAGTTTTAGCTGGCCTTTTGCGATTGTCAATAGATCGTCATAAGTATAATTCATTCCATTTTTCAAAAGGTATTCCCTGGCATATTCCGGGCACCATATTGATTTATAGTGAGCTGCGAGCTGTGTACAAAGGGAACTTTTGCCAGTACTTTCGGGTCCTATTGTTACTATCTTTTTAATCATAAAATCCTGTACCAGGGTCTGGTAAACCTTTCCGCAGGTGAAATTGTTGATATAATGTTATTCAATTTTTCACTTTTAAACAAGTAAACATGTACTACAATCAGTCATGTGCCGCAAAAGGCAATTATCACGGAAACAGGAACCGGCAGCTGTTCATCCGCTCAGCACAACGCGCTGCCGTAAACATTCACAAAACAGATACAAGCTATGAAATGCTTGTGTTTGCGCCTGGAAGGATCAAGGAAAACTTCAATCTTGGAATTAAAGGCAATGAATTGACCATTACCTACACTCCACCGGAAGGATTTCCTAAATTCGACTGGATCCAGCGTGAATACAGCAGGGGTGGTTTTGTGAGAAGTTTTACCCTTGACAGCAGTATCGATGCAGGCAAGATCAGTGCAAAGTATGAAGATGGGGTGCTTCATGTAAGCCTTCCTCTTGCAGCAGGTAAGGAAACTGCCAGCCAGGAAATAAAAATAGCATAACCCGGCTTAACAACATGCGGCAGCCAGCGGCAGCTGGCTGCCGTTTTTTTATTTAATAAAAAATCTCTTGTTTATTATTTCAATTGCTTCTTCAAAACGATTCTCCCAGTTACCTCCCACATAACATAAATCAACTCCATATTTGAGAAAATAATTTTTATGATGACTGCTTAATCTTAACCTATCATCAGCTGGTAGTCTTGTTCCATCCTGCACAAAATCACAATCAGGCTGCAGAAAGAGATAAAGATCGCAACGATTGGCCTCTTCTATCCACTCGTCAACCACCAATTCTTTTCCAAAAAGAAAAAGCGAATAAGACTGGGTGATTTTAATATCTGTGTCAACAAAAAGTAATTTATTAGCCAAGGGTAATCTGTCAATTATTGCAGAAGCATGTAGGGTAGCAATCCTGTAAAGGTCTTCATAAGTACACTCATCTGTTTTTTCAATTATATCACGAGCCATTTCTGGTACCAGGGCTGTATGAAAATAGCTGGCGAGACGATGCGTTAATGTCGACTTGCCCGTTGACTCTGTGCCGATTAAAACAATCTTTTTAACAAAATACGGTCTGGCAACAGGTGCGATGCTGTCCCAATGAAGAAACGGGTCCTTTCTTATAGCAGAGCCCGAGATGGGTGTAATTAAACGATGCCTGTCAAACACCAAATGTTCTATTCCCATAAATGACGCCACATAG
>JAJKIP010000270.1 GCA_021154405.1 Segetibacter sp. | reverse complement strand
GCCACCGCTGTATTAACAGGCATTTACATGAATATCAGCCAGAGCAGTTTTGCCGGTGGTAGTTTTTTTGCCGGTGGAAGTATCACTTCAATGTCACTTTTTCCTTCCCTGTCTGCTGATGAACTGACTTTATTTTTCCAGGGCACTCCATTCCTTAATTATTATAAAAATGCCCTGAGCAGCTTTAATACAGGTACCTCTGATTTCTGGACAAATATTTATAGTATTGTGGCCGTTACTAATGCGGCTATTGAGGGCCTCACCAAATCGACAAAGCTTACGCCTAATGTCAAAAAACAATTGCTTGGCGAAGCCAGATTTATCCGGGCTTTTTGTTACTTCTATCTCGTGAATCTTTATGGAGATGTTCCACTTGTGCTTGACACCGATCCGCAGGAAACGAGGTTACTGGGTCGCATGCCAAAGAACGAGGTATATCACCAAATAATCGCAGATCTTAAGGAGGCAGTCGAGCTGCTGAACAGTAATTACGTAAAAAATGATCTTGTCACTACTTCTACTGAAAGGATACGGCCCAATAAAAGCGCAGCCCAGGCACTACTTGCACGTGTATACCTGTTCAATAAGGAATATGCAAATGCAGAGGCATCGGCCAGCAGCGTTATCGTCAACACCTCATTGTATGACACTGTCTCACTCGATCAGGTTTTTCTGAAAAACAGTAAGGAAGCTATCTGGCAAATACAACCTGTGCTCACCAGCCCTTCCAATACACAAGATGCCCGATTTTTTGTATTGCCGGAAGTCGGACCCAACTATATCAATCCTGTGTATCTCAGTGATAATATTGTTAACAATTTTGAATCAAACGACAAAAGGAAAACACAGTGGGTTGGAAGTGTTACACCCACTCCTCCGGGTAGCACCACGTTTTATTTTCCCAATAAATATAAGGACATAGGGATTTCTTCAACCGTCACAGAATATTTAATGATGCTCCGGTTATCAGAGCAGTACCTGATAAGAGCTGAGGCAAGAGCTCAGCAAAATAATATAAGCGGTGCACAAAATGATCTGAATCTGGTTCGTAAAAGGGCAGGACTTCCCAGTACTACTGCAGCAGATAAAGCCTCATTACTAACAGCTATCCTGCGGGAAAGAAAAGTGGAACTGTTCACAGAATGGGGGCACCGGTGGCTGGATCTCAAAAGAACAGGAACTATTGATGCGATAATGACAGCTGTTGCTACCCAAAAAGGATCAACCTGGAACAGCAACTGGCAATTATATCCAATCCCCGCGGGAGATTTGGATAGAGACCCAAATCTGAAACAAAACCCGGGATACCAATGATCCCTGTCTGAACCCAACTTATTATCTGAACCACATTTAAAAGGTAGAAATTCTGACTGTAACAAGCGGTCCTGCCGGTCTATTGAATAAAAAATAAGTATAGCCATGAAAAAGATTATCATCAGTTTTCTGATTGGACTTCCTTTTCTATTGAAAGCCCAGGAAAATAAGGGGGTTCGATTTGAAGAATTGCCAGGCTGGAAGCAGGTACTTGCCAAAGCAAAAGCGGAAGACAAATATATTTTCCTGGATGTGGTCGCCACCTGGTGTGCACCCTGCAAAATGATGGACAGGTTTACTTATCCCGATGCAAATGCTGGTAAAGCGATCAATGGTCAGTTTATAGCCGTGAAGGTTCAATTGGATTCAACTGCAGCGGATAATGAACAGATTAAAAGATGGTACGGGGATGCTGCGCTGCTGGTGAAAAAGTATAACATATCAGCATTACCCACTTTCCTGTTTTTTTCACCTGATGGAAAGATACTTCACCGCGGTACCGGATTAAAGAACGCAGAACAATTGATCACACTGGCAAAAGAGGCATTGGACTCAGATAAGCAGATATATAGCTTACTGGAAAAATACCGAAAGGGGGAAAAACAGGATCCAGGCCTGCTACCAGAACTGTTCCAGACGGCGAAGGCTGCGGGAGATGAAATACTTGCCCGTTCCATAAAAGAAGAATACCTGGATAAATATGTTTTCAATAAAGATGTTGCTTCAATAACGGTACGTGAAATTCAATTCATGGCTGAGTATATGCAAAGCTCCAGTGAGAAAACCTTTGTCCTGTTCAGAAACCCGGCTAGCGCCAAAGTGATCGACCGTATAATGCAGCAGGCTGGATTCCGCATCCGGTTTACGCAAAGCATATCAGATGACATTATCCTGCACGAGTTCGCAACACAGTTAATGGAAGTAAAGCCAGGAGCCAAAGAACCTGATTGGAAAAACCTGCGTAGCACCATAACGAAAAAATTTGATAGTGAAACTGCTGACCGTGTAATACTGCAGGCTCAACAATACTTTGCATTGGGTAAAAAGGATTACAATGGTTACAGCCGCTATGTCTTGCAGAAACTGGATAAATATGGAATGGACCCGACTGAAATGGGCAGAGTTGATCTGAACAATACGTTTTACGGTGTGATATTTCAACATGTCAGCGACAGGCAAACAATAGAACGGTCTGTTAAATGGATGCGGAAGATCGTTGATGCAGATGCTGCTGATACTGCACTGTCGGGGCTCCTCCGTGCCAATAATTTGGATACATACGCAAGCCTGTTGTATAAGGCAGGCAGAAAGAAAGAAGCAATTAACTGGGAAGAAAAGGCAATAAAACAGGAAGAACAGGATGCATGGAAAAATAAAAGAGAAATACGCCCGGAATTCCGTAAAACCCTTGTGCAAATGCAAAACAATGAATTTAATCATTAAAAGAAACAATATGAAAGTCAGATCCTTCACAATGTGGCTTGTTATAAGTTTTTGGTCATTCGCCACTCTAAGCGCACAAACAGCTGATGAAATTATCAATAAGCATATTGATGCAATTGGGGGTGCAGGCAAACTCACTGCTATAAAGACAGTTTATTCAGAAGGGGCAGTAGCCATACCCAACAGTGTGCTTGGGGAAGGCAAGGCAAAAACTTTCCGGGTGAATGGGGAGGGTCTGCGAGATGAAATGATATTTGGAAGTTATGATATCATTGAGTCTTATACTGCCAGGCAGGGATGGTGGCTGCAACCCTTCCTTGGAAAGCCCAGGCCAGATACATTGTCTGAACAAAGGACAAAAGCGGGCCAGGCACAACTTTCCATTGGGGGGCCATTATTTAACTATAAAGCATCGGGAAGTACCGTGGAATTGTTGGGGAAAGAAAATATAAATGGCACAGATGCATTTAAATTAAAACTGCTCACAAAGGATGGCATTGAATTTACCTACCTGATTGACCCGGCAACTTATTATATTCTGAGATCAACAATCCGGTTAAAGAACGGCGAGCAAATAAAGACAACCAGCTTTTCCGATTATCGCAAAACAGATGAAGGACTGGTGATGCCGTTTGCTGCTGAGTTTACTACCGGCAATAGTAACGCAATGTATTTAATTGTAAATAAGGTAGAGATCAATAAAGACATTGATCCGGAAGTCTTTAAAATGCCTGAATAGTATGAGATCAGTAAAACTGTTTTTGTTGTGGATAGGATGTTGGCAATGCATGAGTGTAACAGCCCAGGAAAAGCCAGCTATCGATGCCAGTGTTTATGGTACCTGGCCAACCATCCAGTTTCCGGCTATCAGCAACGATGGGAAATATGCAAAATATGTTATCGATAACAGGCCATTGGGAAGTAAGACACTGGTAATCCAATCTACAGACGCAAAATGGAAAATGGAATTGCCGGGACTTTCCAATGTCAGCTTTTCACCGAATAGCAGGTTAGCTGTATTCCCCAGGTCTAATGATAGTCTGGCTGTATTAACGTTGGATACCCATACAGTTGAATATATTCCTGCGGTCAGTTCATTTCAATTACCGGAGAAGGGAAACTGGTGGGTACATCACTTAAACTCAGCCGGTAAGGTTTTGGTAGCCCGGAATTTGAAAACTGGTAAAGAGCGAAGATACCAACAGGTCAATCGCTACTGGCTAAGCAATAATGGAGGAACATTGGTGCTACAGATACCTTCACTGAATAATAATTCTTTACAGCAGCTGATCTACATAACACTTGAAAGCGGCGAAAAAAGAACTATTTGGGAAGGTACTGAGATTGGTTCTGTAATTTTTGGCGATCAGGACCGCCTTGCTTTTGTAGGGGAACAAAATCAAAAAAGCATGACGTTGAGGTCCATTTGGTATTTTAAACCAGAATTGGAAAAAGCACTGTCTGTTGTGCCTGAATTAGTTGAATCTGCAGGCAGGAAATTTAATATTGAGACGGTAAACCAATTCAATAACAGCGGCGATCGCCTTTTTATTACGCTTCGGGAAAACAAACCTTTCCTGCCTCCAACACGCCCCAAACCAGGCGCTGCGAAGCTTACCGTATGGAGCTATAACGATACAGTATTACAATCAAGCCAGCGATTGGGTAAGGGATCAATCGCCATGTTTGGGCAAATTAAAAAGCAGTACCTGGCAGCCATTGACCTGGAAAAGAAAACTGTTATTCGCCTGGAACAGGAGCCCGGAGAAATAAGCTTCAGTTATGGGTATTATTTTCTGACCAGGAAGATCAGGCCCGATGGAGATGATTTTGAGGATTACTGGAATAGTGCGGTTCGTCAGCCACTGTCTCTGATTTCAGCACGGGATGGCAACCGAATAAACATAGATCAATGGAGAAATAATATGGCGACACCTTCTCCGGAAGGCAACTACCTGTTATATTTTGATGATGCACAGAAGAACTTCTATACCTGGGAAATCGCAACCGGAATTGCCCATAACATCACCGGAAATATACACACCAGCTGGATACGCCCCAATGAAAATTCTATGAACGCATTTCCTGATGCCCCAGCCGGCTGGCTGGAAAAGGATAAAGCAATCATTCTATACGACGCAAATGATATCTGGAAGGTAGATCCCACCGGCAAACTGCCTCCCATTAATCTGACCAACGGCTATGGTCGAAAACAGGGAATAGTATTCAGACTGGCGATGAAAATGAATGTAAAGGGCCAAGTGTACAGTGTCATGCCAGACAACGGCAAACTTTTACTCAATGCATTCAACCGGGAAACAAAGGAAAATGGTTTTTATTCCATTCAATTAAATAGCAGAGCAGATCCCGAAAGGCTAACAATGGGGCCTTATATATACCAGGTACTGGAACAGAATCCCGACGGTATAGAACCGGTTAAAGCACGAAATGCAGAAATGTACCTGGTCCAAAGGATGGCTGCAGATGAATTCCCTAATTGGTATACTACCCGAGATTTCAAAACCTTCACTCCGCTAACCGGTCTTCACCCGGAGAAAGCCGTTAACTGGATGACAACAGAACTGCATACCTGGAAGGATAAAAACGGTAAAACAGTACAGGGTGTACTATACAAACCGGAGAATTTTGATTCTACCAGGAAGTATCCTGTGATATTTCATTATTATACCGAGTGGTCGGCGAAGGTTCATGCCTATATCGAACCTGATTACTCGAACGGAAAATTGAATATTCCCTGGTACGTAAGCAACGGTTACCTTGTTTTTAGTCCGGATATCCGGTCCGGGATTGGCGAACCGGGCGAGAGTGCTCTGAACGTAGTTGTCTCCGCGGCCACCTATTTATCCACAAAGCCCTATGTGAATTCCAAAAAAATGGGTTTGCAGGGCCACAGTTATGGAGGATTTGAAACTGACTATATTATTACGCATAGCAATCTTTTTGCTGCAGCCTGTTCAGCTTCCGGAGTGGCGGACGTGGTAAGTTATTATGGAGAATTGTGGGGGAGCGGAGTAAGCCGTCAAACTTTTATTGAAGGTTACGGAATGAAGATGGGCGGGACACTATGGGAAAAGCCGGAACTGTATATAAATAACTCTCCGCTTTACAGGGCTAATCACGTTACCACCCCTTTACTAATGTTTCATAACACCATAGACGGAGCTGTACCGTTTAGTCAGGCGATTGAATTTTATCAGGCCATGCGCAGACTCGGTAAAAAAGCCTGGTTACTGGAATATGAAGAAGGAAATCATTATGTCGAAGGCAGATCAGCAGAAGATTTCAGCATTCGGATGTCGCAATTCTTTGATCATTATCTCAAAGACAAACCAGCGCCCAGGTGGATGACAAGAGGAATACCAGCCACTTTACGGGGTATTGATGATGGTCTTGATATAGATAAGGAGATTAAAACGCCCGGAAAGGGACTGGTTATTGATAACGATAAATAGTGAGAAACAAACAATAAAACGGACAAACATGAAAAGTGGAATTATTATTTTAATCGCATTCATTATATCAGGAAAAGTGAGTTCGCAAACAAATTTCAGCGGAAGCTGGAGCGATCCTCAGTTGGAAATGATCTCAGGAATACAATATGCCAATGCTGTACCCAGCCAGATCACTGTTGTTCAGACAAAGGATTCTATCAAAATGACCAGACTGGAAAACGAAGAGAACGCCACGCCATATACGATGACACTGGCATTGAGTGGCAAAACTGTCACCTATTATGCAACGAACTCCAGGCGGACGATAAATTGTACAGCCACATTGAGTAATACTGGGAATACGCTTACGATTAACACCACATTCAGTTTTGCCGACAAACCAGCTGAGGTGGAATACAATAATACCGAAGTGTGGGAGCTTTCCGCAGGAACACTTATCATTACCAAAGTATCAGACGCCAAATTAACGGATGATTGGACAATAAAGGCTATATACAGCAGGTAATGATACGGTCTGCATTTACGATTCTCTGGTTAGAATTATCCTCAGGTTCAGATTATCAGGGGTTTATTTTAACATACCCCTGATCTTGTTCATAATGTTATTACCTAAACAATACCTGCGCAAAATTGTAAAGGTTATTTCTCCATACTGGCCATGTATGACCACCAGGGTATTCAGTATAGGAATATTTTATTCCCATCTCATCAAATTTTGTCATCATGATCTTGCAGTTACTGTAAGCAATATCTTCCTTTCCTCCCATTGAGATCCAGAGTGATTTCAGATTGCCATTGATGGCAGCTGCATTATTCTTCATATACTCATATTGGGGATTTGCCAGCGTTGGCTGGTTAGAAAACCATCCTGAACTGAAAACGCCAAGCCAGGAAAATAACTGGGTATTTCTTATACCTGCATATAATGTCTGCAATCCGCCCAATGATAAGCCGGCCAGCGCCCTGTTTTTTGCATCGGTTTCTGTTCTGTAATTCTTATCCACAAATGGAATTATTACCTGCTTGAGTTCATTTTCAAATTGCCGCAGCGACTGTTCTCCAAATCCTGCAAGTCCTCCTGATCCAAAATTGCCATCTGGCATTACTATCAGCATTGGCTTTGCTTTCTTTTCAGCAATCAGGTTGTCCAGTATGAGATCTGTTCTGCCCTGGGTAGCCCATCCTCTCTCATCTTCTCCTCCACCATGCAAAATATATAGCACAGGGTATTTTTCAATAACGTTGGCATCATAGCCTGGTGGTGTATAGATATAGAATCGGCGCCATGAATTGGTAACAGTCGAAAAATAACGTTTGATTCGGAGATCACCATGCGGTACATTTTTCTCCGCGTAATAATCGCCACCTGCAAATGGTATTTCAATACCACTTGCCATACGGCTCATGCCATAATAGCTTTCACTTGCAGGGTCGGCAACGGCTACGCCGTCAATCAGCAGGGAATAGTAATGAAAGCCTTCGCTGATTGAATCAGTAACCAGTTTCCAGTATCCTCCGGTATCTCTTGCCATATCATATTTTCTGCCAAGATCAATCTGAACCCGCTGCGCATCCGGAGCTTTCATTCTAAATAGCACCCTGCTGTCTGGCAACACCTGCGGATATTTGACTGATCTGATATTACTGGAGGCCGGCGTACCTAATACTGTATACTTATTAAACGTTGAAACGTCCACCGGTTTGAACAGAAACTGGGTGAACATATAGAGGCTGTTTTTCCATACCTTAAAATCATGCACACCCGGCATTATATAATATATATGGGGTACATTTTTTTCGTTCAGGTAATCATGCGTACGCTTGCTGAAAGTTATAAGACCATCATTGTCGCCACAGGAGATCCACAATAATTTCAATTTCGCTTTTGCAGCTTCCGGATCGGGTAACAATTCCTGAGGTGTCTTTGTATTGGGGGCAGATGAGAAACCGCCTACCCAGGCAAACTTGTCGAGATTTCCCAGACCAAAATTCAGTGCTTGGCCACCACCCATGGACAGTCCCGCAATAGCGCGACTTTCACGGTTTTTCAGAACCGGATATTTTTTTTCTATATAGGGGATAAGATCATTAAGGAGATCCTTCTCAAATGTTGCAAACGCTTGTGCTTTGGCTGGTTCATATATATTACCTATGGCACGATCGTCTTTCATAGCCCTTCCATTTGGCAATACCACTATCATCGGCTCAATTTTACCAGCTGCATACAGGTTGTCCAGGATAACCTGGGGCTTTCCTTCTTTCAGCCACTCCTTTTCATCGCCCCCAATTCCATGGAGCAGGTATAAGACCGGATACTTTTTTTTGCTGGAGAAATCCGGTGGAGTATAAATCAGGGAACGCCTGTTTGTACCAACTGTTTTGGAAGGATAGGTAATTGTGTCAATTTTTCCATGCGGAATTTCCATTCGAAGCGAATCATATCCTGCAGGGGCTATTTTTTCCCTTTCCTGAGCGAAACACGCAATGCAAAAGACTGTGGTAAAGAGGCTGAATGCAATTAATCGTTTCATAACTGGTTTGTAAATAATAAAGAGTCTGCAAATTAGGTGGTCAATTATCCCAATTATAGCTGCCACAAACTTCCAAAATACCCCAGTGAAATTTATTGAACAAAATATTCTTGGTTTCATCTGATATTTACCAGCAGGAACCCATTATGCGGTTTTATTCCGAATTGTGCTGCTGCCATATAAATTACCAAATCTTCTATACATGAAACAGGCCATTTTCCTGCTCCTGACGATTACAGCTTTAAATTCCTTTGCTCAATCTTCCACCAAACGTGTTATCGCTAACAACCCTTCAAATTACCGGGAATTGTCAGCCGTGCATGCCGGTGCAGGAAAAATGAAATTCACCGGGTTAATTGGAAGCCAGACCTTATCTACTAACCTGCTCTATCTCCATGCTGGAGAAATACCCAGTAAAGCTGGCATCGGGCAACATTTTCATCACACTATTGAAGAAATGTATGTCATTCTTGATGGAGAAGCTGAATTTACGGTAAACGGACACACATCCCGTATTAAGGGTCCGGCGTTGGTTCCCTGTAAAATGGGGGACGCACATGGTATTTATAATTCAAGTGGTAAAACACTCCGTTGGCTGAATTTCGGGATAAGTACAATCAAAGGCCGTGGAGATAATTTTGATCTCGGGGATACCCGTGTTGGTGCAACCCTGGAGCCCATACCCCAATTTGTTTCCGCTCAACTGAAAACTGAATCCTTACGTCCGAATAGTCCGCTTTACACTGGCCAGGGTATTCTTTATCGCAGGATATTCGGACCAGACATCTTTTCTACTGCCTGGGATCATGTTGACCATGTTGTAATTCCCGCTGGTGTTACCACAGGACCCCGGCAACTGGAAGGAATTGAAGAAGTATACTATGTTGTGAAAGGTTCAGGAAAAATAAATGTCAATTCTGATTCTTCAACTATAAAAGCTGACGATGCTTTCTATGGACTATTGGGAGAAGGCGTAAAAATTTCAAATACCGGCAGTGATAACCTGGAACTGCTCGTAATCGGTATTGCCAATTCAAGGCAAAAAGATCCCAACCGGCTAAAACCAGCGCCTAAACCAAAGGCCATGGTTTTGCAAATGGATTTTGTAGTTGCAAAAGAAAATGCAGATGCATTTGAGAAAATGTATACTTCCATTTATGTTCCTGCCATGACGGTACAGCAGGGTTACCTTGAGTCAAAAATGCTCCGCATGTTTCCTGAAAATCTTGAAAAGGAAATTGAAGGTGAAGCCTCTACCTATAACTATCAAATTCAGATATCCTTTGATACTGAAGAGAACCGAAGGAAATGGGTAGCCAGTGAGCAACATAAAATTGCCTGGCCCGCAGCTACAAGCCTCGCCAAATCATATAAATGGCGAGGTTATGAAGTAGCCGGTGACGACAACCAGTTATTAAAGCGTCAATGATTTACTGAACGCGATAAGATAACGAACCCACTGTGGCTTCATCGGAAAACCCGGACAGGGTTTTGTTTTGATGTTCATATTTATTCCCCCATTCATTCATTTTGTCGAATAAAGGAATAAGATCCTGCCCTAGTTCAGTAAGGTAATATTCAACCTTAAAAGGTACTTCGGTGTATACAATCTTATAGATAACACCATAAGTTTCCAATTCCCTTAATTGCTGGCGAAGCACACGGGCACAGGCTCCCACACGTGATAAATGCCGCTGCATTTCACTGGGCCTTTTGATACCGTCATTAAGGCAAAAAATAATATCACGCTTCCATTTTCCTCCAATAACGAAAAAGGTGATATCAATTCCATTCAGTTTCTTAATCGGCAATTTTCGTTCATACATAACCAGAAGATTTTTTGATTAATTAGGGTATTTTAGTTTGATTGTTTTTCGTCAAGTGCGTACACTACATAGCCTCTGGGCAAAGCTCCTGCATCCTTTGAATGGTCATAACTATCCTTTGTGAAATTGTTGGTAGCATTTACTACCAGGTATTGTTTGCCATTTAATTCATACATAATAGGCTGGGCATTTGATTCATGGCTAAGGTTTGTTTCCCATAACAGGCTGCCATTGTCTGCATCAAACGCGTACAATTTTCCTCCTTTAGCTGTACAGAATAATATTCCTGTGGACGTAACTATGATTCCTTTTCGCTGGGAGCCATTTACAGCGCCGGTAGTTTTATCTCCCCTGGAAGAGGCTTCTGCATCTTCACCAATTGGCTGCTTCCATTTTATTGTTCCAGTGTTTAAATCGTATGCAACAACCCAGGCCCAGGCCGGTCCCAGTAAATTAGGCCAGGCAGTTCCATAATCAGTTGTATACCGATTGGCAGGATGTGGTATCCCCAGCGGATAGTCCGTCATCGCGGGAGCCGGTTTTTCATCGGGCGGAATAGGTGCACCGCCAGACGCCACAACAGGTCCTTCCGGCATTTTTTGAGTCTGGTTCCTGTTTCCACCAAAATTCCCAAAACGGGAAGCTGGCGTTCCTCCGAGGTATTTATATATTGCAGTAATACTTTGGTCGTCCACATGAACAAGACCCGGCATCTGTCCGCGTCCAACAGTCAATAACGTCTTAAATTCTTCAAAACCCAGTTTCCTGCCGGCATTTGCAATAGCTGGCGCTATTCCTCTTCCTCCGAGATTATCACCATGACACGATTTGCAACTGGTTGCTATCAGTGTTTTAGCCTTGTCCACGTCATCTTTCGACATCTGCTCCCTGGCTGTTTTTACTCTTTCCAGCTTATATACCGAAGGATATTCCTGGGTTAAAATATACACCAACCCTTTGGAGGGATTGGAGGCAGTATTGCCAAAGTTTGCACCTCCCAGTGCCCCCGGCAACATAATAGTTTCATATTTGTCAGAAGGCGGAACATACAATCCTGATTTGGCTGCATCTATTCTTTTATACCATTTCTGCTTTTCCTCTTCTGGCAAATAAGGATTCACCATGTCTTTTGTAACCTGGTGCCTTGTAAAACTCGGAACTACGGTTGGAATAGGTTGTGTGGGCCAGGATTTTTCTCCCGGCATCTTGCTGACCGGAAAAGGCTTTTCTTCAATTGGAAAAATGGGTTTGCCGGTTACCCTGTCAAATACAAACATCAATCCATGCTTGGTAGCAACAGCTACTGCGTCAATCTGCTGACCTTTACGGTTAACAGTAATTAATTGCGGTGCAGAAGCAAGATCATAATCCCAAAGATCATGATGTACGGTCTGAAAATGCCATAGCCGTTTGCCAGTTCTGGCATTTAATGCAACCAGGCTATTTCCGAAAAGGTTGCTACCTAAACGATCAGCGCCATAGAAATCATAAGTAGGTGACCCAACTGGCAGGTAGGCAATCCCTCTTTTTTCATCAATTGAAATCTCACTCCATACATTGGTGCCCCCCACATATTTATATGCATTCTTCGGCCAGGTATTGTAACCGAATTCGCCCGGGCGCGGAATGGTATGGAATGTCCAGATGAGTTTACCTGTTACTACATTATAAGCTCTCACATATCCTGGAGCTGAAAA
Source organism: Segetibacter sp. (assembly GCA_021154405.1). Lineage (GTDB taxonomy): Bacteria > Bacteroidota > Bacteroidia > Chitinophagales > Chitinophagaceae > JAJKIP01. The sequence continues at coordinate 743 of JAJKIP010000270.1, read as the reverse complement.
ATAACCTTCTCCTGGAGCAGAACCCATTATTATCAGGTCTTCAAAAATAACTCCCGGCATCATGGACTGCATTCTTCTTACAGAAGTTGGATTGCGGTCCAGGCCTTTTCTCATATCCACATAACCATTGGTCCCGAATGTCATAATTGATTTCCCGGTCAGCGCGTCTATTGCCTGCAGGCTATTATTAAGAGTAAACACCAGTCGTTTGTCCTTTCCGTCCTTACTCTCCCAATAGTTTATTCCCCTGCGGGTGATGCCCTGCAGGTTGGCGTGTATCCAGATCTCTTTTCCTGTATTAGCATTCACTGCAACAAGCGAAGAGTTCTTTGCCAACACATACATTATCGTATCTGCAATGACAGGACTGAAAAAGTTAAAGGAAGAATCCACGCTAGGATATACCCAGGCCACTTTCAGCTGTTTCACATTTTCTTTTGTGATCTGGGCGCCATCAAAATATTTAGATTGATCAGGTCCCCCTCCATATTGTCGCCATACGGAATAGGGGTGATTATTTACCTGGTGAGGAATGTTTGTAAATGCTAGGAGGAAAAGCAGTATAGCCAGGGCCGAGGTGGTCTTACACGGAGATCTCATCAATTTCATACAGCAAACCTTTAATATTCTAATCCTGGAATCTATCTATTAGTTGGATTTAACTCTGGTCAATTTTAATTCACCTCTTTCATTTTTAATCACTATTTCATCGTCACTAACCAGTTCCCCTGTACTTTCCGTAG
>JAJKIP010000269.1 GCA_021154405.1 Segetibacter sp. | reverse complement strand
GTTACTTTACGGTCACCGATCTGCTTTTTTAATGCCGCTACTGTATCGGTAATGAAATGGGCTGGCGTCCAATCCTGCGCACATCCACAAATATTAACCAGGAAATTGCTTAATATCTTTTTGCCCTCGGTAGAATGATAAACTTCAGGATGGAATTGCACACCATACAATGGTTTTGCTTCTGTTCCATTCTTTTTAAACGCAGCAATGGGAATAGATTCTGTGGTTGCCAGTAATTCAAATCCATCTGGCAATTCCAGGATAGTATCTGCATGGCTCATCCATACCTGGCTTTCTTTTGAGACACCCTGTAATAATTTATCTTCTTTATTGCGTAGAAGTTTCGCACGGCCATATTCACGTTTATTGCTCTTCTCCACCTTGCCGCCGAATCTCCGGGCAGTTAACTGGGCTCCATAACATACACCCAATACTGGCACATTATTGATCATTTCCTGGATATCTACATCCGGTGCTTTTTCATCATTCACGGAAAAGGGAGAACCGGAAAGAATGATGCCTTTTAAGCCTGGTTCAAATTCAATCTTTTTAAGGAAGGGAACTATCTCGCAGTAAACGTTAGCTTCCCGAACAGCCCTGGCAATCAGTTGAGTATATTGAGAACCGAAGTCGAGGATCAGGATCTTTTCTGTCATATTGCTGCGAAGGTAATGCATTTCGGGGGCCACCTAAACCCTGCTGTGGGTAACCTCAACAGGGTGTTAGTAGTCTAATATTTCATGATTTTAAAATAGTTGGCCATATTTGTATCTAAACACCATCATCTGTATGAAACGTATATTCTTTTTACTGCTGTCACTATTTTCATTGTTTCTTTCTGCCTGCAATATTTTTGGGGAGAGAGTACATGGGGATGGGAACATAAAATCGGAGAACAGGCCGGCTGGTCATTTCACCAGCGTGGATGTGAGTAATAATATCAATCTTCATATAAAACAGGATAGCAGCTGGTCGGTACGTATTGAAACCGATGAAAACCTGATGCAGTTTATAATGGCGTCAGAGAGTAATGGTTTGCTACGGGTAGAGGTCCGCGATCATTATAATCTGGACCCGTCAAAGTCAATTGATGTATTTGTATCAGCTCCTGAATTCAAAGGACTGGCCGGTTCCGGAGCCTGTCAAATTATGGGCGATGGAAAAATCGTATGTACAGATGCAATGGATATAGATGTTAGTGGTGCAAGTGAAATAACGCTTGAAGTAAAAGCTCCCAGGATAAAGGCAGGCCTTTCCGGCGCCAGCAAAGCTACTTTTCGAGGTGAGACCAAAGATGTTTCAATGCATGGCTCAGGTGCTTCAGAGTTCAGGTGCTTTGATTTGATGGCTGAGAGTGCAGATGTGGATGTATCAGGCGCTTCCAATGCTGATGTATTTGCCAGTGTGAACCTGAAGGCAGAAGCCTCCGGCGCCAGTAATATCAGGTATAAAGGAAAGCCGTCTGTAAGCTCAAACACCTCAGGCGCCGGCAATGTGGCCAGTGCGAACTAGATTTAATGGCATATACCTCAACTGTTGATAATTTTCTAAGAAATTCCCCCAAACCGGGTATTGCAGTACTGCAGTAAAAACCGGAAATTGCGTGCTCGATCGATGCTTATGAGTTCCCGCAGGCAATTTATCAAGGAAGCTTCCCTGGCTACCGGCGGGGTCTTATTAACGTCTTCTTCTTTTGGAAAGCTCTTTATAGGCAGGAAGCCAAAAGTGATTATTATAGGGGCAGGGTTTGCGGGACTTTCTGCCGCCTACTATCTACACAAAAAAGGAATTTAGTTTGTGATTCTTGAAGCCCGTAACCGGATCGGTGGACGTGTTTTTTCACACAACATTGATCCTTCTGAAAACCTGATAGTAGAATTAGGAGCTGAATGGGTAGGTAATTCACATACACGCATTCAGAACCTTTGCAATGAATTCGGATTATCCTTACTGAATAACCAGTTTGACTCCCATTTGATCTACAGAGGAAAGTATTACAGGAACAATGAATGGGATTATAGCGAAGACTGGAAAAAGAAATTCCATTTCCTTTTAGAGAACTATAAACATCTCACTACAGCAGACAAGATCAGGCTTGATAAACAGGACTGGTGGCGTTATCTCGTTGACAATGGATGCACGGGAAGAGATCTTGACATAAGAGAATTGCTGGACAGTACAGATTTTGGAGAGACAATCAGAAGTGTATCTGCATTCGCTGCATTGGCAGAATATGCAGAGAGCAGTGAGAAGAATGAAATGGACCTGAAGATAAAGGGAGGCAATAGTATGCTGGCTACACGGCTGGCGGAAGCGATAGGAGAAGAGAACATTAAAACAGATCACGCCGTTAGATTGATTGTACAGGATAAAGCAGGCGTTAGAGTTACCTGTATGAATGGTCAGACTTTTATTGGTGACAAGATCATTTGTACCGCTCCAACCTTTGCAGTGAAGAAGATAAAGTGGATGCCGGAATTGCCGGTCGATCAGTTAAACGCAATGAATGAATTGCAATATGCAAGGATCAACAAAAACCCTTTATTGTTCAAAGAACGGTTCTGGAAGGATGAAAATTTTGACCTGGTAACGGATCAGTTGCCGCATTATTTCTACCATGCTACCAAGAATCAGACTTCCAAAAAAGGAGTGTTGATCTCTTATACGATCGGGGAGAAGGCGGCCGTAGTGTCGGGGCAGGAGGATGCCTGGAAGGCGGAAATGATCAATCAGACCCTGCAGCCCCATTTTGGAGACGTAAGATCCCTGCTGGAAACTCAAACCAATTATTACTGGGGAAATGACCCCTATTCCTATGGTTCTTATGCAATTTATGGCAAGGGGCAGTGGTTCAGGGTGAGGCCCATATTAAGCCGATCTCATATACATACTCATTTTGCCGGGGAGCATTTGGCGGACTGGCAGGGGTTCATGGAGGGGGCAATTGATACGGGGGAAGATGCCGCCAGGAGGATATAAATTACCGGTTGGGAAATAAGACCGGATTCACTATAAAACCAGATATTTTAATATTATTTTTATCGCCGATCTGGTTGAAGCTTAAACGTTAACCTTTATGCCAACCGATTTTTTGTATATCCCCACTTTATGAAACGTAAAAAATTCTTACTCATTTCTGCCGTTGCAGTTGCTGCAGTAGCCGTCCCGGTTGCTATCAAATTAGGTAATCACAAAAAGGTAAGGAACAGACCCATGGAAGAGCCCAGGATATTGGGGAACTTCTGCAATGATGAAGAAATTCGTGAGATTGGCATGGATTACAGGAAACGTGTACCTGAGGAAGCAGAGAAACAAAAACTCGTAGAGCTGTTACTGAAAAATGATTCAGGCAAAAGGATAAATTCAACAGATATACACGAAGTGAGTGATTGGCTGGATGAGAAAACGGATCAGGAATTTAAAGCTGATAATACATTGATCGTGGCAGGTTGGGTTGTTTCTGTCACTGAAGCCCGACAGTGTGCGCTATATTCACTTTCTTAACCTATTAATACCAACTTACCGTGCATATTGATGCAAGACAAATCGAGAACAACTCACGTATTGAAGGAGATATTTGCATTATTGGTGCTGGCCCCTCCGGTCTCAGCATTGCCCTTGAATGGATGGATACGCCTTATAAGGTTATTCTCCTGGAAGGGGGAGGCTTTGACTATGATGACAAAGTGCAGGATCTTTTCAAAGGCAAAATGACCGGGCATAGCAATTTCCCGTTAAAGTCCGCGAGACTTCACATGTTTGGCGGAAGTTCAGGCCATTGGGGCGGCATGTGTTCCACTTTTGATCCCATTGCCTTTCAAAAAAGGGATTGGGTACCACTTAGCGGTTGGCCTTTCAGTCAGGCTGATCTGATGCCATTCTACATGCGCTGCCAGAATTATCTTGATATACAGGACATGGAATTTGATAGTGCTGTCTGGCAGAAGAAAGATCCTTCCCTGATTCCTCTTCCTTTTACCAAAAATTTCTGGCCAAAAGTATGGCGCTTCAGCGGCCCTACACGTTTTGGTCCCAAATACAAGGATACGATCGTGAATGCAAAGAACATTCATCTGTATACCTATGCCAATGCTACTGACATTAAAACCAATGATACAGTAAACTCTGTCTCTGAAATAACAGTAAAGAACTATGCAGGTAAAACGCATAGTGTTGTAGCCAAACATTATATCCTGGCCTGTTGCGCTATTCAGAATTCAAGACTGCTGCTGGCTTCCAATAAACAGGCGCCAAAAGGACTTGGAAATGATAATGACCTGGTGGGAAGGCATTTTATGGATCATGCCGAGATACATGCAGGTGAATTATGGCTGAATGAACCTAATTCCCTTAAATATTATATGTACAAGCCGCCCCGTGCTAAAGTGGAGCTGGCTATGAAACCGGAGACCCAGGCACAATTGCAGGTATTAAATGGTATTACTTCCCTGTCTCCTCTTGACCTGGATAAAAAGATCCCGCCACTGAGCAAGACATGGAGTGGAGATGATCCAAGGAAAAACTGGAAGGATGTGTCTGAGGCCGATCTAAAAGCAAGAGGTAACAAGATCAAACGCTTTTTTGAATCCAAGGAACATCAGTCGTTTGAGCTGGTTGTTCGCCTGGAACAGGCACCGAACCCCAATTCACGTGTATTATTGGATACGGAGCTTGATACACTTGGAGTACCCAGGGCTATTTTGCATTGGGATATGACAGAAGTTGAAAAAAGATCCCTTCGAAAGATCATAGAGCTTGTTGGTAAGGAAGCAGGTCTTTCAGGCTTTGGCCGGGTAAAGCTTGATAAAAGTCTGCGGGATGAGAAGAATCTTGATTTTCCTGAGCATACCAGCGGAGGATGGCACCATATGGGCACAACCCGGATGGATAATGATCCAAAGAGAGGCGTAACGGATGGTAATGGAAAAGTTCACGGTATTGATAATCTATATACAGCCGGTTCTTCCAATTTCACTACTGGCGGTGGTGTTAATCCAACGCTTACTGTGGTCGCAGTATCAATCCGCTTGTCTGATCATATCAAGGAGAAGATCAAAGGCTAACAAACCGTACAGTTATTTTAATATCCCTGTTCCTTCCTTTGTCATCCGTACAGGAGATCTTTACCGGTCCTTCCGCAGGAATAAAGAATTGTTTTTCTCCTGCATTACAGCTTTTATAGAATTTATTGTCGATGTACCAGTACACCTTCGTTACATCATTAGCCGTTTTGCAAACCAGCTGTAGCGGTTCGGGAGTTTTCCTATTGATCAGGTACTCTGTTCCATTGGCTGGTGAAGTAATATAGGGGGCATTGCCTTTGAAGATCAGTTCACAGTCGGGGTTATGTTGAGGGATCTTATCATAAGCAATATTGTTTACGCTGAACCAGGCCTGCATATCCGGATCTATTATTCTGAACCATTTCTTTTTATAGCCTGCCTGTGGCGCACATGTTCTGCAATAGGAAATATGTTCATCCGGACTTAACATGATCTCCTGGTAGTTATTGCAGGCTTGTGTGGAGGAAACAAGTGGAATAAAATAGTCTGTTACCCTATTCGTACAATGATCGGACGGAATCATGCCGGTTTCACTGCAAACCTGCCTGATCTCACAGTCTTTAGGCTGAGTGAACCATTCTTCATCACTATCGTAATCTATCGTATTGAATATTCTGAACAGCAATGGTGTGGCAACATTTGCACCACTGAGATCGGCTACACCCGTACCGGAGAAATTTCCGGTCCATACTCCAACCGTATAATTCTTATTATAACCAATGCTCCAGCCATCTTTTCTGCCATAACTTGTTCCGGTTTTCCAGGCAATCTTGGGCATGTGTTCTGTTGAACCCCAATTGAGAGGAAAATCCGGACGGTCAACTCGTGAGAGAATATCATTGACCATATAATTGGCAGCCGGAGTAATTATCTGCGAACGGCGATGGGTGGGCTCATCCTGCAGATAAGATGGAGATATATAAACTCCATTGTTGGCGAAAACAGAGAACAACCCTGTCAATTCTTCCAGCGTGGTTCCACAGCCACCCAGGATCAATGACAGGCCAAGCTTTCGCCTGTCTCTCTGGATCTGCATAAAGTTGCAGGCGCCTAACTTAGCGATCATCTGATCAAGGCCAACCTGCCTAAGGGTTTTTACAGCTGGTATATTAAGGGAATGTTCCAGCGCATATTCAACTGTAACATAGCCATTGTAATGTTGATCATAATTTTCAGGAGCGTAGCCTTCATAATTAACAGCCACATCAGTCAAAACGGTCTTTGGGGTCATCAATCCTTCATCAAAACTTAAGGCATAAAGCAGGGGTTTCAGGGTACTGCCGGGCTGGCGAATGGCATTGGCGCCATTAACCTGACCGCCATCAGTGGTATCAGCAAAGCCAGAAGAGCCAACATAGGTGATTACATTATGCGTTTTATTATCTATGATCACTACTGCCGCATTGCGAATATTCCTTAGCCTTTGCGTTCGGACATAATCTTCCAC
>JAJKIP010000268.1 GCA_021154405.1 Segetibacter sp. | reverse complement strand
GGAAAATACATTGAAGCGGATCGATGAGCCTTTATTGAACCAGGCGCCGGATAAATAAAATGATTGAAGATTGCTGGAAGCCCTGTCGATGTACCCATCGCTGCTAATCCGGCTAAGCCTGGCATCAACTGTGAAATGATCATCAATTAGACCTGATCCGGCTTTTACTGTGTTCTTCCAGGAATTGAAAGAACCATAGCTGTTGTTGATCTCCCCGTAGGCTATTGGATTATATTCATTGGTAGATAAACTTAATGTTGCACCAAATGCACCTGTTCCATTGGAAGAAGTGCCCACCCCTCGTTGTACCTGTATGGAATTAACCGAGGAGGCAAAATCGGGAAGGTCTACAAAATAAGTTCCCTGGCTTTCTGCATCATTGTATGGAATTCCATTCACTGTTGTATTGATCCGCGTACCATCCGTACCCCGTATGCGAATGCCCGTGTATCCAATGCCATTTCCTGCATCGGAATTGATTACAACAGACGGGGTCTGGTTCAGGATAAAAGGAATATCCTGGCCCACATTGTTTTTTTCGGTTTCCGTTTTGTTGAGATTGGTTTTGGTAAATGGTGCCCTGTCATTGGCTCGAATGGCCCTTAATTCTACCGGACTTAATACGTAAAAGCTGTCGCTGGCTACATTTTTTTGCTGAGCCGGCAATGCAATAGCTGAAATGGAAATACAGCCAAGCATAAAGATCCTCTTCATTTTTTTGTTTGTTTTAGATTAAAAAATGAGAGGGAATGCTGTTAAAGAAGGGGAATATCTGATCTCCTTCCCTGCGCAGGCATTACCCTGATCAGGTTTACGGGTATTATCTCAGCCATCACCCCAATTTGCTCCGAACTCTCGAACACATATTGGGGGTAGCACCCCGGGAACGCTGAGTGAACTTACGGGATATCAATCCGGTAAGTACTGGCTGCAAAATTAATAGAAAAAGGAATTGATACCTGTAACTTTTTGACCTCTTAGTGCGTAACACGTTCAAACCATCTATTTATGAACCGCCCAGGCAATGATATTACACACAGGAGAATGCTTATCGGCGTTCCATCTGGCCAGAGAATAATAAAAAATAAAGGGATGAACCGTATTATACTGACTTTGCTTGCCATAGTAAGTCTCCAGGCTGGCGCGTTGGCCCAAAAGACTATCAAAGATGAAAATGTGCAGGTCCGCGAGGCTAAAAATTTTCATGGTATCAGCGTTGGACATGCTTTTACCGTTTACCTGAACCAGGGCAATGAGGAAGCTGTGGCGGTTAGTGCTTCGGAAGAAAAATTCAGGGATCTGATAACTGTTGAAGTAAAAAACGGCATTCTGTACATCGGTCTGGATAAGAAAGGATGGAAGCTGAATCTTGGAAATAAGAAATTGAAAGCGTACATCTCTTTCAAAAATATCGACAAACTGGATATAAGCGGTGCATGTAATGCTCAAATCGAAGGTACCATTAAGGCCACTGGTGATCTTGATATAGATCTTTCTGGCGCGAGTGACCTCAAGGGGAAGGTTGAAGCAAAAAAACTGACTGTTGATCTAAGTGGTGCATCTGACATGACTCTGAGTGGAATAACAACTGACCTCAGAATCGATGCAAGCGGAGCGTGCAAGTTTAAAGGATTTGATCTTGCTACTGATTATTGCAATGCAAAAGCAAGCGGTGCCAGTGATATCCGGATCACTGTAAATAAAGAATTATCAGTTAACGCAAGTGGAGCAAGTGATATCGATTATAAGGGGTCTGGTTTGGTTCGTGATGTAAGATCAAGCGGAGCAAGCAAGATTTCCAGAGTAGGGTCTTAATGGTATAGCATCGGTATAACAAAACTTAACAAGCCAATTACTCACATAGGTCAAATGGATCATATGCCATCAGCATCTGATCCATTTGCTTTTTGTGCCATATTTCCTGGCATAAAGGCGGTGCCTTTTTAACTTATTTGTTTTGGTTAATACTTCTCAGGACCTTACCTTTGCCCCCCACATCGCGAAGTAGAGCAGCGGTAGCTCGTCGGGCTCATAACCCGAAGGTCGGGAGTTCGATCCTCCCCTTCGCAACAGAGTCAGAAAGAAGGAATTATGAATAGGGAATCAGGTTTCTGATTCCTTATTTTTTTATGCCTTGTTGTATTAGAAAATGAAAGCGGGATTTGTAAGCATATTTGGTCGCCCCAACGCCGGCAAAAGCACTCTCCTCAACGCATTGATGGGTGAGAAACTTGCTATTGTTTCACCCAAGGTACAGACCACCCGCCATCGGATTAAAGCCATCATGACGGAAAAGGATTACCAGGTGGTATTTTCGGATACGCCCGGAATCATTGAGCCCAAATATAAGCTGCATGAAAAAATGATGCAGGCTGTCAGGAGCGCTTTGGAAGATGCAGACCTGGCCCTGCTGATCGTTGATATAAAGGATAGCTGGGATGATGCAAATAGCATTTTTGAGGCATTGAAATTGAAGGTGCCTGCCATTGTGGTGCTTAATAAGATTGACCTGGTAAATACCGATACGCTAAAACAGGCGGTTGCTTTTTTTGAGAGTAAGAAGTATTGTAAAAAAGCAATCAGCATTTCCGCCACCAGTGGTATTAACCTGAAAAATTTCCTTAAACCTGTTCTTGAATCTTTACCGGAAGGAGAGCCATTTTTTCCAACCGATGATATCAGTGATCTGCCCACTAAATTTTTTGTGAGTGAACTGATCCGGGAAAAAATATATGAACTGGCTTCAGACGAGATACCCTATCACACTGCAGTGCTGGTAAGGGAATTCAAGGAAAAGGAAACGCTGATCAAGATCATTGCAGATATTATTGTACATAGGGAAACACAAAAAGTGATTCTTATTGGGGAGAAAGGCAGCATGATCAAAAAGATTGGAACTGAAGCAAGGAAAGACATAGAGCAATTCCTGCAACAGAAAGTTTTCCTGGAGCTTTTTGTTAAAGTGAAGCCGAAGTGGAGAGAAAATGAATTGCAGTTGAAGGAGTATGGATATTGAGCAGCTAATTAATTTATTTTAGATTTATCAGGATATGAGTTTTACAGTGGCCATAGCAGGAAGACCCAATGTTGGGAAGAGCACATTATTCAACCGTTTGCTGGAACAACGCAAAGCGATTGTGGATGATGAGAGCGGGGTTACACGTGATCGGCAATACGGAGTAGCCGACTGGAATGGCAAAACCTTCAACGTAATCGATACCGGAGGATTTGTGTCGGGAAGTGAAGATGTTTTTGAAAGGGAGATCGCCAAGCAGGTGCTGGTTGCCGTACAGGAAGCCAATGCCATCATCTTTATGGTAGATGCGCATACCGGAATGACCAGTCTGGATGATTCGATGGCCGATGTATTGCGGAGAAGTACCAAGCCGGTTTTTCTGACAGTTAATAAGGTTGACAATAATGAACGACTGCTGGAGGCATCTGAATTCTATAGCCTGGGTTTTGAAAAGGTATTCTTTATTGCTGCTGCCAGCGGTAGTGGCACAGGTGAACTGCTTGACGATATTGCCGCTTTAATAGAGGAAGATTCATCAGGTGAACTTGAGGAAATTGCCGCATTACCCAAGTTTGCAATTATTGGTCAGCCAAATGTGGGCAAATCTTCATTATTAAATTCACTTGTTGGGGAAGAAAGGACTATCGTCAGTGATATAGCCGGCACTACAAGGGATACTATCCATACTCGTTATAATCTCTTCCAGAAAGAATTTGTGCTGATTGACACAGCGGGTATCCGCCGCAAGACCAAGGTTCATGAGGACCTGGAATTCTATTCGGTTATTCGTGCCATAAAAGCTTTGGATGAAGCGGATGTATGCCTTCTGTTACTGGATGCAGAAAAAGGAATAGCCGCCCAGGATCTTAATATTTTCAGCCTGGCTGTCCGCAAAGGAAAGGGAGTTGTGGTGCTGGTAAACAAATGGGATCTTATAACAGATAAAGAAACCAATTCAGCCAGGGAATACGAAAAGAAATTAAAAGAAAGACTGGCTCCTTTCACAGATGTTCCTATTCTGTTCATTTCTGCCAAAGAAAAGACACGCATATTCAAGGCCATTGAAATGGCGCTACAGGTATATGATAACCGCCACCGTAGAGTACCTACATCGGAATTGAATGATACCATGCTGAAAGCTGTTGAAAAATATCATGCGCCTGTTGTAAGAGGCCATTCTATAAAGATCAAATATGTGACACAGCTTCCTACTGCTGTCCCATCTTTTGCATTCTTCACCAATTTCCCTGACGACATAAAAATGCCATATAAAAATTACCTGGAAAATCAGTTGAGAGAGAAGTTTGATTTTACAGGTGTTCCCGTCCGCATATTCTTCCGCAAGAAATAGTTTTTTCCCATAAAACATTGTTTTTTCCTCATGCCTGGTTGATCCAGGCATTTTAATTTGCGTGCCCTGACCTTCCTTCATTTTTCAATTTATTTTTATGAAAAAGTATTTACTTATTGGGCTTGCTATGCCCTTTCTTGCAGCAAGGGGCGCAGTTATTACCTGGGATGGGGAAGGGGCTGATGGTTTATGGAACAATTCTATTAATTGGACAGGCAATGTTTTGCCTTCGCCAGGGGATGATGTGATCCTGGATAATTCATTTGTGGTAACAAATTATACTGTTGTTTTACCCGGCGGTAATACCAGTGTGACTATTCGAACTCTGGTAATTAATCCCCATGGAGCTTCAATTACACTGTTACTTCCTGCAACCAATACAGCAGATCCTGGATTATTTATTTCCGGGGCGGGTGATGCATTGATATTGAATACTGCGGCTGTTTTGAAGAATGCTTCCGGTGCAACTACTGGTTCAGGAGTAAATATTACCAACACCTTCCGTATTAATAATGGTGGACAATATATTCATAGTACAGGCAGGGCAAATGCTTCCATTGTAAATCAATTGTCCACTGCAGCTGGAACAGAAACTGGCATATTTGAGTATGATGTTCCTGTTGCAGGCTATACAATATCATTAACGGGGCGAACCTACGGTTCAATGGTATTGTCTGCTGTTACCCGCGGCAGCAATGTAAGTTATACCGGGAATGGCAGCACACCCGTGAAAATAAGAGGTGAGCTTAAAATTAATAGTCAGGCCACACTGAACAGTGGCATGAGCGCAGATTTTATTGTCCAGAAAAACCTTTTATTGGCAACTGGCGCAGTTTTTAATTGTCAGAATGGGATCAATAATAACCTGGTTAAAATAGCAGGCGATCTTTTATTGCAGGGAACGATTACAAAAACTGGCGCGGGTTTACCGATATTGGAATTGAATGGATCGATCAATCAACATATAAATGGAATGGGTGCTATAACCGGCAATATCACTTTACGTATAAATAATCCCGCAGGAATATCAATGGATTCACCGCTGAGGCTACCCTATAATCTTAATTTGGTCAATGGCAAGATTATTACCAGCAATGCTAATCTGCTTACACTCGCTGACAATGCGGTTTGCTCAGGCGCAACTGTTAACAGTTTTATTGAGGGTCCGTTAAAGAAAGAAGGAGACGATGATTTTACTTTCCCCGTCGGAAAAGGTCAGATCTATGCACCAGTGAAACTGGTTGCTACTTCACCTGCCAGTGTCGCTGACCAATTCACTGTGGAGTATATCCGCAATAATCCACAATCCAGTTTCGGCATTAATTATCCTTCAGCAGAAAATATAAACCATATCAGCTATGTTGAGTATTGGGACAT
>JAJKIP010000267.1 GCA_021154405.1 Segetibacter sp. | reverse complement strand
TCAAACACACCATCCGGCTGCGGGTCATTCTGATTATTTAATCGATCCAGGTTAACGAGTGAGATGATCGGCGCACCTTCATACTGTGGTTGGACAGCGGTTGGAGGTAAATATCTTTTTTCACCGAGACTTGGCTCTTCATAAAGGATATCCAGTTTGAAATCGGTTCTTTCCAATTGTCCGTAACCAACAGAATAAACATTCTTCATCATCAAATCCCAGATAGGAAGATTGGTACGCTGTGAAGTTGCTTTCAATAATTTCAGGAAAAGAACTTTTTGGGATTTACCAGTGCTATCTGGTGGAACATCCTGGGAGAACTCACCGACCTGGTATACTCTGCCATTATAGGTATATTGGAATGCAACACCTAATACTTCATCTGGCTGCAGCGGCTGATTCAATGAAATGAACCCTACCTGCTGGTTGAGATAATAATCCGTTGGCGCCAGTTTGCGCGCAAATGTTTTTTCAAAATCCTGTACAGGAGTAAGCCCCAGGCTACCTGTCAGGAAAGTTTGTACGGTACTTGAGCTTCGGTTATTGGGGTTAGCTGTTAGCTGTGAATATAGTGTATTGATATTGTTAAAGGGCAATGAGTTGGGGTTACCAGTTCCGCCGAAACCTGTTCTGAATGGCTGTCCTTCACCAAGGTCCATTAAGCCAACGATATCTCTGGTTTCAGTTGTTGCGCCTGTACGGTTGGTTACCCAGACTTCCATTCGAAGGATCTGGATGGAAGAACTGACAACAGGCAATTTTGCCATCGTCTTATTATAATTCACATTGAAATACTGAGAGAGAAGGAAGTGACGGTTCTCTTCATACTCATCTGCTTTCAGCTGGAAACTTTGTGTAGCAGTTCCACCCTGTAAACCTAATGACTGACGTTGTGCCCGCTGGTTGGCTAAAACGCCGGTTACAAAGAGTTTTCCAAATTGCAATTGTGTTTTTACACCAAATAGGGAAGTGGCGCCCTGGATAAGGGTACCTTTTGAGGTGAAGTTCACATTACCCAGCTGGAACTGTTTGATGATCTCATCATCCTTGCCCTGGTAATTCAGGTTGAGCTGATTTTCAAATTCAAAATTGGCAAGCGTGTTATAATTGATCGGCAGTTTTAATTTATCGCCGATATTGGCGTCTACCTGGAACTGGGAATTCATATTGAAATCCAGCCCGCCATTTCGCCGGGCTCTCTCCGGAAGGGTGGGGTTTTTGATATTCTGCCCCTGGTAACCTGCAAGGATATCCACGTAACCGGAAGGCTTAATATCTACCTTGCCGGGACCGGTGATCCGGTTGAACCAGCTTTTGGAAGTACTATATTTTGGTTTGAAGAACCGTCGGTTCATGTCGGCCAGCATGTCTGCCCGCTGGCGGAAATAATCATTTTCATCTTTCCGGCCCTGAAGGCGGAGGAACTCATCCCGGCTAAAGGTTACCGGAGAACGGTAATACTTATCGCCTATTTTTTCCATGATGTAGTACTCACCTGTTAAAGGGTCATACTCCACATTTCGTTTAATAAAGGCGGTATCCTTGAGGTCGAAACTGTTCCGGTTGGGATTGGAAAGTGGGTCGCCATACCTGTCGCGGATCGGGTATTTAAGCGTATCAGGAATGCCTGCTGTATCGTATAAATTAATGGTATTGTGGGAATTATAAAAGCCGCCTGCCTTTGCGTGGGTAGCAAAGGGGAGTAAGATGGCAATTAATACCAACGTACGGAAAATATGAGCAGTCTTAGGATTCAAGGTAAAGCTAGAGCATCAATTAGTTCCAGAAATTTTGGTCATCAAAGGATTTGGAGCGTTCTCTTGACCAGCTCTTCCACCGGTAAGTCCGGGTTAGTATTCAGGGTTTTTTGAAGGGCCTGTTCAGCAGCCGTTCTATTTATACCCAAAGCCGTCAGAGCATTTAACGCATCCTGTTGCAATGTATTGTTTTTCATAGGGGAAATATTTGATTCGAGGGTTGTTTTACCAAGTTTATCTTTAAGTTCCAGGACCAGTCTTTCAGCCGTCTTTTTGCCAATCCCTTTTATGCTTTCAAGCGTGCGTACATCGCCCTGCACAATAGCTCTGGCCAGCTCCGCCGGTTTCATATACGAAAGCATGATCCTGGCGGTTGAGGCGCCGATCCCGGACACACTGGTGACATGTTGAAACATCTCCTTTTCGGCCTTTTCAAAAAAACCATACAGCAGGTGAGCGTCTTCACGGATGATAAGAAGGGTATGGAGTGTTCCTTTATCAAGGGATTGAATTTGGGAAAAGGTATTAAGGCTGATCTGAACTTCATATCCCACTCCGTTCACTTCAATCTGAACCCATGCCGGAGTTTTATGAACAAAATCACCTTTCAGGTAAGCTATCATGGCGGCGAAATTAAGGAATTAGAAGCCATGGTTCACGTGACCTGGTTCGTGTCTCACGAACCATAACTGAAACTCGTGGTTCGTGAGGTGCCTGATCCATGGCACATGATCATGGCTTTGAATAACTATTGGCTAATGGCTTTCTTCGTTACCTTTGCCCGCAGTTTGAAGAAATAATCTGTTACGAATGAATAAAAAAATTACTGCGGCCATCACCTGCGTTGGCGGATTTGTTCCTGAAGACAAGCTCACAAATTTTGATCTCGAAAAAATGGTAGATACCACGGATGAATGGATCCGTACAAGAACGGGAGTTGAAGAAAGAAGAATTTTGAAAGGTGCAGGAAAAGCCACCTCTGACCTGGTTGTTCCCGCAGTTCAGGATATATGTAAGAAACGAGGCATCGATCCAAATGAAATCGAATGCCTGATTGTGGCAACTGTTACACCTGATATGACGTTCCCCGCCACTGCAAATATTGCCTGCGATAAACTGGGAGCCAAAAATTCGTTTGGTTTTGACGTGAGCGCTGCCTGTTCAGGATTTTTATATGCGCTCACCGTGGGAGCAACCCTTATTGAAAGTGGACGTTATAAAAAAGTGGTGGTATGTGGCGCGGACAAAATGAGCGCAATTGTTGATTATACTGATCGTTCCACCTGTATCATTTTTGGAGACGGAGCGGGTGCTGTATTACTGGAACCAAATGAAGAAGGATACGGATTGCAGGACAGCCTTTTGAAAAGTGATGGCAGTGGTTGTCAATACCTTCATATGAAAGCAGGAGGTTCCCTGAAACCGGCCTCCATTGAAACAGTTACCAATAAAGAACATTATATCTACCAGGAGGGTCAGGCCGTGTTCAAGTTTGCCGTGAGAGGTATGGCAGATGTAAGCGCTGAATTGCTGGAAAGAAATAAGCTGACCGGAGCAGATATTTCCTGGCTGGTACCACACCAGGCCAATAAACGGATCATTGATGCAACAGCAGATCGCATGGGATTGAGCCATGATAAAGTAATGTTGAATATCCAGCGATATGGCAATACAACAGCCGGCACCATTCCCCTTTGTTTATGGGATTGGGAAAAGAAATTAAGGAAAGGCGAGCTGATTGTTCTTGCAGCCTTTGGCGGAGGATTTACCTGGGGCGCCAGCCTGGTAAAGTGGGCGTATGATACAAAATAGTCCCAGCAGCACTGTTGGGATGGTTAAATGAATTAGACATGGAAAAAAACTTTCCTCTCACTGGCTTTGGAACCGCAGCAGTGCACAGTGGACATGAGCAGGATCCCAATTATGCGCACCTGGTTCCGATATATGCCAGCAGCACTTTTGTATATGATGAAGCAGAACAGGGAATGCGCCGTTTCAGCGGACAGGAGCCTGGATATATCTATTCCCGGTGGGGCAATCCCACATTTACTGAGGCAGAACAAAAGATAGCCACTTTTGAAACCTTTGGTGTACAAAAGAACGGCAAACAGGTAGAAGCAAAAGCAACATTACATGCTTCGGGTATGGCAGCCATTAGCACGCTGATGATTGCCAATCTCAAAGCCGGTGATAAAATACTTACCCATTATTCTCTTTATGGTGGCACTGAAGAGTTGATCACCAACCTGCTTCCGCCTTTAGGAATATCTGCAATTATTACTGATCTCCGTGATCTGAATATTGCCGAGGAAGCAATGAAAAAGGATAAAGCAATTAAGATGCTTTACCTGGAAACACCAGCTAATCCAACTATTCAATGCGTGGATATCGAAGAGTTGAGTAAACTTGCCAAACAATATGGAATGCTGGTGGCCTGTGATAACACTTTCGCTACTCCCTATCTTCAGCAGCCTTTTCAATATGATGTTGATTTTATAGTGCACTCCACTACCAAATTCCTGAATGGACATGGTACTTCAATCGGTGGTGTGTTATTGGGAAGAGATATTGAGTTTATGAAAAAGAAGGTGTATGCGACCATGAAAACGCTGGGTGGTAATGCCAACCCGTTTGACGCTTTCCTATTGATCAATGGCATGAAGACTCTGGAATTGCGCATGGAACGTCATTGTCATAATGCAATGGAAATTGCACATGTGCTGGAACGACATCCTGCAGTGGCCAGGGTAAATTATACCGGATTGCCTACACACCCTGATCATTATGTTGCACTTAAACAAATGCGCCATCCGGGTGCCATGTTAAGCTTTGAATTGAAAGATGGTCTGCAGGCAGGCATTGATGTCATGAATAATCTTAAAATGTGTGTACGTACAGTATCACTCGGCACCTGTGATACTTTGTTGTGCCATCCTGCATCGATGACACATTACAGTGTACCCAAGCAGGAAAAAGAAAAGTATGGCATTACCGATGGGCTTATCCGGATGAATGTGGGGATAGAGAACGTACAGGACATTATAGCGGATATCAGCCAGGCCTTATCATAGAAGGCCGATAATCAAAACTAACAGTATGGAAATTACTATTCGCAGGGCAGTAAGGGAAGATTGTCCCAGGCTGATGGAATTGGTGCAGGAGCTGGCAGATTATGAAAAAGCTCCACAGGAAGTAACCGTTTCACTTAAACATTTTGAGGAAAGTGGATTTGGCAAAAACCCGGTATGGTGGGCTTTTGTAGCGGAATCAGATGGAGTGATACACGGATTTGCATTATACTATATCCGTTATTCAACCTGGAAAGGACAGGCAATGTACCTGGAAGATCTGCTGGTTACAAATACGATGCGCGGTAAAGGAATTGGACAATTATTATTTGAGCGATTATTCCTGGAAGCCAAAGAAAAAGGATTCAATCGTGTGGCATGGCAGGTTCTTGACTGGAATGAACCAGCTATTAATTTCTATAAAAAATACAATGCTTCTTTTGATGGAGGATGGATCAATTGTGCAGTGCCGATATCTATCGGGACTTAGTGTCCCTGTCCCGATCACTATCGGGATCAGCTAACACCTTCTACTTCCATAGTCTTGTCAATCTTTGCAATAAGTCCCTGCAATACTTTACCAGGACCTACTTCAGTAAAACGTGAAGCACCATCAGCAATCATGGCCATTATGCTTTGCGTCCATCGTACCGGGCCGGTAAGCTGATCAATGAGGTTTTGTTTGATCTCTTCTTTATGGAATACTGCCTTGGCCGCTACATTTTGATAGATCGGGCAGGTAGGAGAATGAAAATCGGTTGATTCAATAGCTGCCTTTAATTCTTCTCTCGCAGGTTGCATAAGGGGAGAATGAAAAGCACCACCAACAGGTAATACCAATGCGCGTTTGGCGCCCGCTGCCTTCATTTTTTCACAGGCGATATCGATACCTTTTTTTGTACCGCTGATCACGAGTTGGCCGGGACAATTATAATTGGCTGGTACTACAATCTCTCCAGTCTCTCTGTATACCTCTGCACAAATAGATTCAGCTTTTTCATCAGCAAGTCCCAATACAGCAGCCATGGTAGAAGGATTCATTTCACAGGCCTTTTGCATGGCTTTAGCGCGAACAGCTACCAATTGCAAAGCGCTTTCAAAACTGAGTGTGCCATTGGCAACCAGTGCAGAAAATTCACCGAGAGAATGACCGGCAACCATATCCGGTTTGGCATCATCAATGGTGCGAAAGGCTATTATGGAATGAAGGAATACGGCCGGTTGCGTCACATTGGTTTGCTTCAGGTCTTCTTCCGTGCCGCCAAACATCGTATCAGATATACGAAAGCCCAATATTTCATTGGCCTGTTCAAATAATTTCTTTGCAAATGCACTGTTATTATAATGCTCTTTTCCCATTCCGGGGTATTGAGATCCCTGGCCGGGAAAGACAAAGGCGTGCTTCATGTTGATGCTAGTTACTACAAAAATGCCACAAAGAATAGAAGAAAAAAAATTCAACTTTAATTTACCAGTACTATAACTGTTTATTTTCTACTC